>NZ_CP029192.1:2775127-3083475 GCF_008642315.1 Streptomyces venezuelae | reverse complement strand
GCGGTCCGGATCGGGGCCGTGGTGCAGCAGACCGTTGACGACCTCGTTGACGGTGCCGTCGCCGCCGAGGGCGACGACCAGCTCGATGTCCTTGCTCTCCGCGGCCTGCCGGCCGAGGTCCCTGGCGTGCCCGCGGTACTCGGTGGTGACCGCGTCGAGCTTCATCTCGCTCGCCAGCGCGTGGACCAGCACATCACGCGTACGCGCACTGGTGGTGGTTGCCGCCGGGTTGACCACGAGAAGTGCACGCATGCGAAGCAGACTACCTAGCGCTCTTTACACGGCCTAGACCGAGGTGCCGGGGCCGACGCACCCGGAGCTACCCTGCAGGGGTGAGTAATCAGCGGAAAAGCACCCCCGAAGCCCCGGCGTCGCCCGAGCCGGGCCAGCGACCCGCGCGGGTGACCGCCGCCGCTGCCCTGGTCGCACTGGAGGGGCTCGCCCTCCTCGCCGGGGGCGTCTACATGCTCGCGCTGGGCATCTCCGGATCGTCCGACGACACGCAGCAGGCCTGGACGGGCGGCGTCACGCTGATCGTCCTCGCGCTGCTTCCGCTGCTCGCCGCGCGGGGCCTGCTGAAGCTGCGGCGGTGGAGCCGCGGACCCGCGATCATCACGCAGGTCATGGCGCTTCCGGTGGCCTGGCAGATGCTGCAGGCCGACAGTCTGGCGATCCCGGCCGGCATCGTGCTCGCGCTCTGCGCCGTCGCCTCGCTGGTCTTCCTGGTCAATCCGGCGACGACCGAGGCCCTCGGCATCCAGGGCCCCGGCAACGTCCAGGATCAGAAGTAACGCCGCAGGGTCATCGACGGCGACTACGGAGAGTGGTCACTCCTCGACGAGGAGCTTCTCCCGCAGCTGCGCCAGCGTGCGCGCGAGCAGACGGGAGACGTGCATCTGGGAGATGCCGACCTCCTGCGCGATCTGCGACTGGGTCATGTTGCCGAAGAAGCGCAGCAGCAGGATGCGCTTCTCGCGCGGGGGCAGGTCCTCCAGGAGCGGCTTGAGGGACTCGCGGTACTCGACACCCTCCAGAGCCTCGTCCTCGGCGCCCAGGGTGTCCGCGACGGCCGGGGACTCGTCGTCCGTGTCGGGGACGTCCAGGGACAGCGTCGAGTACGCGTTCGCGGACTCCAGGCCCTCCAGGACCTCCTCCTCGGAGATGGCCAGCTTCTCGGCCAGCTCGTGGACCGTGGGGGAGCGGCCGTGCAGCTGGGACAGCTCGGCCGTCGCCGTCGTCAGCGCGAGACGCAGCTCCTGAAGGCGCCGCGGGACACGGACCGCCCACCCCTTGTCGCGGAAGTGCCGCTTGATCTCGCCGACGACCGTCGGAGTCGCGTACGTGGAGAACTCCACGCCGCGCTCCGGGTCGAAGCGGTCCACGGACTTGATCAGGCCGATCGTGGCGACCTGCGTCAGGTCGTCCAGCGGCTCGCCGCGGTTGCGGAAGCGGCGGGCCAGGTGCTCGACGAGCGGCAGGTGCATGCGGACCAGCTGGTTGCGCAGCTCCGCGTACTCCCGACTGCCGCCGTCCAGGGTGCGCAGCTCGATGAACATCGCGCGTGCGCCGCTGCGGTCCTGCGGATCGTGCCGAACGTGCTCGCTCATGTTTCCCGCCCGTCGCCCGCCGCCCCGGCCGGAGAGCTGCTCGAGCTCGTCCCTGGCGGTCGGCTCTGCCTGCTCCGACACATCGGCCACCCTGAGCGGACCCGACTGGTCCGGCTCCTCCGGGTGCGGTTTGGCCTGCTGTTCGGGGATTCCGGTGGTCATACGGCGCAACCCCTCCCTGCCGCCGGCGGGCCGGCCTCGTGTGCCGCGCTCTTCGTCCCGCACCGGCCCGTCCCCGTCCCTCACGCCGGCCCGGGTCCCGCGCCGCGCTTCTTGTAGAGGCTGATCGAGACGGTGTTGTCCTCGGCGACGGTCGAGTCCACCTGGCCCGCGAGGGCCGACAGCACCGTCCAGGCGAAGGTGTCCCGCTCCGGGGCCCGGCCGTCGGTCGTGGGCGCCGAGACCGTCACCTCCAACGAGTCGTCGACGAGCCGGAAGACGCAGCTGAGCACCGAGCCGGGCACGGCCTGCTGGAGCAGGATCGCGCAGGCCTCGTCGACCGCGATGCGGAGGTCCTCGATCTCGTCGAGCGTGAAGTCCAAGCGCGCTGCCAGACCGGCCGTGGCCGTCCGCAGCACCGACAGGTAGGCACCCGCAGCCGGAAGGCGGACCTCCACGAAGTCCTGATTCCCGGGCTCGCCTGCGATCTGGGACACCCTCACCTCCAAGGTGGTACAAGCACTTTCGGGGTTCCGGGACCGCCGTCGAGCGGTGGTCCGGGCTGCGTCACACGGGTAACGCCCCACGTCGTTCTGCGGTGACGCTACCGCGCTCCCCAGCTCCGTGTCCCGGGGACCCCGGCCTGATGCTGTCACTCATAGTAAGCCTATGAGTACGGACAGTGGCTAGGGGTCGCGCAGGCCCAATTGGAAAGAACGGGCGCCGGGTTGACGTACCCAAACGTCAGACGATCGAACCGTCCACGAAGCACCAGCGCCAGCTCTCCCCCGGCTCGAAGGTCCTCATCACAGGGTGTGAGGTCTCCTTGAAGTGCGCCGTCGCGTGCTGGAAGGGCGAGGAGTCGCAGCAGCCCACGTGCCCGCACTGCAGGCACAGCCGCAACTGGACAGGATGGCTGCCGGCCGCCTGGCATTCGAGACACGTCTCGCTCATCGGGGCGGGCTCGGGGTGCGGCAGCGCTGCGACGTGCGGGCACTCGTTCATGATTGCCAGGTTACGACGGGAACGCGGAGGGCGGAGGGGTCTGCCGATGGACGCATTGCCACTGGTGGCATTGATCGCGGCGAGCGCGGTGGTGGCCGGGGCGGCGCGCAGGACACCGGTGCCCGCGCCGCTGCTCCTGGTCGCCGTGGGGCTCGCCGCCTCGTACCTGCCGGGCGTGCCCGACTACCACCTCGACCCGCACATCGTGCTGCCGCTGATCCTGCCCCCGCTGCTGCACACCGCCGCCCTGGAGAGCTCCTACCTGGACCTGCGGGCCAACATCAGGCCCGTCGCGCTCCTCTCGGTCGGTTACGTCCTGTTCGCCACGGTCGCCGTCGGATGGCTCGCTTATCTGCTCATCCCGGACCTGCCGCTGACCGCCGCGCTCGTCCTCGGCGCCGTGATCGCGCCCCCCGACGCGGTCGCCGCCACGGCCATCGCGCGCAGGGTGGGCCTCCCGTCGAGGATCACCACGATCCTCCAGGGCGAGTCCCTGGTGAACGACGCGACCGCGATCACCGCCTACAAGGTGGCCGTCGCGGCGGCGATCGGCGAGGGCATGAGCTGGGTCGGCGGTGTCCAGGAGTTCCTGGTCGCCGCGGTGGGCGGCGTCGGCGTCGGGCTGCTCCTCATGGTGCCGATCCACTGGCTGCGCACCCACCTCAAGGAGGCGATGCTGCAGAACACGCTGTCGCTGCTCATCCCCTTCGTGGCGTACGCCGCCGCGGAACAGGTGCACGCCTCCGGAGTGCTCGCCGTGGTCGTCGTCGCGCTCTACCTGGGGCACCGGTCCTGGCAGGTCGACTTCGAGACGCGGCTGCAGGAGGCCGCGGTGTGGAAGGTCGTCGCGTTCATCCTGGAGTCGGCGGTCTTCGCGCTGATCGGTTTGCAGCTGCCCGTCGTGCTGAAGGGGCTCGGCGAGTACAGCGTGGGGCAGGCCGTCTGGTACGCGGTCGGGGTCTTCGTCTTCGTCGTGGTGGCGCGCTTCGTGTGGTCGTATCCGGCGACGTACCTGCCGCGCGGGCTCTCGGCGCGGATCAAGGAGCGCGAGGACGACATGGACTGGCGCAGGCCGCTGATCGTCAGCTGGGCCGGCATGCGGGGCGTGGTCTCGCTCGCCATCGCGTTCTCGATCCCGCTCGTGACGGACGACGGCGAGCCGTTCCCCGCGCGCAATCTTGTCCTGTTTCTGACGTTCACCACGGTGATCGGAACGCTCGTCGTGCAGGGACTCTCGCTGCCGTGGCTGATCCGCGTCCTGAAACTGCCGGGCAGGGACGCGCAGGCGCAGACGCTCGCGGAGGCGCAGGCGCAGAACGCCGCCTCGCAGGCCGCGGAGGCCCGGGTGGAGGAACTCATGCGGGACGAGCGCAACAGCCTCCCACGGCCCCTCCAGGACCGTCTGCGCACCGTTCTGGAGCGCCGCCGCAACTCCGTGTGGGAGCGGCTCGGCCAGGCGAACCCGGTGACGGGGGAGTCGGCGGACGACACCTACCGGCGCCTCGCGCGGGAGGCGATCGCCGCGGAGCGCGAGGTGTTCGTGAAGATGCGGGACGAGCGGCGCATCGACGACGAGATGATGCGGACGCTGCTGCGCAAGCTCGACCTGGAAGAGGCGGCCGCGCACCGGGAGATCGAGGACTGACGCCTGCCCGCCGGCCCCGCCTACTCGGAGGGCTCGGGCGCGCCGGTGATGACCGCGGTGAGGCGGGTCCCGGGCCGGAAAGCGCCCTCTTCCGAGAGGACGGTCAGGGCGTACAGCAACTTGGCGACGTAGAGGCGCTCCACCGAGAGGCCGGTCGCGTCCCCGTGCCGGTGCTCGAAGTCCTCGGCGAAGGCGAGGAGTCCGGGCGGGGTGCGGGCGTAGCCGCCCCAGTGGAAGCGTTCGTCCAGGCGCCAGTTGGCGGTCGGTTCGCCGAACGTCCGCCGTTGCAGGGCGGCTATGTCCTCGCCCAGGAAGCCGCCTCTGAGGACCGGTATGCCGAGGGCCCGCCGGTCGGGTCCGACCCCCGCGGCGAGACCCGCCAGGGTGCCGCCGGTGCCGCACGCCACGGCCGCCACGTCGGTGTGCTCGCGCAGCTCCTCGCCGAGCGCCGTGCAGCCCCGCACGGCAAGGGGATTGCTGCCGCCCTCCGGGATCACGTACGCGTCCCGGCAGCCCGTCTCGCGCAGGAGCGCGGCCAGCGTCGCGGGTTCCGCCTTCTTCCGGTACGTCGACCGGTCCACGAAGTGCAGCCGCATCCCGTCGGCCGCGCAGCGGGCCAGGGACGGGTTCAGCGGGCGCCCTGCGAGCTCGTCGCCGCGGACGACGCCGACCGTGGCGAGGCCGAGGAGGCGGCCCGCCGCGGCGGTGGCGCGCAGGTGGTTGGAGTAGGCGCCGCCGAACGTGAGCAGGGTGTCGTGGCCCGTGTCGGCGGCAGACCGCAGGTTCAGGACGAGCTTGCGGTACTTGTTGCCCGGCAGGTCCGGGTGGATCAGGTCGTCCCGTTTGAGCGCGAGCTCCACGCCGTGGCGTCCGAAGCGGTCGTCCTCCACGCGTTGCAGCGGCGACGGCAGCCGGGGGTGCGGGCCGGGCGGGGTGTGGTGCACCCCGCCATTGTCACTTGAGGCGTTCCTCGATGCGCTCCCGCATCGAGTCCATCGTGAAGCCGCGCGGGTCGACCTTGCCGGGCTGCCACTCCAGGTGGCCGATGACCGAACGCTCCGTCCAGCCGTGGTGGCGGCAGATCGCCGCGGAGACCTTCTCGATGGCCTCCAGCTGCTCCTCGGGCCACGGGTCCTCGCCGTCGCCCATGTTCTCGCACTCGAAGCCGTAGAAGTGGCGGTTGCCGTCGGTGTTCGCCTCGTTGTCCGGGGGCAGGCGCTTCTCGGCGATGACCGCGCGGAGCACGTCGTCGTCGCCGAGGCCCGCGTGGTTGGCGCGGCCGTACCCGACGAGGTGGACGCGGCCGTCCTTGGTGATGACGCCGTGGCAGAGCGGGCCGGGGAGCGAGGCGGAACCGTCGCGACAGATCTCCACCGTGCGCTCGCTGCCGGAGGTCACGGTGTGGTGGATGACCACCCCGTGGACGGGCCCCCAGGGGCCCTTGTGGTTGCGGTTGTGATGTTCCCAGTCGCCGACTTCGACGACGGTCACGCCTTCGTCTCGCAGGATGTCGAGGAACCGGCCCGCGGACATGGGTGAGGCCATGGCCGCCTCCTTTGCAAGGCGCGACGGCCGCCGATCGCGGGCCGCCTCGTACGCCCTGCTTGTACCGGAGTTCCGGTGCCCGGACCAGCTGTTCGGAACCGATCCGAGGCCTGTTCGGACACCGTGCGAGCCGATCCGGTCAATTGGCGTGCAGGAAACCGTCTCCGTGGGTCGCGATGTGGGACTCCAGGGCCTGCAGCGCCTGCTGCGTGTCCTGCGAGGAGCCGGTGCCCCTGCGCTCCGCGTAGTACGCCGCGCCGAGCTTCTTCAGGAGGGCGTCGCCCGCGCGCTTCTCCTGGACGTCGTCGATCTTCTGCTTGCCCTGGTTGAGGGCCTGCTGGGCCTGCTCTTTCGCGCGATCCAGGAAGCCTGCCATCGCTCTCTCCTGCCGGTCGGTGCGGGTGGTGCGGTATCGGGTCCAACGGTTTCGCGGATCTTGTGGTTCCCCCGTCCCCGCCGGGGTCGGGCGGGGGTCGTGGCTAGGCGGTGAGTTTGCGCATGAGGCGTACTCCCTCCGACGGCTTCATGTGCGGGAGGTAGGCCTTGCCGATCGCGCGGGTGATGCTGGGGAGGGCCGTCGGGTCCGGGTAGCACATGTACATGGGCCGGTACTCGGGCTGGAACTTCGCCTTGAAGTTGAGCAGCGAACGGAAGCCGTAGACGGGCTCCAGAGCGCGGCCCGCGTGGTCGAGGAGGCGTTGCAGCGCGGCGGGCGGCTCGCCGGTGCCGGAGCGGGCGAGCGGCGCACCGGAGAGGCTGAGGAACTGCGCGCCCTCCTCCTTGAAGCCGAGCGCCGCGGACGCGATCAGGAACTCCATGGAGCCGCGGAACCCGTCGGAGCGGCGCCGCATGAAGTCCAGGGTCCAGCCCACCGGCCGGGCGGCGGCCCCGTCGGCCGCTTCCCGCGCGTCCGGCTGTGCGGAGTCTCCGTAGACCGGCATCCAGCTGGTGACGCCGTGCACGGTGCGGTCCCCGTCGACCGCGACGAGGCAGCGCACGTGCGGGTCGTCGAGCTCGTCGAGGCCGCCGAGCGTGAAGCCCATCTCGGGGAGTCCCTTGTCGGCGACCCACTCCTCGGAGATCGAACGGATCTGGTCGGTGAGCGCGATCGGCGCCCGCGGGAAGGTGTGCCACTCCGCCGTGATCCCCTCCTTCTTGGCCTTGTTCAGGGCGGTGCGGACGTCCTGCCACTTCTTGCCCGTGAAGGCCAGCTCCGGCAGCGGCACCACGGTGTCCTCGGCGACCTGCACAGAGCTCCAGCCCAGCGCGTCCGTGCGGGCCTTGGCGTCCGCCGTCACGCTGTAGAAGCAGGGCGTCAGGGCGTGCCGGTCGCAGTACGCGGCGAAACCCTCGATCGCGTCCCCGCGCGCGGACTCCTCCCCGAACGGGTCGCCCGTGGTGAGCGCGACCGTCGAGTGCACCCGGTAGGCGACCGCCGCCCGGCCGTCCGCCGAGAACCAGTAGCGATTGCCCGGCCACGTCGTCAGATAGGAGAGCGTGGAGCCGCCGTGCGCGGCGAGCAGGGCACGCGCGCGTGCGGCGGCGCCCGGGTCCGGGTGCAGCAGGGGACGCCGGAACGCCACGAAGAGGGCGATCAGGGTGACCACCCAGAAGAGCATGCCGCAGTACTCGTAGAGGGCCAGGGCGGTGCCGCCGACCGGGACGGGGGCCTGTCCCCGGAAGAAGAACGGTTCGTAACTCGGCGGCAGGAACTGCGTCGGCAGGCCCGAGACGAGTCTTGGGAACGTCGCGTCGGGCGTGTACTGGTCGCGCACCGCGTAGCCGACGCCCACGTACGTGCCGCAGGCCAGGAGCAGCGAGCCGCCGACGATCCCCGCGAGCCACGTCACGGTGGCGCGCGAGAGGCCCTGCTCGAAGCGTCTCCGGGTGAACAGGAGCAGCACCAGGACGAGCAGCGGGAGCAGCATCTGCTCGACGACGGCCTGGATCATCGCCGCCTTCTGGTCGGACAGATCGCTGCCCTCCAGGACGTACCGGTCGGGGTGGGAGGCGATGTCGCTCAGGAGGTACGCCATGAGCCCGAGCCACACCAGCTGCGCGGCCACCGAGATCCGCCAGGAGAGCCGCAGGCCCCGCCGCAGCCCTTCGGCGAGCACGAGCAGCAGCAGCGGGATGGCGATCCCCATGAGCATCGCGGGAGAGCCGTAGAAGTGGTCCTGGGCGTGGACGCGGGCGCAGTCGGAGCTGCCCGCGTCCACGCAGGCGTCCGCGATGTCCCGCGCGCTCGGCCCGCCGGACACGTACAGGTCGAGGACGTTGAACGGGCCGAACGAGTCCTTGTAGAGGGTGGCGATGAGCGGGCCGACGGCGGAGGCGGCCACCACCAGGGCCACCAGGACCCGTCCCTCGCCGTGCGAGGCGTGCGGCATCCGTATGCGGTGCGTGTCCCCGTGCGCGAGGGCGCCGAGACCCAGGCCCACCACGACCGCGGACAGGCGCAGCACGCCCTGCAGATGTCCTACGTACAGGACGAGCATCAGTGGGAACACGATCAGGCCCAGCTGGAGCCTGCGCCGCCACAGGGCGTCGAGGCGGTAGCTCAGGAAGGCGCCGACGGCACACGCGCCGATGCCGGGTGTCGCCGTCAGATTCCGGGAGAGGTCGTGCAGCCAGTCCTCGCCCGCCAGCGCGCCCAGCTTGACGATGCCGGTGCCGAGCAGCGAACCCAGCACCTGGCCGAGGAAGAGGACGACACCCGTGCGCACGGAACCCATGCGCTGCTCGGCCGCCGAGCCGAGAAGCAGCAACAGCAGTGTCGAACCGATGTAGTTGCCGATCCCCGGGCACCACAGGATCGAGGTGAGCGGCGTCCACCAGCGGCCGGCGGCGAGCGCGGGCACGCCCACGCCGACGTCGTTCAGGAGCGTGCCGGACGGGCCCGAGCCGAGGCTGCGGGTCAAGGCGCTGACCGACCACAGCGCGACGACGACGAAGACGGTCACCGGTGCGCGGCGGACCGGCTCGAACGCCCGGCCGACGGCGCGCAGCAGGCGCATCGGGCCGTGCTCGCCCGGCGGCGCGAGCGGCGCCGCCGGCTCCCGCTCGCCGGGGTCGGCGGAGGCCGCGGAGGTGGTCATTTCCCGAGCCCACCAGGGAGCGGAGCCCGACACCTCCCGAGTTGGGCCGAACGAGTGGAAAGCCCCTCCTGCCCCGCGGGAGGGTGATCCATTCCCCCTCGTTTGTGTAATGGCGCGGACACGTTCCGTGCTGGAAGGGTGGGGCGCGCAGATGACCGCAGGTATCCGGGAGGGCAAAGCCAATGTCGGTAGGCGAAGAGATCCGTTCCGAGTCGGAGCAGCCGCAGCAGAGTCTCGGCACGTCCGCCGCACGGAATCTGGCCACCACCACCAAGTCCGCGCCACAGATGCAGGAGATCAGCTCACGCTGGCTGCTGCGTACGCTGCCCTGGGTCCAGGTGCAGGGTGGCACGTACCGGGTGAACCGAAGGCTGAGCTACTCGGTCGGTGACGGTCGGGTGACCTTCGTGAAGACGGGCGACCGCGTGCAGGTCATCCCCGCGGAGCTCGGCGAGCTGCCCGTGCTGCGGGACTTCGACGACCAGGAGGTCCTCGGCGAGCTCGCGCAGCGCTGCCAGCAGCGGGAGTTCGCCGCGGGAGAGGTCCTGGCCTCCTTCGGCAGCCCGGCGAACGAGGTGTTCCTGCTCGCGCACGGCCGCGTCGAGAAGGTCGGCACGGGTCCTTACGGGGACGACACCGTCCTCGAAACCCTCGCCGACGGTGCCTACTTCGGCGACCAGGCGCTCGTCGACTCCGAGACGATCTGGGAGTACACCGCGCGTGCGGTCACGGCGTGCACGGTCCTGGCCCTGCCCCGCCAGGACGTCGAGCAGATCGCGGAGCGCAGCGCACCCCTCCGGGACCACCTGGAGCGGCTGCGCGCGCTTCCGGCGCAGCGCACCAACGGCTTCGGCGAGTCCCCCATCGACCTGTCGGCGGGCCACGTCGGCGAAGCCGTGCTCCCCGGCACCTTCGTGGACTACGAATCGGCGCCGCGCGAGTACGAACTGAGCGTCGCCCAGACCGTCCTGCGCGTCCACACGCGCGTGGCCGACCTCTACAACCAGCCGATGAACCAGACCGAGCAGCAGCTGCGGCTGACGGTCGAGGCGCTCAAGGAGCGCCAGGAGCACGAGCTCGTCAACAACCGCGAGTTCGGCCTCCTCCACAACTGTGAGTACGACCAGCGGATCCAGCCGCACGCCGGTGTGCCCAGCCCGGACGACCTGGACGAACTGCTGAGCCGCAGGCGCGGATCCAAGCTCTTCCTCGCGCACCCGCGCGCGATCGCCGCGTTCGGCCGTGAGCTCAACAAGCGCGGACTCGTCCCGGAGACCATCGACATGAGCGGCACCAGGATCCCCACCTGGCGCGGCGTGCCGATCTTCCCGTGCAACAAGATCCCGGTCACCGACGCCAGCACGACATCCATCATCTGCATGCGTACGGGCGAGGAGGAGCAGGGCGTCGTCGGCCTGCACCAGACCGGCATCCCGGACGAGATCGAGCCGAGCCTGTCCGTCCGGTTCATGGGCATCAGCGAGCAGGCGATCATCTCGTACCTGGTGTCGACCTACTATTCGGCCGCGGTGCTCGTGCCCGACGCGCTCGGCGTCCTGGAGAACGTGGAGATCGGTCGCTGGAGTTGACCCCGGGGCTGTGTCCCCGGCCGCGGCACGGGGTACACCCCCTCCGTACGCGCCCACACGCCGAGGAACAGCCACCGTCCGCATCCTTCCCGGGGTGAGTCCATGACGGACGCGACGACGGACACGGCAGGCACGGTGGATACGGCAGGCACGGTGCACGTGGAGGGGCGCATCCTGGAACCCGGCAGGCCCGGCGGGACCGGTGAGGGGCCGGAGGCCGCGGACATCCTGGCGTCGACCCGCAAGCTCGTCGACCCGGAGCTGCGCAGGGCGATCGAGACGCTGCCCGGGTCCCTGCGCAGGGTCGCGCTCTACCACTTCGGGTGGGAGTACGCGGACGGCACACCGGCCGCGGGCAGCGCGGGCAAGGCCATCAGGCCCGCGCTCGTGCTCACCGCGGCGCGGGCACTGGGCGGCGACCCCGCGGGCGCGGTGCGGGCTGCCGCCGCAGTGGAGTTGGTCCACAACTTCACGCTGCTGCACGACGACGTGATGGACCGCGACACCACGCGCAGGCACCGCCCCACCGCGTGGACCGTGTTCGGCGACGCCGACGCCATCCTCACCGGCGACGCCCTGCAGGCGCTGGCGCAGCGGATGCTCGCCGAGGACCCCCACCCGGGGGCCCCGGCGGCCGCCGCCCGCCTCGCCGGCTGCGTCATGGAGCTCTGCGCGGGCCAGCACGCGGACTGCGCGCTGGAACGCCGCGGCCCGGACGAGGTCACGCTCGACGAGTGCCTCGCCACGGCCGAGGCCAAGACGGGGGCGCTGCTCGGCTGCGCCTGCGCGCTCGGGGCGGTGTACGCGGGCGCGGAGCTCGACGAGGTCGACTCGCTCGACGGCTTCGGCCGGGAGGCGGGCCTCGCCTTCCAGCTGATCGACGACGTCATCGGCATCTGGGGCGACCCCCACCGCACCGGCAAACCCGCGGGCGCCGACCTCGCCGCCCGCAAGAAGTCCCTGCCCGTCGTCGCCGCCCTGGCGTCGGGCACACCGGCCGCGGCCGAACTCGCCGAGCTGTACGACAGGCCGCCCGGCGGCACGGAGAGCGCGCCCGAGCACGCGGCGCGGGCGGCCCTGGCCGTCGAGCGGGCGGGCGGCCGCGACTGGGCGCAGGCGCACGCAGCCGACCGGATGTCCCGCGCGATCGGCCAGCTCGCCGTGGCGGTGCCGGACCCGGAGGCGGCCGGCGGGCTGCTGGCGCTCGCGGAGTTCGTGACGCGACGTACGTATTGAACCGCCGAGCCGACCACGTACGCTGCGACCGGCGCGCAGGCGTGCAGAGCGCGCTGACGCGGAGTCGACGGGCGCGCGGTCGTGGCGGACGAACGGACAGGGGCGGGCTGTGGGTGTGGCGATCCGGAGAGCCGGGGCGGACGACCGGGAGGACGTGATCCGACTGCTCGACGCGGCGTTGGTGCACGACCCGGTGAGCAGCTGGGTCTTCCCCGAGGTGGCGCACCGGGTGCGCACGCACCGGGCGCTGATGGGCGCCTTCCTCGACATCGCGCTCGACGAGGGGTACGTCGACATCACCGAGGACGGCGCGGCGGTGGCCCTGTGGTGGTCCGTACCCGCGGGGCCGCACGGGGACGGGGAGGCCGACGACGCGGCGGAAGCGGGGTCAGCGGCGGACGCGGGTGCGGCGGACGGGCCCGCGCTGCTGCGTCGAGCCGTCGACCCGGACAACGAACGGGTCGAGGTGATCGGCAGGCTGACCGAGGCGATCCACCCGACCGACCGCGCGCACGAATACCTGCACCTCATAGCCGTGCACCCCGACCGTCAGGGCGAAGGACTCGGCACGGCTCTCGTCACGGCGGTGCTCGACCGGTGCGACCGCGACGGCCTGCACGCCTACCTGGAGGCCAGCAACGCGCGCAGCCGCGATCTGTACGCGCGCCTCGGCTTCACCTTCATGGGGACGACGCTCGACCTGCCGGACGGGCCGCCCATGTGGCCGATGTGGCGCGCCCCGCGGGCCTGAAGAAGCGCTGGTCGTAGGGCTGCCCAGCGCGCCGGGACCGGAATAACCTGGATGTATGGGCAGCGATGGGCCACAGCCCGGCCCGGCCCCGCAGGACGTGACGGTCTGCGGGGTCTGCGGAGGGCCGGTGGGTACGGCGATCAGGCGGCGCAAGGTGCTCGGGGTGTTCGTCCCCGTGTGGGGGCCCGGTCCGTGCCGCAACACGGAGTGCGAGGCGTGCGTCGTCGAGACGGACGAGAAGCCGGGGGCGGGCGCCAGGCGCTCCCGCACACGGCACGGCAGAAGGCGTGTGCCGCCCGGTGACGGGAGCAAGTGACGCGAGCGAGTAGGGTCCCACGGTTCGGTTGGTGCGGCCGTACGGGAGGGGACCTGGTGAAGGTGCGGTGGGGCGTACTCGCCCTCGTGGGCGTGGTGTTGGCGGGGTGCGGAGCCGGAACCGGCTCGGAGCCGGACGGCATCTCACCGCCCGGTTACGCGAGGGAGCCCGGCGTGCCGCGCGTGAGTACCGCGGCCGACATGCCGGAACTCCCCTTCGAGCAGTACGAGTTCAGCAGCGAGGACGACAGGCGTCTGGGCAGGGCGCGCGACCGGCTGCAGCGGCAGTGCATGCGCGGCTTCGGGTTCGAGGACTTCCCGCTCGACCCCGACACGTGGAGCGGGACCCGCATGGCGTCCGCCTTCAAGACGACGCTGGTGGCCGTGGACCCGTACGGAACGCTCGACCTCGACCGGGCCCGCCGCTGGGGCTACGGCTTGGACCCCGACCGCGCAGAAGCGCTGGAAGCGGACTTCCTGCCGAAGGGGCGGAAGGTGACCCGGCGGGAGCGCCAGGTGCTGTTCGGGCCGGAGGCGGGGGAGGGCGGCCGCTCCGTGGTGAACGGCCGCAAGGTCCCGAAGGGTGGCTGCTCCGGGGAGGCGGCGCGGCACACCGAGGCGGACGTGGCCAACCCGACGCGCATGTGGGGCTACGTACCCCGGCGGACGGAGAGGATCGCCAAGGCCGTCGCCAAGGACGAGCGGGTCCGCAGGGTGTTCCGCGACTGGTCGCGCTGTGTCGAGGACAGAGGCTTCAAGCGGTACGCGAACCCCGTGCAAGCGTCCACCGACAAGGCGTGGACGAAGGGGCGCGACGACGGCAACACCCACCGCACGGAACGCGAGTTGGGCACGGCCGTCGCCGACGTCGAGTGCAACCGGGGGCTGAACGTCACGGGCGTGTGGTGGGCCGTCACCGCCGAGAAGCAGCGCGCAGACCTGCGCCGTGACAAGTCCCGTTACGAAGCCGTGCGCGAGGACCAGGACCGGTTGAGGGCAGCGGTCCGCGAGGCGCTCGGCGAGACGGGATGATGGGCGCATGAGTGAACTCAAGGGGTCCCGGGAGTCGGAATCCGGGTCGGGTCCGGGGTCGGCGTCAGGGTGCGGATCGGGGGCGGTGGCGGCTTCGGACGCGGTGCCGAGGGCCGCTTCAGCGACCCTGCCCGGCGCCGTCGACGTCCGCGCTCTGAGCGCCCTGAGCCAGACGCACCACGGCCGTGCCGCAAGGCCGTTGGGCACGCGCGAGATCGCCGGGCACCTCGTGAAGGTGTACGCGGTCGAGGCGCCGGGTCGGGTCGTCACGGAGCGGGAGGAGGCGTCGGCGCTCCGCGTCGCAGGACCGCATCTGGAGCTCGGCCGCGCCCGTGGCTCGCTGGGGCTCGCCGTGCTCATCGTGCACGCGGGCGGTGACGGCGACTACGTCCTCGTACAGACCTGGATCGAGGCGTCCATGTCGGACCTCGCCGTGTTCCTCGGACCCGCGGGCAAGCCGGACGAGATGCGTCCCGGAAGGGTCGGTCTGGCGCCGTGCGTCTGGGAGGCGGCGGTGATCGCGCATGAGCGGGACGCCTACGTACGGAACGTGCTGGACGGGACGGGGCCGATGGCGGAGCGGCTGGCGGCGTGGGGCGCGGACGTGACGGAAGGGCACGCGCGATGACGATGTCCGGCTCCGCGGCGGCCCCCGTCGGCCGTCCCGAGCGCCCCCTCGTCCGTCCCGCCCGCCGGCCTGCGGGTGACCGGGGACCAGTAGGGGGCCGAGGGAGGTGGCAGGTGGTGCGCGGGCGCGTGATAGACACGGGGCATGACGAGCCGCGGCCGGGCGTTCGACGCCGTACTGACTGATCTCGACGGCGTGATCCGCTTCTACGAGATGGCGGAACTGGAACAGGCGGAGCGTTCGGCGGGTCTGCCGGCGGGCGCCACCGCCGAGATCGCCTTCCGGCCCGAGACCGACATGCCGTTGATGCGCGGCGAGATCACCAAGGAGCGGTGGATCGAGTCGATCGCCGACGGGCTCGCCGACCGGGTGCCCCGGGAGCGCGGGCACGAGCTCGGCACGACGCTCGCCGAGACCAAGTTCCGGGCGGATGACGCCGTGGTGGGGCTGCTGCGGCAGGCGCGTGCGGCCGGGCTGCCCGTCCTGCTCGTCACGAACGCGACGCCCTGGCTCGCCGACGACCTCGCCCTGCTCGGCCTCACGGGGCCGGACGGCTGCCTCGACGACGTGATCAGCAGCGCCGACCTCGGCATCACCAAGCCGGACCGGCGCATGTACGAGACGGCCGCGGAGCGCGCCGGTGTCGCCCCCGCCCGCTGTCTCTTCGTGGACGACCGGCAGGAGAACGTGGACGCCGCCGTCGAGCTCGGCATGACCGGTCTGCTCTACCGCGAACCGGCGGACCTGCGCGCGGCGTTGACCCCGCTGGTCTGACCGAGTCGGCCACCGGGGGCGGCTCGCAACGGCGCGCGCTCCCGCCAGCGCGCGCTCCCTACAGCGCGCGCATAACAACGTGCGCTCTCAACAGTGCGCGCCCTTAACCACAGGTGCCCTCGCCTGAGCCACAGGTGCCCTCACCTACGCGCGTCCTCGACCTACGCGCGTCCTCACCCCCGCGCGCCCTCAGCCATGCTCACCCGCCTGCGATCGAGAGTCACTTGAGGCACCATGGGAAGTAATTGACACTCAGTGTCATGTGGGGCAGTTTGTGCCGCATGAGCAATCAACGTGGCTGGACCGCAGAGCACATCCCCGACCAGAGCAACCGGGTCACCGTCGTCACCGGGGCCAACAGCGGCCTGGGCCTCGCGACCACCCGGGCCTTGGCGCGCAAGGGCGCGCACGTGATTCTCGCCGTGCGCGACGAGGCGAAGGGCCGCGCCGCGGCCGAGCGGCTCACCGCCGAGATCCCGGGCGCCGCCCTTGAGGTGCGGCGGGTCGACCTGGCGGACCTGGACTCCGTCCGGGCCTTCTGCGACGAGCTGCGCGCGGACCACGCGCGCCTGGACGTGCTGATCAACAACGCGGGACTGATGGCGCCGCCGCGGCGTCTCCTCAGCCCGCAGGGCCACGAGGTGCAGTTCGCCACCAACCACCTCGGCCACTTCGCGCTCACCGGGCTGCTGCTCGACCTCCTGGAGGCCGCTGACGACCCCCGGGTGGTGACCGTGAGCTCGCCCAACCACCGCCAGGCGGAGCTCTTCTTCGACGACATCAACGGCGACCGCAAGTACGCGCCGATGGGCCACTACAACCAGTCGAAGCTCGCGAACGCCGTCTTCGGCTGGCAGCTCCACCGCAGGCTGACCGCGGCGGGGAGCCGGGTGCGCAGCCTGCTCGACCACCCGGGCTACACCTCGACCAATCTCCAGACGACGTCACCCGCGGGCATGGTGAAGTTCCTGTTCGGCGGGATGCTGCTGCCGCTCGCCCAGAGCCCGGACCAGGGCGCGCTGCCGACGCTGTTCGCGGCGACGGAACAGGGAGTGACAGGGGGCCAGTTCATCGGCCCCGGCGGCATGGCGGAGTTGCGCGGGGCGCCGAGGACGGTGGAGCTGGCCCCCCGGGCCGCGGACGCGGAGAGCGGCTGCAGGCTGTGGGACCTGTCGGAGGAATTCACCTCCGTACGCTACGCGTTCCGCGCCACCGGCTGACGCATTCCGTCGGTTCTCCTGTTCAATGGACGGATGATCGAGAACGGATCGGCTCAAGTCGCCCTCGCGGCACGGTTCGAGGAGCACAGACCCCGCCTGAACGCGGTGGCGTACCGCATGCTCGGCTCGCTGAGCGAGTCCGAGGACGCGGTGCAGGAGGCGTGGTTCCGGCTGAGCCGCACCGAAGCGGGGCCGGACGCGGGCGAGGTGCGGAACCTGGGCGGCTGGCTGACCACCGTCGTCGGCCGCATCTGCCTCGACCTGCTGCGCACCCGGCAGTCCCGGCGCGAGGACTCCCTCGACGCGTCCGTGCAGGCCCACGGCGAGACCCACGTCCCGGACCCCGTCGTGACCCGCGCCGACATCGCCGACCCCGAACAGGAGGTGCTGCTCGCCGACTCCGTGGGCCTCGCGCTCCTCGTCGTACTGGAGACGCTGGCGCCCGCCGAGCGCCTCGCGTTCGTGCTGCACGACATGTTCGCCGTGCCGTTCGACGACATCGCGCCCATCGTGGAGCGTTCGGCGGCCACGACCCGGCAGCTCGCCAGCCGGGCCCGCCGCCGCGTGCAGGGTTCGACGCCCGCGGCGGAGACCGACGTCGCCAAGCAGCGCGAGGTCGTCGAGGCGTGGATGGCCGCCACGCGTGCCGGCGACTTCGACGCGCTCCTCGAACTCCTCGACCCGGACGTCGTGTTGCGCGCCGACACCGGCGAGCTGTCGTCCGGGCTCTCCAAGGTGGTGCGCGGCGCCGCGGCGGTGGCCGGGCAGGCCGCGATGTTCGCGGCGGTCGCCGCGGACCAGCGCATGGTGTTCATCAACGGCATGCCGGGTCTGGTCGCCCTGCCCGGCGGCGAGCCGGTCTCGCTCGGTGCCCTCACGGTCGTGGACGGCCGGATCGTGGAGATCAACATCATCGCGGACCGCGAGCGGCTGGAGGTCCTGACGCGCCCGCTGAGGGAGGGCTGAGGCGCCCGAGGGGCCACCGGGCAGCGGTGGCGGCGGCGCCCTCCCCTCCGCTGCCGCCGCTTCTGCTGCCGCCGCCGTTGGTCCGGCGCACCACGCGCAGCAGGTAGTCCTTGCGGTGGAGCGGATCGTGGTCGGTCCGCTCGCGCGTCGGGACAGTGCCTCCGCGCACCGGCCGGTAGTGGTCGAAGGCGGACTCCAACTCGCCCTCGCCCCGCGTGAGTCCGGGCAGGAGCTGTTCCAGCGCGTGCACCTGCGCCGCGGGGATGTCTCCGGCCAGCCGGGACGACGCCCCGCTCGTCGTCGGCGTGTGCGGGACGGCGCGCAGCCGGGCGAGCACGGGCAGGACCGCCCCGACCGTGTCGGCCGGCACGTCGAGCCGGAAGCGGTGCATCGGCTCGTGCACCGCCGTGCCCGCCGCCCGCAGCGCGTCCATCAGGACCAGCGGCGTCAGGTGCCGGAAGTCCCCCGCGGTGCTCGACATGCTCTTGTCGAACGTGCCGTGGGCGTGACTCTGCCGGGGCCAGTAGCCGGCGTGCGTCATCGTGACCGTGCAGTCGGGGACGCGCCAGCCGTGTACGCCCTGCTGAAGCGTCTCCCTGACCGTCTCCTCGACGGCACGGAAGAACGCGTACGGCATGGACCCGAGCTCGACCCCCAGCCGGAACTCCACCCCCGCCCCGACCGGCGCGGGCTCCACCCGCAGCCCGACCGTGGCCAGGAACGGATTGGGGTCCGTGTCGATGATCTCGTGGGCCGCGCCCGTACCGATGACCCGCTCCACGCAGATCGTCGTGGTCTCGCGGAACGTCACGTCGAGCCCGTACTCCTCGGCGAGCGTCGCCTGGACGACCTCCTTCTGCACCTCTCCGTAGAGCGAGACGGAGACCTCCTGGCGGACGTCGTCCTGTCGCAGGTCGATCAGCGGATCCTGCTCGGCGAGCTGGGTGAGCGCGAGGTGCAGGGCACCGCGGTCGGCGGCGCGCAGCGGGCTGACGACGGTTTCCAGGGTGGGCGGCGCGAAGTGGTGGGCATCTGCCCGGACTCCTTCTCGCGGTACGCCGATCACGTCCCCGATCCGGACGTCCGCGAGCCCCCGCAACGTACCGATCTGCCCCGCGCGCACCTCGGGCCGCCGCACGTTCGCGCCCTGCTCGAAGACGCCGATGCCGGTGACCTTGGCCGCACCGAGACGGTCGCGCGTGCGGACGGTGCCCGAGAACATGCGGACGTAGGCGATCTTCTCCCCGGCGGCGCCGCGCTCGACCTTGAACACCCTGCCGGACACGGGGCTGTCGGCGTCACCGCGCAGGGCGGGCAGCAACTCCCGCACGCCACGCATCAGTTCGGGGATGCCCGCGCCGGTGGCCGCCGATCCGAAGAACACCGGGTGCACGAGGGCGCGCCGGGTCTGCCGGGCGAGTTCGGTGCGGAGCCGGTCGTACGTGAGGGACGCCGGGTCGTCGACGTACGCGGCGAGGAGCGTGTCGTCGTGCTCGGCGAGGAGCTCGGTGAGCCGCGCGGTGAAGCCGTCGTCCCCCGTGAACGGGACGAAGCGCGCGTCGCGCGTGCCGATGCCGGGGACGGCCCCCATCGGGACGGCATCGGGGGTCAGGCGCTCGGCGATGTGCCGCAGCACGCCCTCGTACCGGGCACCGCGGCGGTCGGTCTTGTTCACGAAGACCAGCGTGGGGATGCGGAGCCGGCGCAGCGTGCGCAGCAGGACGCGGGTCTGCGCCTGGACGCCCTCCACGGCGGAGACCACGAGCACGGCCCCGTCGAGCACGCTGAGCACGCGCTCCACCTCGGCGATGAAGTCCGGGTGGCCGGGGGTGTCGATCAGGTTGACGGTCGTACCGTCGACGGCGAAGGAGACGACGGCGGACTTGATGGTGATGCCGCGCCGCCGTTCCAGGGCGAGCGAATCGGTCTGCGTGTTCCCGTCGTCGACGCGGCCGACCTCGTCGATGACGCCGGCGGCGTGCAGGAACCGCTCGGTCAGGCTGGTCTTACCGGCGTCGATGTGGGCGAGAATGCCCAGGTTCAGGGTGTGCGGAAGGGGTGATTGCACGTACGTCCATGTCCTTTGGAGAAGTGGGATTTCCATTCGCGTGGGACATGCACGAACGCCGCATTTCCTTCTCCTCCGCAGACGACGCCGACCTTCCGCCGACGACTCCAGTCCAACAACAGCCGCCCTCTTGCGGCAACCGATTAACCGCGCCGCCAGGCCGACTGCTCCCACACGGGGGCAGGGGCAGGGGCAGGGGCGAGTGCGGGCGTCGGCGCGGAGACCGCCTCGACCTTGTGGCGGCTCGCCAGGCGCAGGACGAGTGCCGCGTACCCGCAGAGCATCACCACGTCGACGCCCACCGCCATCCAGCCCATGTCCGCCGCCGTCTCGTCGGAGGCCAGCGCGCCGGCGATCGCCGCGGAGACGCCCATCGCCAGCAGGTTGTTGACCACGTGCAGGCCGATCGCCGCCTCAAGTCCGCCCGTCCGGACCGTGAGGACCCCCGCCACGAGTCCGAACACCACGAGGTCCGCGAAGCCCCACGGCGTGCCCCAGCCGTGCGCGGCCGCGAACAGCAGCGCCTGCGGCACGAGCGCCACCCACGGCGTGCGGCACCACGCCCCGACCGCCTGGACGAGCCAGCCCCGGAACACGTACTCCTCCGCCGACGCCTGGAACGGCACCAGCACGCACACCATCGCGAGGCCGAGCAGGAAGTCCGGCCACCCCGCCCACTCCGTCCCGCCGCCGGTACCGTCCGTGCCACCGCCTGCCGACTCGGGCAACAGCAACATGAGCCCCGACGACGCCACGACCAGCGGCAGCGCGATCACGAGGCACCGCCCGAGCCAACTCCACCGGAGCCTGCCCGTCACCGACGACAGCGTGCCCGCCGGACGTCGCTGGGCCCAGCGCGCGGCGAGGAACACCACCGGTGTGAGCAGGGCGAGCGAGAGCAGCGCGCTGCCCGTCTCGCCGATGCCGCCCCAGACGTGGAAGCCGTCCTTGTCGACGGGCCGGTTCAAGACCGCTCCCGCGATCTCACCGACCAGCAGTACCGCGATCGCCGCGACGAGCGCACCGGCGAGCACCAGACCGGTCCCGGCCACGGGGCGCCACCAGCGGTGGCGGCCGGTGGCGTGGGCGAGGCGGTGGTAGGGGAGCGGAGGAACGGGAGGGAGGGGAGGGGTGGGGAAGGGGGGATGGGTGGGGTGAGCAAGGTGTGAGGGGCGAGCGGGGCGAGCTGGGTGTTCGGGATGTTCGGGGGAGGGTGTCGCGGTCATGACCACCAGCATTCCTGCCGCGCCGGGCCGAAACGTCGGCCGCCCGCACGATCACGCTCTCCAACCAGAGATAGAGAACGCACCCCTCCGTATCATCGAGTCCGATATGGAGCGAATACGCAATTGGCTGCTGCCCGTCCTGACGGCGGCCCTGCAACTGGCCTACTGGCCGGGGCGCGCCCTGCGCGAGGACGATCCGGCGGTCGGGGCGGTCCAGCTGGTGGCGGCGCTCACCGCCGCGGCCGCGCTCACTGCGGCGCTCGCCGCACGCCGCAGGCGCCCCGTCGCCGCGGCGCTCGCCGTCGAAGCCGTCCTGATCGCGTGTCTGCCGCTCCCGCAGGACGCGACGCTCGTACACGCGCTGGGCGTACTGATCGCCCTGTACTCGGTCGCCGTGCGGTGTCCCGGGCGGACGGCGGCCGTCGTGGGACCCGTCCTCGCGGTCTGTGAGGCGGGCCGGTCGGTTCTGGTGCTCGAGCCGGGGGTCGAAGCGGCGGGCGAGGCCGCGGTCAACTGCGTGTTGTTCCTGACCGTCGTGGGGCTCGGCCGCAGCCGCCGCCGCTGGCTCGCGGGGCGGCGGACCGCGGCGCGGGATCTGGCGCGGGCCGAGTCCGAGCGGGCGCGGGCCGCGCTCACCGAACGCGAGCGGCTCGCCCGCGAACTGCACGACGTGAGCGCCCACCACCTCACATCCGTGGTCGTCACCGCGGACGCCGCGCTCCGGCTCGGCGACCGCAAGCCCGAGCTGTCGGCTCAGGCGCTTGAGTTCGCGGCGGACACGGGCCGCGAGACGTCGGCGGCGCTGCACCGCCTGGTCGCCCTGATGCGCACGTCGGCGGCGGACGAGGAGAGCCCTCTCGGCGAACGCGTCGCCGAACTCTCCGCAGGCTTCGCGCGCCTGGGCCTGCACCCCGCCGTGCGAGTGGCCCCGGAGGCGGCACCCCTGACGGGCCCCACGGCGGAGGCGGCCTTCGCCATCGTCCGCGAGGCCCTCACGAACGCCCTGCGCTACGCCCCGGGTTCGACGGTACGCATCCACATCCTGGCCGGGACCGCCGACGGCACGGTGGACGTCACCGTGGAGGACGACGGGGCGGCGGGCGGGGTGCCCGGCGGCGTTCCTGCGGCGCGGCAGCGGCTCGGGGGCGGGCGGGGGACCGTCGGGATGCGGGAGCGGGCCACCGCGCTCGGCGGCACGCTCGCGGCGGGGCCGCGTCCGGACGGCGCCGGATGGGCGGTCCGCGCCCACCTGCCGGGCGCGACGAGCCCTCTGCACCGACAGTCCGCACACCACGGCCCCGGCCCCCTGCATCAGCGGGCCCTGCAACAACGGGCCCTGCGCCACCGTGCCCTGCGCGGCCTCGATCTCTCCGACGGGGCCGTCGCGCTCGCCGTCGCCACGCTGCCCGTCTTCGCGGTCGTCGTCGAGGAGCCCACCGCCGTCGCCCTGGCCTGCGGTCCCGCCGTCGCGCACGCGCTTGGGCTGCTGTGGCGGCGCCGCGCGCCCTGGGCGGTGCTCTGCGCGGTCCTCGCCACGGCCTGGCTCGCGCCGCTCGGCCTCGCGTTCGGGCTGCTCTCGCCGGACGTGGCGCTGTGCCTGGTCGTGGCGGGGGCCGTCGCGGAGTGCGTCGCCGTGTACGCGGTGGGCGCGTTCGCGGGTCCGGCGGGTGTCACCTGGCCCGTGATCGGCGCGGCGGCCGCGGGCCTTTCCCTGTCCTGCCTCGCTCTCGCCGCGGCCGACGGCATGGCGCAGCTCGCGGAGGACGGCGGCGGCATCGGGCTCCTGCTGTTCCTCGGCGCCGTCGTCGGCGTGGCGTTCCTGCCGCCGATGGCGGCGTTCTGGGGCCTCGGCGCCGCCGTACGGACCCGGCGCGAACGCGTCAGGGCCTGGGAGGACCACGCGCTCACGGCCACGGTGTGGTCGGCGGTCGCCGAGGCGCACGAGGAGCGGCGCCGCATCGCCGTGGAACTGCGCGGCCAAGTCCTGCGGCACGCCGACGCGGTCGTCGCGCGGGCCGAGGCGGGCGACCTGGGCGGCGTCGCCACGGAGGCGCGGGCGGGCCTGTCCGCGATGCGTGAGCTGCTGGCCGCGCTGAGAGAGGTGACGGCCCCCGGCGACGTACCCGAGCAGCGGCCGCACCCACAGCCGGTGCCGGTGCCTTCCTGACCGCCCGGACCACCCGCTCCCCGACTCCCCGACTCCCTGACTCCCCGAAGAGGCACCCCAGAAGGAGGCCCCCCATCACCACCGAGCACCCGACGGCCGTCACCCCCATCCGGGTGATGGTCGTCGACGACCAGGCCGTCGTGCGCGCCGGATTCGCCGCGATCGTCGACGCGGAACCGGACCTGCAGGTGGTGGCCGAGGCGGCGGACGGCGCCCGTGCCGTGCAGCTCGCGTCCGAGCTCTCCCCCGACGTCGTCCTCATGGACATCCGCATGCCCGGCATGGACGGTCTGACGGCGACCCGCCTGCTCACGACCGCCCCCGCCACCGGGGCGCCGCGCGTCCTCGTCCTGACCACCTTCGACCAGGACGCCCACGTCCACGACGCCCTGCGCGCGGGCGCCTCCGGGTTCCTCCTGAAGGACGCGCTGCCCGAGGAACTCCTCGCGGGCATCCGCATCGTGGCCGCCGGCGAGGCGATGCTCGCCCCCACCGTCACGCGCCGCCTCATCGACGCCTTCGCCGGCACGGTCCCGGCCCCGACGGCCGCCCCGGACCCCGAACTCCTCGCGTCCCTCACGCCCCGCGAGCGCGAGGTCCTGACGCTGGTGGCCGCGGGCCACACGAACGCGGAGCTCGCCGAGGTGCTCGGCGTCACGACCGGCACGGTGAAGTCCCACGTCAACGCGGTGCTGGGCAAACTGGGCCTGCGCGACCGCGTGCAGGCCACGATCCTCGCGTACGACCTGGGCCTGGCCAGGCCCAGGGCCGTCTGAAACGCCGACAGCACCCGGCTCCGCGCGGATGCCGGGTGCTGTCGGTGAACGCGTGAAGAAGCGACGCGGTGCGTCAGGCCTTCTTCGTCTCCCAGAAGATCTTGTCGATCTGGGCGATGTAGTCGAGCGCCTTCTGGCCCGTCGCCGGGTCCGTCGAACCCTTGGCGGCCGAGAGGGCCTTCAGGGTGTCGTTGACCAGCTGGTGCAGCTCCGGGTACTTCTCGAAGTGCGGGGGCTTGAAGTAGTCGCTCCACAGCACCGAGACGTGGTGCTTGGCGAGCTCGGCGCGCTGCTCCTTGATGACGATGGCGCGCGCCTGGAAGTGCGCGTCGTCGTTGGCGGCCATCTTCTCCTGCACGGCCTTGACCGACTCCGCCTCGATGCGGGCCTGGGCCGGGTCGTACACGCCGCAGGGCAGGTCGCAGTGCGCGCTGACCTTCACCTTGGGGGCAAACAGGCGGGTGAGCATGTTGCTGTCCTCCTCGTGATCGTCTTCTCAGGTGGGACATTACTCCGTGAGAGACGGGTTTTCGCGAGGGGCCCCATGGGCTTAGGACAAAAGTCCAGGGTCAGACTGGGACTCGTGGAGGATAGGACCGGGGAGGTGCCGGTGATGCCGGAGCTGTCGCAGGAGAGCGAGCGCGGGAGGCCCCTCGTGCCGTGGGGTGCGGCGGAGGTGACGGGCCCTTCGATGGTGCCGACGCTGCGCCACGGGGACCGGCTGCTTGTGCGGTGGGGGGCGCGGGTGCGTCCGGGTGACGTGGTGATCCTGTGCCATCCCTTCCAGCAGGACCTCCTGGTGGTCAAGCGGGCCAAGGAGCGGCGCGTGGGCGGCTGGTGGGTGCTCGGCGACAATCCGTTCGCGGGCGGGGACAGCACGGACTACGGCGTCGTTCCCGAGGAACTCGTCCTCGGAAAGGTCCGGTTCCGCTACCGTCCGCCCGCGCCGGGCCGCCGTTCGCCGTTCGCGCTGGCGCGCTGGGCGCTGGGCGCGGTGCGGCCCGTGCTCGCCGAGCGCTCCGTCTCCAGGCGCTTGCGGGCGCGGTAGGCCGCGACGTTGGCGCGGGTCGCGCAGCGGTCCGAGCAGTAGCGCCGGGAGCGGTTCGTCGACGTGTCGAGGTAGGCGTTGCGGCACGGCGCCGCCTCGCACAGGCCGAGGCGGTCCACGCCGTGCTCGGTGAGGTGGAAGGCGAGGCCCATCGCGGCGATCGCGGCGTACCCGGCCGTCGCGTTGGAGGGGTGGTCCGCCAGGTGCAGGTGCCAGAGCGGGCGGTCGTCGTCGTCCCGGTGGTCGTGGCCGGAGATCTGCGGGCTGACGGGGAACTCCAGGAGCAGTGAGTTCAGCAGGTCGACCGCGAGGGTCTCGTCGCCGCCGTCGGCCGCCTCGAATACGGCCCGGAGCCTGGCCCGCACGGACCGGAAGCGCGTGACGTCGGAGTCCGTGGCGCGGCGCGCCATCTGCGTGCTCGGCCCGAACAGCTCCCTGATCGCCTCGACGGACGTCAGCGTGTCCTTGTTGCGGCCCGGCTCCTCGCTGTTGACCAGGCGTACGGCGTAGTCCGAGTAATAGGCCAGTTCCACTTGTAGTCCTTACGAGGGCGGGCTAGGGTCATCTCGTCGGCCGGTAATGGCCGATTGCGGTACCAGGGTATTACGGAGTGGAGGGGTTCTGATGACGGAAACGGGGACCGGAACCGAGGCCGGCGCTGCGCTCGGCACCGACTGGCGCGCTTGGCAGGACAGCTGGGACCGGCAGCAGCAGTGGTATCTGCCCGACCGCGAGGAGCGGTTCCGGATCATGCTCGACATGGTCGAGGCCGTGGTCGGAACCGCGCCGCGCATCCTCGATCTCGCGTGCGGTACGGGAAGTATTACGGACCGGCTGCTCAAGAGGTTCCCGGACGCGACGAGCGTCGGCGTCGACCTCGATCCCGCGCTGCTCACCATCGCCGAGGGCACCTTCGCCGGGGACGACCGGGTCACCTTCGTCACCGCCGACCTGAAGGACCCGGACTGGACGGCGTCGCTGCCCCACGACTCGTACGACGCCGTGCTGACCGCCACCGCCCTGCACTGGCTCTTCAGCGAGCCCCTCGCCGTGCTCTACGGCCAGGTCGCCGGCATCGTCCGCGACGGCGGCGTCTTCATGAACGCCGACCACATGCCCGACCCGGCGACCCCGCGCCTGAACGAGGCCGACCGCGCCCAGCGCCACGCCCGGATGGACCGCGCCAAGGCCGAGGGCGCCGTGGACTGGAAGGAGTGGTGGCAGCTCGCCGCCAAGGACCCGGTGCTGGCCGAGCCCACCGCCAGGCGGTTCGAGATCTACGGCGAGCACGCGGACGGGGACACGCCGTCGCCCGAGTGGCACGCGCGGACGCTGCGCGAGGCGGGCTTCGGCGAGGCGCGGACGGTGTGGGCGTCGCCCTCCGACGCGATGGTTCTTGGTCTCAAGTAGCGGAACCTCGGCTGCGGGCCGGTGGGGGGCTTGTCGCGCAGTTCTCCGCGCCCCTGACGGGGCACGCCGAAGGGGCCGGTACGGAATCCGTACCGGCCCCTCCGCGATCGCCCTATCGGCGAAGCGCTACAACACCTTCGACAGGAAGGACTGGGTCCGTTCCTGCTGCGGGTTCGTCAGGACGTCACGCGGGTTGCCGGACTCGACCACCACGCCGCCGTCCATGAAGACGAGGCTGTCGCCGACCTCACGGGCGAAGCCCATCTCGTGCGTGACGACGACCATCGTCATGCCGGTCTCGGCGAGGTCGCGCATCACGTCGAGGACGTCGCCGACCAGCTCGGGGTCGAGCGCCGACGTCGGCTCGTCGAACAGCATCAGCTTCGGGTCCATCGCGAGCGCACGGGCGATCGCCACGCGCTGCTGCTGGCCGCCGGAGAGCTGCGAGGGGTAGTTGCCCGCCTTGTCGGCGAGGCCGACGCGCTCCAGGAGCTGGCCGGCGCGCTCCCGCGCCTCGGCCTTCGCGACACCCTTGACCTGCACCGGCGCCTCCATGACGTTCTCGAGCGCCGTCATGTGCGGGAAGAGGTTGAAGCGCTGGAAGACCATGCCGATGTCACGGCGCTTCAGGGCCACTTCGCTGTCCTTGAGCTCGTACAGCTTGTCCCCCTTCTGCCGGTAGCCGACCAGCTCCCCGTCGACGTACAGCCGACCGGCGTTGATCTTCTCCAGGTGGTTGATGCAGCGCAGGAACGTCGACTTGCCGGAGCCGGACGGGCCGATCAGGCAGAAGACCTCACCCGTCTTGACCTCGAGATCGATGCCCTTGAGGACCTCTACGTTGCCGAAGGACTTGTGGACGCCTTCGGACTTCACCATGGCGGTCATCAGCGGACACCTCCCGCGCGGTTGCCCAGCGACAGCATGTTGGCCTTGATCTTCTGGAAGGGGGTGTCCGGCAGGGTGCGGGACGAGCCACGGGCGTAATACCGCTCGAGGTAGTACTGGCCGACGCTGAGGATCGACGTCATGATCAGGTACCAGCAGGCGGCGAGCAGCAGCGTCTCGACGGTCGCGCCGGACGACGTGCCGATGTCCTGCGCGTACTTGAGGAGCTCGTAGTACTGGACGGCGGCCACCAGGGACGTCGTCTTCAGCATGTTGATGAACTCGTTGCCGGTCGGCGGCACGACGACGCGCATCGCCTGCGGCAGCACCACGCGGCGCAGCGTCTTGTTGTGGCTCATGCCGAGGGCGTGCGCCGCCTCGGTCTGGCCCTCGTCGACCGAGAGCAGACCGGCGCGGCAGATCTCGGCCATGTACGCCGCCTCGTTGAGGCCGAGGCCAAGCAGCGCCGTCAGGAACGGCGTCATGAAGTCCGACCACTCGTCCTTGTAGACCGGACCGAGGTTGATGTAGTCGAAGACGAAGCCGAGGTTGAACCAGACGAAGAGCTGGACCAGGACGGGCGTGCCGCGGAAGAACCAGATGTAGAACCAGGCGATCGACGAGGTCACCGGGTTCTTCGACAGACGCATGACCGAGAGCAGCACACCGCCGACGACGCCGATGAGCATCGAGAGGAAGGTGAGGATCAGCGTCTCGCGGACACCCTTGAGGATGCGCTCGTCGAAGAAGTTGTCGGGGATCGCGCCCCAGTTGATGTCGCCCTGCGAGAAGGCGTAGACGATCGAGGCGAGCACGCCGATCGTGAGGACCGCGGCGACGTAGCGGCCGAAGTGCCGGACCGGGATGGCCTTGATGGCCTCCGCCGGACGGGCCGCGGGGACGTCGTCCTCCGGGCCCTTCTTGGAGATGTCGGTGGTCACGTGAGTGGCCTTTCAGCGACTGGGAGGGAGGGGGAGGGGGTCACTTGCCGCCGTTGATCTCGGCCTTCTCGACCGCGCCGTCCTCGACGCCCCACTTCTTGATGATCTTCTCGTAGTCGCCGTTCTTGATGATCGCGTCGAGGGCCGCCTGGATGGCGTCGCGCAGCTCGGGGTTCTTCTTGGAGACGGCGATGCCGTACGGAGCCGCCTCGACCTGCTCGCCGACCAGCTCGAAGTCCTTGCCGCCGCCCGAGGTCTTCACCGCGTACGCGGCGACGGGGAAGTCGGACGAACCCGCGTCGGCGCCGCCGGAGCGCAGCCGGGTCTGGGCCTGCTGGTCGTTGTCGAACTGCTCGATCGCGATCTTCTTGCCGCCCTTGCACTTCTTCGACTCGGCCTTCGCCAGGTCGTGCGAGACGGTGCCGCGCTGGACGACGATCTTCTTGCCGCAGAGGTCCGCCCAGGTCTTGATTCCCTGGTCGTCGCCCTTCTTGGTGTAGATCGAGACGCCCGCCGTGAAGTAGTCGATGAAGTCGACGCCGTCGCCGACCTTCTTCCCGGTCTCCTCGTCGACGCCCTCCTGGCGGTTCTTCGTGTCGGTCATGGCCGACATCGCGACCTGGTAGCGCTTGGAGCGCAGGCCACCGAGGAGGGTGTCGAAGGTGCCGTTCTCGAACTCGAACTCCACGCCGAGCTGCTTGCCCAGTGCCTCGCCCAGGTCCGGGTCGATGCCGACGGTGCTGCCGGACTTGTCCTTGAACTCGACCGGCGGGTAGGCGATGTCGGACCCGACCTTGATGACGCCCGCGTCGCGGATGTCCTTGGGCAGCTTGTCGGCGAGCGGGGCGTTGCTGACCGAGTCGCTCCCCTTGTCGTTGGTCTGGTCGCCGCAGCCGGAGAGCAGCAGCGAGCCGACGACCGCGATCGTGCCGACCGCGGCAATCCGGGACTTCGCGGACTTGCCGACGGTCCTACGACAAATGGAGCTGGCGGTCATGGTGGGTCCTCCGGCGGATGAGGGAGTTGCCGAGCGGTCGGGCACACACCTTCGGGTGTCGCGACCTCGTGTGATGACGGCATCTTGCCATTCGGACCGTCCGATTCTGGGTGCCGGAGATATCAAAATCGGATAACGGGAGTGCCTCGAAACGCAACATCCCGGTACGGCGGGGGCGGAATGGGGTGGGAGCGAATGGTCGTTAACCAATCGGTATCCGGCGTATCTCGCGATGTGGACCATTGACGCGTGAGTGGGTAACGAAAAGCCCTATTCGGAGAATCGGCAGGAATCGGGCATTCCCCAGTGACACTCGTCCCGGCCTCCAGGGACTTCTGCTGAGCATGCTGCAACCAATGTCACTCGCCCGTGCCCACCGCCTTCAGGTACAAAGGTTGGCTACACCCCTCATCCGGGGCCCAGGGCGCGTGTGCGGCGCGCTCGCGTGTCCGTACCTCCCCCCGCCGACAGGCGGGGAACGGACGCGGTGCCCGCCCACTTCCCAACCGGGAGTGGACACCCTCAACTGATGAATAAGACTTAAGGGGTCAGACAAGTGGCAGCGGAGATCGTCAATCCTCGCAGCGACAGCAGTACGGATCACGAGGGCCCCGCGGGTGCGGCCGAGCCCTTCGATCCGGCGTTTGCGCTGCATCGCGGCGGCAAGATGGCCGTGCAGGCCACCGTGCCGGTCCGCGACAAGGACGACCTGTCCCTGGCGTACACGCCCGGGGTCGCGAAGGTGTGCAGCGCGATCGCGGAGCGTCCGGAACTCGTCCACGACTACACGTGGAAATCGAATGTCGTCGCCGTGGTGACCGACGGGACCGCCGTGCTCGGTCTCGGCGACATCGGCGCCGAGGCCTCCCTCCCCGTGATGGAGGGCAAGGCCATCCTGTTCAAGCAGTTCGGCGGCGTGGACGCGGTGCCGATCGCGCTCGCGACCACGGACGCCGACGAGATCGTCGAGACGGTGGTGCGCCTCGCCCCGTCCTTCGGCGGCGTCAACCTGGAGGACATCTCGGCGCCGCGGTGCTTCGAGATCGAGCGCAAGCTCCAGGAGCGGCTCGACATTCCCGTCTTCCACGACGACCAGCACGGCACGGCCGTCGTGACGCTGGCGGCGCTGCGCAACGCGGCGAAGCTGACCGGGCGCACCCTCGGCGACCTGCGGGCCGTCATCTCCGGCGCCGGCGCGGCCGGTGTCGCCATCGCCAAGTTCCTCCTCGAGGCGGGCCTCGGCGACGTGGCGGTCGCGGACCGCAAGGGCATCGTGAGCCGCGACCGGGACGACCTCACCCCGGTCAAGCGCGAGCTCGCCGAGCTGACGAACAAGGCCGGGATCAGCGGCTCGCTGGAGGCGGCCCTCAAGGGCGCCGACGTGTTCATCGGCGTCTCCGGCGGCACCGTCCCGGAGCCGGCCGTCGCCTCGATGGCGCCGAACGCGTTCGTGTTCGCCATGGCCAACCCGAACCCCGAGGTCCACCCCGACGTCGCGCACAAGTACGCGGCCGTGGTGGCGACCGGCCGCTCGGACTACCCGAACCAGATCAACAACGTGCTGGCCTTCCCCGGCATCTTCGCGGGCGCGCTCCAGGTGCGGGCCTCCCGCATCACCGAGGGCATGAAGATCGCCGCGGCCGACGCCCTCGCGGACGTCGTCGGCGACGAGCTCTCCGCGGACTACGTGATCCCGTCGCCGTTCGACGAGCGCGTCGCTCCGGCCGTGACCGCGGCGGTCGCCGCGGCGGCCCGCGCGGAGGGTGTCGCCCGCGCCTGACCCGGCCCAGTCCGGACCCACGCGAACCGACGCGCCCCCTGCCGCTCCGTGCGGCAGGGGGCGCGGTGCGTGTCACAGCCGTACGTGGTTCCGCCGGGGCGCCCCGCACGCCTAGGGTCGCCTCATGTTCGCTGCCTACGCTGCCCGTATCGACCGTGACCAGCCGCTCGACGGCCTTGAGTTGGGGGAGCGGCCCGCCCCCGAGGCGCGCCCCGGCTGGTCGACCGTGAACGTCAAGGCCGCCTCCCTCAACCACCACGACCTCTGGTCGCTGCGCGGCGTCGGCCTGGGCGAGGACAAGCTGCCCATGATCCTCGGCTGCGACGCCGCGGGGATCGACGAGGACGGGAACGAGGTGGTGCTCCACTCCGTCATCGGGCAGTCGGGGCACGGCGTCGGGCCGCACGAGGGCCGCTCCATCCTCACCGAGAAGTACCAGGGCACTTTCGCCGAGCGCGTGGCCGTCCCCACCTGGAACGTGCTGCCCAAGCCGAAGGAGCTCTCCTTCGCGGAGGCCGCCTGCCTGCCGACCGCGTGGCTGACCGCGTACCGCATGCTGTTCACCAACGCCGGTGTACGGCCCGGCGACTCGGTCCTCGTGCAGGGCGCGGGCGGCGGTGTCGCCACGGCCGCCATCGTCCTCGGCAAGGCGGCGGGCCTGCGGGTCTTCGCGACCAGCCGCGACGAGGCCAAGCGGAAGCGGGCGCTGGAGCTGGGCGCCGTGGAGGCCGTCGAGTCGGGTGCGCGCCTGCCGCAGCGCGTGGACGCGGTCATCGAGACCGTCGGCGCGGCGACCTGGTCCCACTCGGTCAAGTCGCTGAAGCCGGGCGGCTCGCTGGTCATCTCCGGAGCGACCAGCGGCGACCGCCCCTCACACGCGGAGCTCACCCGCATCTTCTTCCTCGAGCTGAAGGTCGTCGGCTCGACGATGGGCACCAAGGACGAGCTGGAGGACCTGCTGGCCTTCTGCGCCACCACGGGTGTGCGGCCCGTGGTCGACGAGATCCTGCCCCTGGACCGGGCCAGGGAAGGCTTCCAGCGCCTGGAGTCGGGCGAGCAGTTCGGGAAGATCGTCCTGGAGGTCTGACCCCCTCAGCCTTCGGGAGTGGGAGCGCGGAGGGCCGCGCCGATGTGTGCCGCCGCCTCCGACAGGTGGCGGCGCGCCTCCCGGAGCTGGGACTCGGTCACGCCGTGGTCCCGGGCCGCGTCCCGGATGTCGTCGCGGAACCGGTCGAGGAGACGGTCCAGGTCACGGCCGGGGTCGCCGGTCGAGTCCTCCTGGGCCCAGTCGGGCGCGTACTCCACGGGGAGGTCCTCGCGGGCGACGCTGAACGTCGGCTCGTGAGCGGTCGGGGCGGTCCCGGGGTCGGTCCGGGCGCCGAACCCCTTGCCGAAGTCCTTGCCGAGCCGCGTCCCGAACTCGCCGAACTCCTTCGCCAGTTCGGTGAGGCCCTCCCGCACGCCCGTCGGCCAGTCGCCGCGCGTGAAGTGGTCCTGCACCTGCTCCTGTACGTGCCTGACGATGCGCTGCGCCTCCGCCTGGGCCTGCCGCGCCTGCGCGTTGGCCTGGTCCTGGGCGTCCTTGGCCTGGCGGCGGGCGCGCTGCGCCTCCTCGCGGGCCCGGCGGCTCTCGTCCTTCGCGCGCCGGGCCTGTTCCTTCCAGCCCTGCTTGGCGCGCTTGAACTCCTCCTTGGTCTGGTGCCAGCCCTCCGAACCGTCCGGGCTGAGCGCCTCCTTGGCGGCGGCCCGCATCTCGCGGCGCAGGTCGCCCGCGGCGCCCTGCACCCCGTCGCGGATCTCGGCGGCGAGCTCGGCGACCGACTCGCGGATCTCCATCTCCAGGTCGGCCAGCTCACCGCTGCGGCCGGCCAGTTCGGCGCGGCCCGCGTCCGTGATGGCGTAGACCTTGCGGCCGCCCTCGGTGGTGTGTGTGACGAGCCCCTCGGCCTCCAGCTTGGCGAGGCGGGGGTAGACGGTGCCGGCGGAGGGTGCGTACAGCCCGTGGAAGCGCTCCTCCAGGAGCCTGATCACTTCGTAGCCATGGCGGGGGGCCTCGTCGAGCAGCTTGAGCAGGTACAGGCGGAGGCGGCCGTGGGCGAACACGGGGGGCATTTCAGAGCACCTTCTTGTCGGTCGGGCCGTCGGTCGGGCCGTGAGGGGGGCCGTCGGTGGGGCCTTCGGCGGAGCCGTCGTTCTCGTCGTCGTACGGATCTTCCTCCATCTGTGGCCTGCGCAGGAGCGCGATGGATCCGGAGACCGTCGTCGCCCTGAGCCGCCCGCGGCCCGCGCCGAGCCGCCCCGTGATCCGCTTGGCGCCCCACTGGCCTCCGACCCGCAGGTCCTCGAAGGCGTTCGAGACGGAACCGCTCGCCGTGTCCACCTCGACCTCCGCGTCCGCGGGGTGGGGGAGCCGGATCGCGATCTCGCCGGAGACGCTCGTCAGGGCGACGTCGGTCGGGGTGCCCGCCGGGTCGAGGTCCACGATCATCGAGCCGCTCACGGAGTCGGCCCGGACGGAGGGGCCCGCCGCCTCGACCACCGTGAGGCCGCCGGACACGGAGTTGAAGCGGAGGTCGCCGGTGACCCCTTGCGCCTCGACGTTGCCGGAGACGGTGTCCGCGCGGACCGCGCCCGCGAGGCCGAGCAGGGTCGTGTCGCCGGTGACGCCCTTCACCTCGGCGCGGCCCTCGATGCCCGAGACCACGGCGCCCGCGCCGACCACGCCCACCTCGACGCGGGTGGCGGCGGGCACGGCCAGGGAGACGACCGCGCTGCGGCGCCAGCCCTTGCGGTCGAGCCACTTGAGGAAGCCCTTCCAGGGCAGGTCCTCGTACGCAACCGTCAGCGTGCCGTCCTCATGGGTCACCCGGAGCGGCGGCCCCTCTATCTCGGTGACCTCCAGACGGGCGGAGCCCTCGTCCGTGCCCACCACGTTCACCGTCCCATTGACGACACGGACGTGGAGTGCGGTCACGGGGGCGTCGAACGTGAGCTTCATGGGCTCGGCGACGGACCACTCCGACATGAGCTGACCTCCTGGGCGGCGAGCCGGACACGACGCGCCATATCGCGTCTTCTGCTACTCACGATATATCGCGGTGTCGGGAAGTCAAGGACTCGTACGAGTGAGCGCAAGCGGAGACCTTTGAACTGATTGCGCTGATTGAGGCGATCTGTCCTAGCGTGGGGCCATGTCGTCCGATGCTTCCTCCTCAGGTGCGCTGCTGCTCTGCCGGGCCGAGCCCGACGTCGTGGAGATCGCGGCCCAGCTGCTCCGTGAGCGCATGCTGCTCGCGGAGGCCGGCCGCGACTGGAGCGTGCTCGTGCCCGAGGGCAAGCCGTGGCTGCACGGCGAAGAACCCGTCGACCGCGTCCTGACCGGATGGGCGACCGCGCTCGCCGTCGGGTCGGCATGGCCCGTCCTCGCCCTGTGGTGGGACGGCGACCGCTCCGGCTACACCCTCGCCTCGGGATTCCGGCGGACGGTCGGGTACGAGTGGCTGGCCAACGGGACGCCCGTGGGGGAGGACGAGGCGATGCGCACGTTCGCGGCGCGGCTCGGCCTCGACCCCGTCCTGGACATGCAGTCCCTGGAGGCGCTGGCCCGCCCCGACACGGATGCGGACGCGCGGGCCAGGATGCTCGGTCTCCTCGCCGTCCTCACCCGCGCGGGCCTCACGCTCCCGCCGGGCCTCGGCCCCTCGGAACCGGCGGACCGCCTGCGTGAGGTGGCCCGCGTCCAGGAAGGCGTGCGCGAGGTCGAGTGGCCCGGATGGCGGGACGCGGTCAGAGCGGAGTTCGGGGCGGTCGAGAAGGGTCCGCTGGGCCCCTGGGTACGCGGGCCCCGGGCGAGGGCCCTGGCGGCCGTCCAGCTCGCCGCGGGCGTCCCGCTCGCGGTGTGGGCCGTACGGCGGCGCAGCGGGGGCTGGGGCGCGGCGGCGGCGCTTCTGATGGCGCAGGGGGCGGCGGGACTCGCGTACGACCGTGTGCGGAGCACGGGTGGGGCTTCGGGTCACGGGCTCTGAGTCCCGGGGCGGGCTCGGATTCGGCGACGAGGACCTCGCGGGCGGCCGTCCGAGCCGCCGCCTCGTCGACGCGATCGTGGCCTACGGAGACGTCGACGCGCTCCACGCGCGCGTGGGACCACCTCGACGCCGGCGCCGACCATGTCTGCGTGCAGGTGCTGACCGCCGACCCCGGCGCCCTGCCCCTGCCGCAGTGGCGGGAGCTCGCCCCCGCCCTCACCGCGTGACTACTCGTCCTCGTCCTCGTCGTCCAGCCGCGCCAGCCACGTCGCCAGGCGCTCGACCGGGACCTCGAAGTCCGGGTTGAGGTCCACGAACGTGCGGAGCTGCTCGGCGAGCCACTCGAAGGTGACCTCCTCCTCGCCGCGCCGCTTCTCCAGCTCCTCGATGCCACGGTCGGTGAAGTACAAGTCAGGCTCCTGATGCGGACGGATCGTTCCACCTCAGGATAGGTGGCACCGGGCGTGCCCCGGAACGCCGGAGGGCCCGGCCCCGAGTCCTGGAACTCGGGGCCGGGCCCACCCGCGTACGACCGTCGAGGGTTACGCCTCGAAGACCTCGCTGATCAGCTGCTCCTGCTCGGCCTGGTGACGCTTGGCCGAACCGACCGCCGGGGACGAGCCGTGCGGCCGCGAGATGCGGCGCAGGCGCTCGCCGTGCGGGATGTCCGCGCCGACCGCCAGGTCCAGGTGGTCGATGAGGTTCAGGGCGATGAAGGGCCATGCGCCCTGGTTCGCCGGCTCCTCCTGCGCCCACAGGTACTTCTCGGCGTTCGGGTACTTGGCGATCTCCGCCTGGAGCTCCGCACCCGGCAGGGGGTACAGGCGCTCGATGCGGATGAGGGCCGTGTCCGTGGCGCCGCGCTTCTGACGCTCGGCCTCCAGGTCGTAGTACAGCTTGCCCGCGCAGAAGACGACCTTGCGGACCGCCGACGGGTCGACGTGGCTGTCGCCGATGACCGGACGGAAGCCGCCCGTCGTGAACTCCTCCGTCTTCGAGGCCGCCGCCTTGAGGCGGAGCATCGACTTCGGCGTGAAGACCACCAGCGGCTTGTGGTGCGGGTTGTGCACCTGCCACCGCAGGAGGTGGAAGTAGTTCGACGGGAGAGTCGGCATCGCGACCGTCATGTTGTTCTGCGCGCACAGCTGGAGGAAGCGCTCGATGCGGGCGGACGAGTGGTCCGGGCCCTGGCCCTCGTAACCGTGCGGCAGGAGCAGCGTGACACCGGAGTGCTGGTTCCACTTCTGCTCGGCGGCGGAGATGTACTCGTCCACCACCGTCTGCGCGCCGTTGACGAAGTCACCGAACTGCGCTTCCCACATGACGAGCGACTCGGGGCGGGCCAGCGAGTAGCCGTACTCGAAGCCCATCACCGCGTACTCGGAGAGCAGCGAGTCGTAGACGTTGTAGCGCGCCTGCTCCTCGGAGAGGTACATCAGCGGCGTGTAGTCCTCGCCCGTCGCGCGGTCGATGAGGACCGCGTGGCGCTGGCCGAACGTGCCGCGGCGGGAGTCCTGGCCCGACAGGCGGACCGGGGTGCCCTCCAGGAGCAGCGAGCCGATGGCGAGGGTCTCGCCCATGCCCCAGTCGATGGTGCCCTCTTCGACCATCGTCGCGCGGCGCTGCAACTGCGGCAGCAGACGCGGGTGGACGGTGACCCGGTCGGGGATGTTGACCTGGGACTCGGCGATCCGCTTGACGACCTCCTGGGAGATCGCGGTCTCGACGTGCACCGGGAACTCGGCCTGCGGCGCGGGCACGTCGGCCTGCGCGGGCTGCGAGACGGCCTCGCGGACCTCGGTGAAGACCTTCTCCAGCTGGCCCTGGAAGTCCTGCAGCGCCTGCTCGGCCTCTTCCAGGGTGATGTCGCCGCGACCGATGAGGGACTCGGTGTAGAGCTTGCGCACCGAGCGCTTCTTGTCGATCAGGTCGTACATCAGCGGCTGCGTGAACGCCGGGTTGTCCGACTCGTTGTGTCCGCGGCGGCGGTAGCAGATGAGGTCGATGACCACATCCTTGTTGAACGCCTGGCGGAACTCGAAGGCGAGGCGGGCGACGCGGACGACGGCCTCGGGGTCGTCGCCGTTCACGTGGAAGATCGGCGCCTCGATCATGCGGGCCACGTCGGTGGCGTACATGGAGGAGCGCGACGACTCCGGGGCGGCGGTGAAGCCGACCTGGTTGTTGATGACGATGTGGACCGTGCCGCCCGTGCGGTAGCCGCGCAGCTGCGACATGTTGAGCGTCTCGGCGACCACACCCTGGCCCGCGAAGGCCGCGTCACCGTGCAGGGCGACGGGCAGGACCGTGAAGTCCGTGCCGCCCTTGTTGATGATGTCCTGCTTGGCGCGGACGATGCCCTCGATGACCGGGTCGACCGTCTCCAGGTGGGACGGGTTCGCGGCCAGCGAGACCTTGATCTGCTCGCCGTCCAGGCCGGTGAAGGTGCCCTCGGCGCCCAGGTGGTACTTCACGTCGCCGGAGCCGTGCATGGACTTGGGGTCCATGTTGCCCTCGAACTCGCGGAAGATCTGGGCGTACGACTTGCCGACGATGTTGGCGAGGACGTTCAGGCGGCCGCGGTGGGCCATGCCGATGACGACCTCGTCCAGGCGCGACTCGGCGGCGCTGTCGAGCACGGCGTCGAGCAGCGGGATGACGGACTCGCCGCCCTCCAGGGAGAAGCGCTTCTGGCCGACGTACTTCGTCTGCAGGAAGGTCTCGAAGGCCTCGGCGGAGTTCAGCCGGCGCAGGATGCGCAGCTGCTCCTCGCGCTCGGGCTTGGTGGCGTGGGTCCGCTCGATGCGGTCCTGCAGCCACTTGCGCTGCTTCGGGTCCTGGATGTGCATGAACTCGACGCCGGTGGTGCGGCAGTACGAGTCGCGCAGCACGCCGAGGACGTCGCGCAGCTTCATCATCGACTTGCCGGCGAAGCCGCCGACCGCGAACTCGCGCTCCAGGTCCCACAGGGTGAGGCCGTGCTCGGTGATGTCCAGGTCGGGGTGCTTGCGCTGCTTGTACTCCAGCGGGTCCGTGTCGGCCATGACGTGGCCGCGGACGCGGTAGGAGTGGATCAGCTCGAAGACGCGGGCGGCCTTCGTGACGTCGTCGTCGTGCGAGGCGTCGATGTCCTTGAGCCAGCGGACCGGCTCGTAGGGGATCCGGAGCGCCTTGAAGATCTCGTCGTAGAAGTCCTGGTCGCCGAGGAGCAGGTTCGCGACGATCCGCAGGAACTCGCCGGAGGCGGCGCCCTGGATGACCCGGTGGTCGTAGGTCGACGTGAGCGTCATGACCTTCGAGATGCCGAGCTTGTTCAGGGTGTCCTGGGAGGTGCCCTGGAACTCCGCGGGGTAGTCCATGGAGCCGACGCCCATGATGACCGACTGGCCGGGCATCAGGCGCGGGACCGAGTGGACGGTGCCGAGGCCGCCGGGGTTGGTCAGGGAGACCGTCACGCCGGTGAAGTCGTCCATGCCCAGCTTGCCGTCGCGGGCGCGGCGGACGATGTCCTCGTAGGCCTGCCAGAACTCGAAGAAGTTCAGGGTCTCGGCCTTCTTGATGCCCGCGACGACCAGCTGGCGGTCGCCGTTGGGCTTCACCAGGTCGATGGCGAGGCCGAAGTTGACGTGCTCCGGCTTGACCAGGGTGGGCTTGCCGTCCTTCTCCTGGAAGGAGTAGTTCATCGACGGCATGGCCTTGATGGCCTGCACCATCGCGTACCCGATGAGGTGCGTGAAGGAGATCTTCCCGCCGCGGGCGCGCTTGAGGTGGTTGTTGATGACGATGCGGTTGTCGAAGAGCAGCTTCACCGGGACCGCGCGGACCGACGTCGCCGTCGGGACCTCGATCGAGGCGTTCATGTTCTTCGCGACCGCGGCGGCGGGGCCGCGCAGCGTCACGAACTCGGGGCCTGCCGGGGCCTCGGCCGACGGCTCCGCCTTGGCGGCGGGCTTGGCGGCCGCGGGCTTGGCGGCGGCGGGCTTCGCGGCGGGAGCCGGAGCGGCGGGAGCCGGAGCGGCGGCCGCGGGCTTCGCGGGGGCGGCCGGTGCCTGCGCCTGGGGAGCGGCGGGGGCGGCCTGGGCCGCGGGCTTCGCCGGAGCGGCGGGCGCGGCAGGGGCGGGAGCAGTGGTGGACGCGGCCCCCGCGGCCGTGTCACCCGCCGGCTTCGCCGGGGCGGCGGCCGCGGAGGCGGCCACTCCTGGCTTGTAGTCGGCGAAGAAGTCCCACCAGGCTCGGTCGACCGAGTTCGGGTCCTGGAGGTACTGCTGGTAGATCTCGTCGACGAGCCACTCGTTGGGACCGAAGGCAGCAGCAGGGTCCTTGCCCTGACCGTCTTGGTCGGTCGAGATGCTCGAGCTACTGGGGGACTGTGACGACACGGCGGTAACCGCCCTCTTCCGCTTCACAAGGTGATGGACAGCGGAAATAAAGGCTACGCCTCCCTGAGCGTGAGGTGCAGACCGGGCCCGGCATCCGTCGCGTAAGTCACACTGGATCCGTGGTTTCGGCGCTGTGAATGGCGGGAAACAAGCGAGGTTCTGCAACGCCAGATGGCCGCGCGGGTACGTCGGTACGACGTCTACGCGCGGCGGCGCCCACCGGGTGCCCCGAAGAGGCCCCCGTGAATCGCTTCGACTCGAACCCTACGTCAACTTCACGCCTCGGGCAGGCCCGGAAGAGTGACCTGGATCCGGCAGCCACGAGGGGATTCGGCCACTCCGATGTGGCCCCCGTGGAGATCGACCGCCCAGCGCGCGATGGCCAGGCCGAGGCCCGTGCCGCCGTCGTTGCCGGAGCCCTTCACGGGGGCTCCGGCGTGGCTGCCGCGGTTGAAGCGCTCGAAGACGCGGTGCCACTCCGACTCCGGGATGCCGGGACCCTCGTCGAGCACCTCCAGGTCCAGGGACTCGGGGTAGAGGCCGCGCCGGGCCCGCACCGTCACGCGCCCGTGCGGCGGGCTGTGCTTGACCGCGTTGTCGATGAGGTTCGCCACGACCTGGTGGAGCCGCTCCGCGTCCGCGTGGGCCGTCAGCTCGGGCGGCGACACGTCGAGGTGCAGATGGACGTCCGTACGCGTGTGGCTGCCGGAGCCCGACGCGATGCCCGCGCGCGCGGAGGCCACCATGTTGGCCTCCTTCAGGACGCCCGACAGATACGGCCACACCTCGAAGCGGCGGGCCTTGAGCGGCACGACGCCGTTGTCCAGGCGGGAGAGGTCGAGGAGCGTCTCGACGAGTCGTCCCAGCCGCTCGGTCTGCTTCAGGGCCGTGCGCATCGTCTCGGGGTCCGCGGCGGAGACGCCGTCGACGACGTTCTCCAGGACGGCACGGAGCGCCGCGATGGGGGTGCGCAGCTCGTGCGAGACGTTGGCGACCAGCTCCTTGCGCTGGGTGTCCTGGGCCTCCAGGTCGTCCGCCATGGCGTTGATCGTGGCGGCCACGTCGCCCAGCTCGTCACGCCGGTCGGCGCCGCGCGCCCGGCGGGTGTAGTCGCCGTGCGAGACGGCGCGGGCCACCGCGTTCATCTCGTCCAGCGGGGCGGTGAGGCTGTGCGCCACGAACTGCGTGATCAGGAGCGTGGCGATCACCGAGAAGACGGTGATGAAGCGCAGCTCGGTCTGGGTCTTCATGGCCACGAGGAGCAGGCCTGTGGTGATGAACACCGAGACGACGACCAGGGCGCCGAGCTTGGTCTTGATCGAGAACGGCCGCAGTCCGCCGAAGGGCCCGTACATCACGTCACGCGCCTCCGCCTCACGGGGTGGGGGTCTCCAGCGCGTATCCCACGCCGTGCACCGTGCGGATCCGCTCGGCACCGATCTTGCGGCGCAGCGCCTTGATGTGGCTGTCGACGGTACGGGTGCCGGACGCGTCGGCCCAGTCCCACACCTCGGCCAGCAGCTGCTCGCGCGACAGGACGGCGCGCGGGGTGTTGGCCAGGCAGACCAGCAGGTCGAACTCCGTGGGTGTCAGGTGGACGTCCTCGCTGCGCACCCGCACTCGGCGCTGGGCGTGGTCGATCTCCAGCTCGCCCAGGCGCAGGATGCCGCTGCGCGGCGTCGTCGCGGCGAGCGCGGCACGCTCGACCCGGCGCAGCAGGACGTGCACGCGGGCCGCGAGCTCGCGCATCGAGAACGGCTTGGTCATGTAGTCGTCCGCGCCGACGCCGAGCCCGACCAGCATGTCCGTCTCGTCGTCACGCGCGGTGAGCATGAGGACCGGGACGGGCCGCTGGGCCTGCACCCGGCGGCACACCTCCAGGCCGTCGAAGCCCGGCAGCATGATGTCGAGAATCAGCAGGTCGGGCTGCCACGCCTGGGCGGTGTCGACCGCCGAGGGACCGTCTCCGGCCGTTTGCACGACGAAACCCTCGGCGCGCAGCCGGGCCGCGATGGCGTCGACGATCGTCGGGTCGTCCTCGACCACCAGCACCCGGCGCTGGGCGCCCGGCATCGCCGTGGCGCCGTTGTGGGAGGTGTGTGTCTGCTCCATCGCCCGCCCCTGACACTGATCGCTTGTGTTCGGTCAGCAGAGTACGGGTCGTGAAGGCACCTCGGCTACGCAGCCCGGACGCCGAGGTGGACCACGTCCGGGACGCCTCGGGCAACGGGGATCTCTTCGGTTCGTACCCCCTGGAATCCGGCATTCCGTAGAGCGTCGTCGAAAGCGGACGAGGGCTGTGCGGACCACACGGCGAGCACTCCGCCGGGGTTCAGACGGGCTTTGCAGGTGGCCAGACCGGCAGGCGAGTAAAGGGAGTTGTTGCCCTCCGTCACCGTCCAGCCGGGGCCGTTGTCGATGTCGAGACAGAGCGCGTCGTAGGACTCCGTGGCTCCGGATACGTAGGAGACGAGGTCGGTGTGAAGAATCTGCACACGTGTGTCGCGGAGTGCCGGACCGGAGAGCTCGGCCAGGGGCCCGTCGTGGTGCCAGTCGATGATCGCCTGCTCGCGCTCGACGACGGCGATGCGTCCCCAGCGGGGGTCCGAGACGGCGTGCGCGAGGGAGAAGCCGACACCGAGGCCGCCGATGAGCAGGGCGGGGGCAGGGCGGTCGTCGAGGGCGTCGCGGGCCGCGTCGACGAGCAGGCGCTCGGAGCGGCCGTCGGAGGTGTCCATCAGGAAACAGCCGTTGGCGATGACCTGCAGCAGCTCACCGTGGCGCCGCAGGACGACCTCGCCGAAAGGACCCTCGCGCCGGTCCAGGACGACGGGGGCGGTGGTGTCGGTGCGCATGGCCCACAGCGTATTTCCGGGGGACGTCTTCGGGCGGGTGGTTTTCGGGGTGCCCGGGGGCGGACGTGCGACGCAGGAGTCACCCGCCTGGTTGACGTGTGAGACGCACCTCACGTGGCGCCCGTCATAGACAGCGCCCGAAAAAAGGGCAAAGGGTGGGGTGGGACGGAAGGAGCGCCACCCCCGTGAACCAGAGCGTGCGACCCGCCGGGGCCGTGTCCGACGCGAAGACGCCGGGCACCCTGAACGGAATACCGCGGCAGCCGACGCCCCGGCCACCCCGAACGGGGGAGAGCCGTGCGGCGAATGCGGTGGACCGTCCCGCCGGTGCGTCCGTACGGCGGCTGCGCCCCTGGCGGATCCTGCCCACGCCCACCGGCACGCCCTTCACCTTCGGGTACGCCCTGGTGCTCGCCGCCACCTCGCTCCTGACCCGGTACGCCGACCCGGACGTCGTGGACTCGCTGCTCCACGGGTCCAGCACCGATGTCGCGCACCTCGCGCAGAGCCCCGTCCTCGTGCTGGTCGCCAGCGCCCTGTGGATCGCGGGCGGCATCACGTCCCCGTACGCGATCGTCTTCCTGCTGGTGCTCACCGCGCTGGAGCGTCGCATCGGTGGGCTGCGCGCCGCCGCCGTCTTCCTCCTCGGGCACGTCGTCGCCACGCTCGCCACGGAGGTCCCGGTCGGCTTCTCGGTCCTCGCGGGCCATCTGCCCGACAGTTCGCTGCACCGGCTCGACTACGGCATCAGCTTCGGAGTCGCCGCGAGCGTCGGCGCGCTCGCGGGACTCCTCACGCCGTGGCTGCGGTGGACCGTACTGGTCTGCTTCGGCGGCATGCTGGTCGACGACCTGATCGCGTTCGCCGACCCGATGACGAACTGGGGACACCTGCTCGCGCTGGCGATCGGCGTCCTCACCTGGCCGCTGCTCAGGCGTCGGTCCGCGGCCGCGGAGCGCGGCGCATCGGCCACAGCGTCGGCCCGCCGTCCGGCAGCCGGGCCTCGCCGAGCACCGTGAAGCCGAAGTGCTCGTACACCGGCAGGTTGGCCGGCTTGGACGACTCCAGGTAGACGGGAAGGCCGGCCTCGTCGGCGCGGGCGAGGCCTGAACGCAGCAGGGCGGATCCGTGGCCCTGCCCCTGGACGGCGGGGTCGGCGCCGAGCACGGCCAGGTACCAGTGCGGCTCCTCGGGCCCGTGTTCCGCGGCGGCGGCCACGGACTCACGGTAGAGCGAGGCCCGGTCGCCCAGGATCTCCGAGAGCTCGGCGAGCGTCTCCGCGTCGGGCAGGGCCTTGTCCTGCGCGCCCGGCGGTACCCAGAAGGAGGCCGCCGCCGAGGTGTGCTCGCAGAGGCCGTGGCGGACGTACTGCCGGGTGAGGAGCGTGGCGAAGTACCGCCCGAGCCCCGCCTCGCGCGCGGCCTCGTCCGGGAAGAACCAGCGCATCATCGGATCGTCGTCGAAGGCCAGGGCCAGCGTGCGGCCGATCGCCGCCGCGTCGTCTGCCGTCGCGGCCGTCGGAGTGGGTCGTGCCGTTTCCTGCGCATCGGGTATCGACATGCGGCTCATTCTGCACTCGATGATCTTGGTTGGCGGAGGCGGGTCCGGGCGGGTGACAGGACGCCATCCGATGATCGCTCACAGCGAACATGCCCCTGGGAACATCTCGGCGCTCACAAGCATTGAGTCGGTACAGCTCAACTTGAATGCCGAAAGGGAGATCATGGCTACTGAGTCCGCCTCGTACATTTCGCTCACTCTGCCTGTGCTGCCGCTCGACGACGAGGTGGTCCTGCCCGGCATGGTGGTCCCGTTCGACCTGTCCGATGCCGAGGTACGGGCCGCGGTGGAGGCCGCACAGGCCGCCGCCCGTTCCGATGGCGACAGCAAGCCGAAGGTGCTGCTTGTTCCGCGCATCGACGGGACGTACGCCGCGACCGGCGTCCTCGGCACCGTCGAGCAGGTCGGACGGCTCTCCGACGGCGACCCCGGCGCCCTCATCCGCGGCCGGAGCCGTGTGCGCATCGGCGCGGGCACGACCGGGCCCGGCGCGGCCCTCTGGGTCGAGGGCACGAAGGTCGACGACGCCGTGCCGGAGCCCCTGCCGGGCGCCGTCACCGAGCTCGTCAAGGAGTACAAGGCGCTCGCCACCAGCTGGCTGAAGAAGCGCGGCGCCTGGCAGGTCGTGGACCGCGTCACACAGATCGACGACGTCGCCGCGCTCGCCGACAACTCCGGGTACTCCCCGTTCCTGACCACCCAGCAGAAGATCCAGCTCCTGGAGACCGAGGACGCGGTCGCCCGCCTCAAGCTCGCCACCGAGCAGCTGCGCGAGCACCTCGCCGAGCAGGACGTCGCCGAGTCCATCGCCAAGGACGTGCAGGAAGGCGTGGACAAGCAGCAGCGCGAGTTCCTGCTGCGGCGCCAGCTCGACGCCGTCCGCAAGGAGCTGCGCGAGATCAACGGCGAGCAGGAAGGTGAGGAGTCCGACGACTACCGTGCCCGCGTCGAGGCCGCCGACCTCCCCGAGAAGGTCCGTGAGGCCGCCCTCAAGGAGGTCGACAAGCTGGAGCGCGCGAGCGACCAGTCGCCCGAGGGCTCCTGGATCCGCACCTGGCTCGACACCGTCCTCGAACTGCCGTGGAACGAGCGCACCGAGGATGAGTACGACATCAAGGGCGCCCAGGAGATCCTGGACGCCGAGCACGCCGGGCTCCAGGACGTGAAGGAGCGCATCACCGAGTACCTCGCGGTGCGCAAGCGCCGCTCGGACCGCGGCCTCGGCGTCGTCGGCGGCCGCCGCGGCGGCGCCGTCCTCGCTCTCGTCGGCCCGCCCGGCGTCGGCAAGACGTCGCTCGGCGAGTCCGTGGCGCACGCCATGGGCCGCAAGTTCGTGCGCGTCGCCCTCGGCGGCGTACGCGACGAGGCGGAGATCCGCGGCCACCGCCGTACGTACGTGGGGGCGCTGCCCGGACGCATCGTGCGGGCCATCAAGGAGGCCGGGTCGATGAACCCCGTGGTGCTCCTCGACGAGATCGACAAGGTCGGCTCGGACTTCCGGGGCGACCCGGCCGCCGCCCTCCTCGAAGTCCTCGACCCGGCCCAGAACCACACCTTCCGCGACCACTACCTGGAAGTGGAACTCGACCTCAGCGACGTCGTCTTCCTCGCCACCGCCAACGTCCTCGAAGCCATCCCCGAGGCCCTGCTCGACCGCATGGAACTCGTCCGCCTCGACGGATACACCGAGGACGAGAAGGTCGTCATCGCCCGCGACCACCTGCTCCCGCGCCAGCTGGAGCGCGCGGGCCTCGACAAGGACGAGGTGGTCCTGGACGAGAGCGCGCTGCGCAAGCTCGCCGGCGAGTACACGCGCGAGGCGGGCGTGCGCAACCTGGAGCGGTCCGTCGCACGGCTGCTCCGCAAGGTCGCGGCCCAGCACGAACTGGGCGACCGCGAGCTGCCCTCCACCGTCAAGGACGACGACCTGCGCGGTCTGATCGGGCGCCCGCGTCACGTGCCGGAGTCCGCACAGGACCCGGCGGAGCGGCGCACCTCGGTGCCGGGCGTGGCGACCGGGCTCGCGGTCACCGGGGCGGGCGGCGACGTGCTGTTCGTGGAGGCCTCGCTCGCGGACCCGGAGACGGGTGCGTCGGGGCTCACGCTCACCGGTCAGCTCGGCGACGTCATGAAGGAGTCGGCGCAGATCGCGCTGAGCTTCCTGCGCTCGCACGGCGCCGAACTGGAGCTGCCGGTCGGCGACCTGAAGGAGCGGGGCGTGCACGTCCACTTCCCCGCGGGCGCCGTGCCGAAGGACGGCCCGAGCGCGGGCGTCACCCTGACGACCGCCCTCGCGTCGCTGCTCAGCGGCCGCCTGGTCCGCACGGACGTGGCGATGACCGGTGAGATCTCGCTGACCGGCCGCGTCCTGCCGATCGGCGGGGTGAAGCAGAAGCTGCTCGCCGCGCACCGCGCCGGGATCACCACGGTGATCATCCCGAAGCGGAACGAGCCGGACCTCGACGATGTCCCGGCCGAGGTCCTGGAGAAGCTCGACGTGCACGCGGTCACGGACGTGCGCCAGGTGCTCGAACTGGCGCTCACGGCGGCCGAGGTGAGGATCCCGGCTGCCGCGTAGGACCGCACGAAGAGACGGCGGCCACCTCCGCACCGGGTGGCCGCCGTCCGTGCGCTCAGCCGTTGGCGAGCGCCACCACCCGGTCGAGGGCGCCGTTGAACTTGTTGTGGTCACCGACCGTCGGGCCCGACGAGGTGTACTGCCACATGGTCTGGAAGCCCCAGCCGGCCGGGAGTTCGCCCGGGCTCGTGTCGTAGCGGGCGATCCAGAGCGGGTTGCTCGCGCCGAAGCCGCTGTAGTTGCCGGTGCACTGCTTCCACCAGCTGGTCGCGGTGTAGATGACGGCGTCGCGGCCGGTGCGCGCCTTGTAGGTGGTCAGGAAGTCACGGATCCAGCTGACCATCGCGGACTGGGACTTGCCGAAGCAGGCCGCGCCGTACGGGTTCCACTCGATGTCGAGCGCGCCCGGCAGCGTCCTGCCGTCGCGCGACCAGCCGCCACCGTTGCTCGCGAAGTAGTTGGCCTGAGTGGCGCCGCTGGAGGTGTCGGGCGTCGCGAAGTGGTACGCGCCGCGGATCATGCCCACGTTGTACGAGCCGTTGTACTGCTGGGTGAAGTAGGGGTTCTTGTACGAGGTGCTCTCGGTGGCCTTGACGTAGGCCCACTTCACCCCGCTGTTCCAGAGCGTCTGCCAGGCGACGTTGCCCTGGTGGCTGCTGACGTCGACGCCCTCGGTCTGGGCGGCGTCACCACCGGACGGGCGGCCACCCTGGCCGTCGTGTTCGATGACGCCCTGGCCGAGGCGGGCGGTGCCGCGCTCGGGGACGTCGTCCGCTCGGGCCGCCGTGGGGAGCGTCAGGAGGAGGGAGAGGGCGGACAGTGCTGCGAGGAGAACCCCCGCCGGCGACAAGCGCGAGCGGCGGGCCGGTCCGGGTCTGTGCACGGGCATGGGCGTGCCTCCGAAGGCCTCGGTGGTGCTCGGTGGGGACCTGTCGACATGCAGTGGTGTGAACATGTCATGTAAAACGCTACGCACGTAGACCGCCGCTAGGGAAGAGGTCCCGAGTTCTGCCGTTGGTCCACTCCTGTGGCGGTGGCACCGGAGCGGCACCGCCCGGACCTTGCGAAATACTGGTCAGACCGCTGCCGCCACGGCCGCGGCGCGAGGGCCTTCGGGCGATAACTTTCAGAGTCGGGAAAGCGGGACATGGGTGCTGCAGAAGAAGGCGTGAAGCCCGGCACGCAGGGCGACGACGGGCGCGAGACCCGGCAGGCGCGGGGAGAGGACCGCGAGTTCCTCTCCCTGGAACGGGAGTTGTCGCTCCTGCTGCGCCGCGCGCGGGCCTCATCGGGCGAGATGGCGCGGCAGGTCCACCCCGACCTGGAGCCCGCCGCGTACGGACTGCTCGTCTGCCTGGACGACTCCGGCCCGCAGCGGGCCACCGACCTCGCCGCCTTCATCGGCGTCGGCAAGGCCACGATGAGCCGCCAGTTGCGGGCCCTGGAGGAGCTCGGCCTCGTCGCACGCGAGCCCGACCCGGCCGACGGCCGCGCCTGGCTCATCCGGCTCACACCCGACGGCCGCACCCGCTTCCGCACGGTGCGCGCCGCCCGCCGCGCCCGTTACGTGCGGCGGCTCGCGAGCTGGGAGCGCACGGAGGTCGCCGAACTCGCCCGGCTGCTCGGCCGCCTGAACGCGAGCGCGGAGAACTGACGACAATCCCGGACCGGGTACGTCACCACTCCGCGTAGACGACCGCCGCGTCGTCGTGGCGCTTTCCGCGCGGGAAGGCCAGGCGGTCCGGATCCGCGCGTTCCAACTCCCGCACCCGGGAGACCAGATGCCGCGGCCCCTGCTTGCGCAGCAGCGCGAAGCAGTCGGCCCAGTCGCCCTCGCGGAAGGTCTCGACCCACCGCCCGGCCCCGTCGGTCAGCGCCGCCACCGCCGTGACGTCAGCCCGCGGCAGCTCGCCGACGACCGCGCGCAGGGCGGCCGAGGGGTCGGACGCGGCCGTGAAGAAGCCGTCCTCCGCGTTGCGCAGCGCCTCGACCGCCGTTCCGTAGGCACGGGCCGCGACGTCCCGTTCGGCGGAGCCGCGCGGCAGGGCGCGCACCTGGTCGCGCAGGGCCTGCACGGTGGGCGGCAGTTCGGCGAGGCGCCGGTCGAGGACGGCCGTCACCTCGCCGTCATTGCCCGCGATGAGGAGCGCCGAGTCGGACAGGACGAGGTGCTCGACGCGCTCCTCGTCCCACCGCACGAGCACCACGGTTGCCTGAGGGGTGCGCGGGTGAGAAAGGTCACAGGTTGAACCATGTGCTTCGGCGGTACGCGTGATGCCTGCCGCCAGGACCTCAGTGAGCGTCATATCCCGGCGTGAAACGGACAGTTCCCCCAGTGCACCGCCCAGACGCGCCGTGAACCAAGGGACGGAATGCGGACAGCCCACCGACCCCTCGGGCGGGGTCACACCATCCAGGAGGACGAGCGATCCGCCCTGTCCGGACGCGGGAAGCGCGACCGACGCGTAGTCCTCGTTGGGGCGTGCGGGGTCACCGGGCTCGGTGGCGAGTTCGATACGCATCCGGCCAGTCTGCACGAGGCCTTCACAGGGTCCACCGGAAGCCGCGAAGGGGTCACGGAGGGCCACGAACGGGCGGTGCGGGCGCCGGATTCGACCGGAATGATCACCTCCGTCAGGGGTGTGGCGGCGCATCCTGCCAAAGCCGGTCGGAGACGTCCAACCGGCGCACCGCGGAGGCCCTCCGGCGGCCGTGCCGGGACTTGCTCGCCAACTCCCCGCCGATGTTCACTCCTTCGGGTGGCCAGGCAGGCGATGCGCGACCGCCACCAACCGGCACTGGAAAGGTCAGGAGCCGTACCGGGGGAGCGCTCGTGTTGACAGGTCGTCACCCGGGCCAAGGGCAGACGAAAACAAGAATGCGAGCACCGGTGCAGAAGATGCGGCCTCGGCGCAAAGGCAAGCAGACGGCCCCGGAAGGGGCCACGCCGGGCGCGACGACTCCAACCGAGCATGTGCCGGAGCGCACGGGCACGGACGCCTCCGTGCCCGAAGCCGCGGCGCCGCCGGTCAACAAGGCGCCCACCGCGCGTGTGCGCAATCGGCTGATCGTCGCGGTCGCGGTCGTGGCCGCCGCCATCGCGGGCGCGGGCGCGCCCGCCGTCCTCGCCGCGTCCGGCGACCTGAACGACACGCAGAACCTGGTCACCCTCGCCGAACAGACCCAGCAGGCGGTCTCCCTCGGCCACTCGCTCGCCGACGAGCGGGACGAGGTCACCACCTTCATCGCCGCCGGACGACCCCAGGACAAGGGCCTCTCCCAGAGCCGCAGCGCCCGCGTGGACCGGCAGATCGACGAGCTCCGCGGCGCCGACGCGCCCGCCGGACTGCGCGGCGACCTCGCCGACATCGCCGCCGTGCGCAGAGCGGCGCTCACCGGCAAGAGCACCGCTCTCGAAGCCCACGAGGCGTACACCAGGGTCATCGCCGAACTGCACGGCCTCACCCGCGACCTGGCCGAGAAGCTGCCCCCCGAGGCCAACCAGGGCGCCCTCGCCCTCTCCGACCTCGACCACGCCGTGGAGCAGGCCGCCGCGGCCCGCGGCCTCCTCCTCGCCGCCCTCGCCCTGCCCCGCCCCACCGGCACCTCCACCGTCGACCCGGTCACCGGCCTGCCGACCACCGTCACCGAGGAGTCGCCGGCCGACGCCAAGCGGCGCGACGAGCTCAGCTCCGCAGCCCAGCGGGCCCGCGTCCGCGAGCTGGCCGCCCTCGCCGACTTCCGCGACGCGGCGAGCGACCCGGCCCGCGCCACGTACGAGTCGACCGTCACCGGCTCCGAGGTCGGCGCCGCCGAGAAGTACCTGGAGCGCCTCACCGACCAGCCGAAGCTCTCCGCGGCCGAGCGGCGCTACGACAGGAAGAAGGTCGACGCCGCGCTCTCCGCCCGCATCGAGACCATGCGCGGCGCCGAGTCCGCGCTCGGCGTCGAGCGCACCAAGCAGCTCGCCCAGCTGCGCGACGACGACGTCACGGCGCTGGAGATCCGGATCGCCCTCGTCGGCGTCTGCCTGCTCGTCGCCGTCGGCGTCGCCATGGGCGCGGCCCGCACGCTGACCCGCCCGCTCGCGGTCCTGCGCCTCGGCTCGGCCCGCCTCGCCACCGAGCCCGCGCCCCAGGAGCCGATCCGCTTCACCGGCCGCGACGACGAGTTCGCCCAGGTCGTACGCTCCGTCAACGCCCTGCACGGCCACGCGGCCGCCCTCACCGAGCGCCTCGCCACCCTCGAATCGGACCGCAAGCACCTCATCGGGCAGCGCCAGTCCATGGCCGACGAGCGCGCGGCGCTGCGCGAGGAGCTCGCCGAGGCCTCCGCGCACCTGGAGCGGGTGCGCCAGTCCATCCACGGCACCTTCGTCAACCTGGCCCTGCGCACGCTCGGCCTGGTGGAGCGCCAGCTCGCCGTCATCGAGCACCTGGAGGACCGCGAGCAGGACCCGGACCGCCTCGCCACGCTCTTCAAGCTCGACCACCTCGCCACCGTCATGCGGCGGCACAGCGAGAACCTCCTGGTCCTCGCCGGCGCGGAACACGGCCACCAGCACCCCGGTGCCGTCCCGCTCGTCGACGTGGTGCGCGCGGCCGTCTCCGAGATCGAGCGGTACGAACGCGTCCGCATCGCCACGCTGCCGCCGCACACGCACGTGGCGGGCTTCGCCGCGGACGACATCAGCCACCTCACCGCCGAACTCCTGGAGAACGCGACCTCGTTCTCGCCGCCGGACTCCTCCGTCGAGGTCTCCGGCTGGCTCCTGGAGAACGGCGAGGTCATGCTCTCCGTCCAGGACGAGGGCATCGGCGTCACCCAGGACCGGATGCGGGAGCTCAACGCCCGCCTCGCGGACTTCGACCCCGACGACGCGTACGACCAGGAGAGCGGGGACGGCCTCGGGCTCGGCCTCTACGTCGTCGCGCGGCTCGCCGCCCGGCACGGGGCGCGGGTGCGGCTGCGGGACCAGAAGCAGGGCGGGGTCGCGGCGGTCGTCGTGCTGCCCGAGGGCATCCTCGCGGACGCGCCCTCGCAGGCCGCGGTGGTCACGCCGCCGCGTGCGGGGGAGCCGCTGACCCATCTGCCGGGGTCGGAGGCCGAGGCCAACTCCAACGTGCTTCCGGGGCGGCTGGCCGGCGCGCCCGGCGAGGACCCGCTGATCGCGGCGGCCGAACGGACCCTGGAGACGGCACTGCCCTCGCCGTCCCCGGAACCGTCCCCCGACGCGGCCCCCGAGCAGTCCGCCGAACCGGCCCCCGAGCAGTCCACCGACTCGGACCCTGAGCAGTCCGCCGAACCGGCCCCCGAGCCGTCCGTCGAACCGGCCGGTGAACCCGCTCCCGAGCCCTCCCCGTCGCCCGAGACGACCATGGAGCTCACGGCGCCTCCCGTACCGGAGGAGACCGAGCCGGAGCCCGAGCACACGGAGCCCGGCCCCGAGCCCGACTCGGCACGGCCCGCGCCCCCCAAGTGGGAGCGCGTCACCGACAAGGGCCTGCCCAAGCGCACCCCGAAGATCACCGCCCCCGCGGCCGCCGCGCCCAAGCCGCGTAGCGGCTCCGTGGACGCCGAGGCACTCCGGCGCCGCCTCGGCAACTTCCACCAGGGCGCGATCAGCGGCCGACGGGACGTGGAGGCCGAGATCTCCGGTGATCACCCGAGTGATGACTCGGGTGATGAAAAGAATGAACGAGCCGCAGACGTAATGGGGGACCCAGTCGAGGAGGCAAGCAGTTGACTGCGCCCATGCGCACGCCCAGTTCTTCCGCCGAACCCGCCACGTACGGCCTGAGCAGGGAAGCACGCAACCTGCACTGGCTCCTGACGAACCTGGTGGAGGAGGTGCCCGGGCTCCTCTCCGTCGCGGTCGTCTCGTCCGACGGGCTGCTCCTGCTCTCCTCCGACCCCGGGCGCAACGCCGAGCGCCCCGCGGAGAAGCCGACGGGCCCCAAGGGGTCGAGCGCCGACCTCGCGACCATCGTGTCCGGGCTCGGCTCCCTCACCATCGGCGCCGCGAAGCTGATGGACGGCGGCGGAGTCAAGCAGACCGTCGTCGCGATGGAGGAGGGCAGCCTCTTCGTCATGGCGATCAGCGACGGCTCGCTGCTCGGCGTGCACGCCACCCCGGACTGCGACATGAGCGTCGTCGCGTACCACATGGCCCTCTTCGTCGGCCGCGCCGGGCACGTCCTCACCCCCGAACTCCGCAGCGAGCTGCGCCAGTCGATGGAGAGTGCCCGATGAGCAGCAGCCGCAGCAGCAAGACGCCGAAGCTGCCGCAGCGGGGCGGCGACCGAAAACCCGCCCGCGTCCGCCCCTACTCGCTGACCGGCGGCCGGACCAGATTCGGGCACGTGCTGCTCGTCGAGACGTTCGTGGCGAGCAACGCCGCGATCGAGGCGCCCGACGAGCGCCTCGAACTGCCCAAGGGCACGCTGTCGAAGGTCATGCCGGAGATGCGGGCGATCGTCGAGATCTGCCGTCGCATGCGCACGGTCGCGGAGATCGCGGCGCTCCTCAAGATGCCGCTCGGCGTGGTCCGCGTGCTGCTCAGCGACCTCGCCGACCAGGGAAAGATCCGGGTGTACGGAACGGGCCACGGCCCGGGTGCGCCCGACCGCGCACTGCTGGAAAGGGTGCTGAGTGGACTCCGCCGTCTCTGAACTCCTCGAGAACGAGGGTCAGTTGCAGGCCTGGCAGACGGACAGGTCACGTGCCCCGATCGCCACGAAGATAGTGGTGGCGGGCGGTTTCGGCGTCGGCAAGACGACACTGGTGACCGCCGTCTCCGAGATCACGCCCCTCCAGACGGAGGCGCTGATGACGCAGGCGAGCGCCGACACCGACGATCTGAGCGGGACCCCGGAGAAGACGACCACGACGGTCGCCATGGACTTCGGCCGCATCACGCTCGACGACGACCTGGTGCTCTACCTCTTCGGTACGCCGGGCCAGCAGCGGTTCTGGTTCATGTGGGACGACCTGGTGCGCGGCGCGATCGGCGCCGTCGTGCTCGCCGACACCCGCCGCCTGTCCGACTGCTTCCCCGCCCTCGACTACTTCGAGAGCTGCGGCCTGCCGTACGTCGTCGCGGTCAACCACTTCGACGGCAGCGAGAAGTTCGAGGTGGCGGACGTGCGCGAGGCCCTGACGGTGCCGCCGCACATACCGGTACTGATCATGGACGCCAGGCAGCGGATCTCGGTCATCGAGTCGCTCCTCGCCCTGGTCGGCCACGCGCTCGACGCCACCCCTGAGTAAGACCCCGAGGAAGTAAGAAGGACCCGCATGCGGAAGATACTCGTCGTCGGAGCCGGCCAGTCCGGACTCCAGATCGCCCTCGGACTCCAGGCACAGGGGTACGAGGTCACCCTCATGTCCAACCGCACCGCGGACGAGATCCGGTCCGGCCGGGTCATGTCCACGCAGTGCATGTTCCACACGGCGCTCCAGCACGAGCGCGACATCCAGGCGAACTTCTGGGAGTCGCAGGCCCCGAGGATCGAGGGCGTCGGCGTCTCGGTCGCGGGCCCCGACGGCGCCCGCGTCATCGACTGGGTCGGCAAGCTCGACGGGTACGCGCAATCCGTCGACCAGCGCGTGAAGATGGCCGGCTGGATGGACACGTTCGCGCAGCGCGGCGGGCAGCTGGTCATCCACGGCGCGGCCGTCGGTGACCTGGACTACTTCTCGCGCACCTACGACCTCGTGCTCGTCTCGGCGGGCAAGGGCGAGCTGGTGTCCATGTTCGAGCGCGACGCCGCCCGCTCGCCGTTCGACGCCCCGCAGCGCGCGCTCTCGGTGGCGTACGTGCACGGCCTCGGCCCGCGCCCCGAGCACCCCGAGTTCGACGCGGTCCGCTGCAACCTCGTGCCCGGTGTCGGCGAGCTCTTCGTCATGCCGACGCTCACCACGTCCGGCCGCGCGGACATCCTCTTCTGGGAGGGCATACCCGGCGGCCCGCTCGACGTCTTCCAGGGCATCAAGGACCCCAGCGAGCACCTGGCGCTCACCCTCGAACTCCTGGAGAAGTTCCTGCCCTGGGAGTACGCGCGCGCCACGAAGGTCGAGCTGACCGACGCGGGCGGCACGCTGGCCGGGCGGTACGCCCCCACCGTGCGCAAGCCGATCGGGCGGCTGCCCAGCGGCGGGCTCGTCCTCGGGGTCGCCGACGTCGTCGTCGCCAACGACCCCATCACCGGCCAGGGCTCCAACTCGGCGTCCAAGTGCGCCGCCTCGTACATCTCCTCCATCGTCGACCACGGCGACAAGCCCTTCGACGCGGAGTGGATGCAGTCGGCCTTCGACCGCTACTGGGAGACGGCGCAGCACGTCACCAAGTGGACGAACGCGATGCTGGGCGCCCCGCCGGAGCACGTCCTGAACATCCTCGGCGCGGCCGGTCAGCTCCAGCCCGTCGCCGACCGGTTCGCCAACGGCTTCAACGACCCGGCCGACTTCGAGAACTTCTTCTTCGACCCGGAGAAGGCCGCCGCCTACCTGGAGTCGGTCGCGCCCGGCGCCTGACTCCTGCCGTACCCGATGTCACTGCCCGAGGTGGCGCCCGCGGGCAGCTTCGGCGGCGTGTACCCGCGCATGGCCCGGCCCCCGGGGTCGGGCCGCACGGCGCCGAGGACCGGGTTCGCCGCGATGGGCGAGACCTTGACACGGGTGCCGGGGCGCGGTGCCTGGACGACCTTGCCGTCGCCCAGGTACACCGCCACGTGCGTGGCCTTCGGGAAGTAGACGACGAGGTCCCCCGGGCGGAGCTTGTTCAGGGGAATGCGGCGCAACTCCTTCCACTGCTCCTGGCTGGTCCGTGGGATCTTGCGGCCCGCGTGCGCCCAGGCCCGCTGGGTCAGCCCCGAGCAGTCGAACGCCTTGGGTCCTTCGGCGCCCCACTTGTAGGGGCGGCCGATCTGCCGCACCGCGTAGTCGACGGCGGTGTCGCCCTGCCGTGACGGCGCCCGTTGCGCCGGGCTGCCGCCGAGGGCGCCGGACGCCAGGAACTTCTCCTGGGCCTGCGCCGTGTCGGCCTCCTCCGCCTGCCGCAGCGCGGCCAGCTGCTCGACGGTCAGCGAGGACAGCAGCCCCTCGACGTCGCGCAGCTGCCCGTCGACCCGGTCCCGCTGCCGCTTCTGCCGGGCGGCCAGGGCGGCCTGGGAGGTGAGGGCCCGCTTCGCGGCTCCCGCGAGATCACCGGCCTTCCGTTCCCCGCCGGTCAGCCGCTCCACTGTGGCGGCGCGGCCCGCGGCGGCCCGCTGCAGCACGTGGCCCTGGTCGAGGGCGCGCTGCGGGTCGCGGGCGAGCAGCAGGCGCATGTACGGGGAGAGGTTGCTGCTTCCCTGGTACTGCTGGCGCGCGAACCGGCCTGCGTCGCTCCGGCTGTCGCGCACGGAGGCGCGGGCCTTCGCCAGCTCGCGGTCCAGGGCGGCGGCGTCGGCCCGCTGCTTCTTCAGCTTCTCCGCGGTGGCGTTGTACGTCTCCGTGGCCTCCTCCGCGGACCGGTACAGCCGCTGAAGCTCCGTCAGGAGCTGGGTGACAGGGCGCTCTTCTGGCCCCGGGGCCTTGGGTGCCGCGTGGGCGGGGGTCGCGGTGGTGCACAGGGCGCCGAGGGCGGCCCCTGTGCAGACCCACCGCAGCAGTGTGTCTGACACGTCATCACCTCCGGTGCGCGGAGGGCTCTCCTGCGCGCAGGGCGAGCATCCGGCGCGTCGGGGGTGCACGCCTCCCGGCGGGGTGCGGTCGGCGCAACGAGGGTCACCCTTGCAGGGGTCGTCGGCGTGGCGATTTGCATCCCCACGGTTTCCGCCTGCGGGCGGGTGGGGGTTGCTCGCGCAGTTCCCCGCGCCCCTGGGTCGTACTTCGTCCCGTGTCCCTGAAGTGACCCCGCGATCAGGCACCCACCGCCCCTGGGCGCCCGGAGGGGCGCTTCAGGGGCGCGGGGAACTGCGCGGCCAGCCCCCACGCTCCCGCAGGGACCCACCGTCCCGGGGGCCCGGGGGCGTCTAGGGGCGCGGGGAACTGCGCGATCAGCCCCCACCCGCCCGCAGGAATCACCCTCCGGGGGCCCCGGGGCTTTTGGGGGCGCGGGGAACTGCGCGGTCAGCCCCCAGCCGGCCGCGGGGGAAAGCCGTCAGCGGGGACCCTGTTTTGACCACGGCCACTTCAGGCCGCTTCCCTTGTCGCCCTCCGGGTCGAACTCGTACCGCCACCTCGCGCCCGCCGAGCGGACACGGCGGTAGACCAGGACGGTCGGAGGGCCGCCCGCGTCGTCGGGCACGGGGACGCGGTAGACCTTCGGGGGGTGTCCGGTCGGGCCGAGGAGGATCGGCAGGACCCGGCCGTCCAGGGGGCCGTCCACGAACGGGGTGTCTTCGCTCTTCACGCCCCCAGTGTCACAGCAGGTGCGCCGCGTCGGCGACCACGGGCAGCACCCGGCGGGCGAGCGCGCCCACGGGCCCCTCGGGCGTCTCCAGGGTCAGCGCCCGGCGGACGACCTCCGCGGTCTGCGGGTCCCGTCCCGCCGTAGCCACGAGCACCGCCATGAACTGCTCGACGAGCATGTCCCGCAGCTCGTCGAGCGGCGGCTGCTTCTCCTCGTCCAGCCAGATCAGGGACGCCGCCTCGACCGCGGTGATCCACATGCGGACGGTCATGCGGAGGCGGGGCCCCGGCTCGGGCACGTCCAGGTGGCTGAGGATGTGCTCCGCGGCGGCCCTGCGCACGCCGTCCACGATGGCGGAGGTCCGCGACGTCTCCACCACGCTGCCGCCCTGCAACAGCGCGCTGAACCCCGTGTCGTGCTGGTCGACGAAGGCCAGGTAGCGGTCGAGGGCGCGCGAGAGGCGCCGCGTGAGGGGGCCCTCCGGCGGCTCGGCGAAGCACTGCTCCAGGTCGTCGGCGGCGGACCGCAGCGCGGCCTCGTACAACTGCTGCTTGCCGCCGGGGAAGTAGCGGTACACGAGCGGCCGCGAGACGCCGGCCGCCTCCGCGACGTCGTCGAGGTTGACCTCCTCGGGCGCGCGGTGCGCGAAGAGGGTGAGCGCGGAGTCCAGGAGCTGCCGCCGCCGCGCCTCGACGCTCAGGCGGCGGTACGCGGGCGTGGTGGCGGCAGGCGAGGTCATGCCTCGCAGCGTAACCCGGGGTGCGTCCCCGTAGGGGCGCGGGGAACCGCGCGACAAGCCACACGAGACCCGCGGCGAAGGACTCAGGCCAACAACCCCGAAGAGCGCCAGAGCCGTCGGCCGACTCCTCGCATCACACCGATGTCGTCCAGGAAGTCCGTGAGCCGCTTCGCGCCCGTCTGCATGACCTCCCTGCGGTGCCCGCTCGCCTGCACCTGCGCGACGGCCTCCCTGCGGTCCAGGCCGACGTTCGTGTAGACCTCGGGGTTCACGAAGGCGAGGGAGAAGACGCGGGCGGCCTCGCCGCAGCTGAGGCGGGTCAGCTGGCGCTCCCACGCGGGGGCGGTCACCATCTGGCGCCGCAGCTCCTCACGCGCGTACCGGACGTGGCGGGCCTCCTCGACGACGTGGATGCGGGTCACCCCGCGCACCAGCGTCTGGACGCGCTCGTCGGGGAACGTGAGGCGCTGCATCCAGTCGAGGATCTCCTCGCCGAGCAGCGTGCAGGCGAACGAGCCGGGGGTGGTGGAGACCGTCTTCAGGACGCGCGCGAGGTTGTGGTTGAGGCGCGTGACGGGGTACGTCGGGGCGCCGCCCTTCTGGATCATCCGCGCGAACATCATGGAGTGCCGGCACTCGTCGGCGATCTCGGTGAGCGCGTACCGCACGTGGTTGCTGGTCACCGACTTGTCGTAGATGTGCCGCACGAGCAGCTGCATCAGGATGATCTCGAACCAGATGCCGAGCGAGGCGAGGGACGCCGCCTCGTGCCGGGCCAGGTCGAACCGCTGCTCCTCGGACATCCGCTTCCACATCGGCGTGCCGTACAGGGAGACGAGCTCCGGCGGCCAGAACCACTTGCCCTCTTCGAGCGGCGCGTCCCAGTCGAGTTCCTTGTCGGGGTCGAAGGAGTGCTTGGCGGACGACTCCAGGAGCCGCAGGGCGACCTGCTCCCGGTCCTTGAGCAGTCCGAGCGCGTCCCGCAGGCCCTCGAGCGAAACGTCTTCCGTCACGGTCGTCATGACTGTTCCTGACTTGTCGCGGGTTACCGGCGGTCATCTCTTATGAGACTGCCTGTCAGCAAGGCCGTCAATCCCTTGCGCACGACTTGTTGACCGCTTGTCCAGTAGCGTGTGAGCCTGCCGTCATGGCGACGCACGAGCTTTACACCAGTCCACCGGACGGGCTCAACTGGCGCGTACCGTCCGCCAGTTCGGCCCGCTTCAGCTGGGAGTACGACGAAGGGCGCGACCGCCTCCTCGCTCTCTACCAGAAGGGCAAGGACAAGCAGTGGGACGGCGCCAAGCGCATCGCGTGGGACCTGGAGGTCGACCCGCTCGACCCCCTCGGCACCCCCGACGAGTCGATGACGCTCTACGGCACACCGCACTGGGCGAAGATGACCGACCGCGACAAGGGTGAGCTGCGCAAGCACTACGCCTCCTGGCAGTTCAGCCAGTTCCTCCACGGCGAGCAGGGCGCGATGGTGTGCGCGGCCCGCATCGTCGAGTCGGTCCCCGACCTGGACGCGAAGTTCTACTCCGCGACCCAGACCATGGACGAGGCGCGGCACGCGGAGATCTACGGCCGCTTCCTGCACGACAAGATCGGCATGCTCTACCCGATCAACGACAACCTCCAGGCGCTGCTCGGCGACACCCTCCGGGACTCCCGCTGGGACATGCCCTACCTCGGCATGCAGGTCCTCATCGAGGGCCTCGCGCTCGCCGCGTTCGGCATGATCCGCGACACCACGGACAAGCCGCTGCCCAAGCAGATCCTCGCGTACGTGATGCAGGACGAGGCCCGGCACGTCGCCTTCGGCAGGATGGCGCTGCGCGACTACTACAAGCAGCTCACCGACGCCGAACTGCGCGAGCGCGAGGAGTTCGTCATCGAGGGCTGCTACCTGATGCGCGACCGGCTGCGCGGTGACGAGGTCCTGGAGAACTTCGGCATCCCCGAGGCGCAGGCCCAGGAGTACAGCGAGCAGTCCGAATTCCTGTCCCTCTTCCGACAGTTGCTCTTCTCCCGCATCGTGCCCTGCGTCAAGGACATCGGGCTGTGGGGCAAGCGCCTGCAAGAGGCCTACGTCGACATGGGCGTCTTCGAGATGGGGAACGCCAACCTCGACCTGCTGATGGCCCAGGACGAGGAGATCGCCGAGAAGCTGGACGCGGAGCGCTTCGCGGCCGAGGAGCACGAGCGGGTGTCGGAGGTGCGGGACGCGATCGCTTCCGGCGAGGCGGAATAGGGCCCGGACGCAGGTCAGTGGGCGCCGATCGCCGCCTCCATCACCGCCTTCGCGATCGGTGCCGCGCTGCCGCCCCCGCTGATGTCCCCGCGGTCCGCCGCCGCGTCCTCCACGACCACGGCGACCGCCACCGACGGCTCCGGGTCGTCGTCCGCCTGCGCCCACGAGATGAACCAGGCGTACGGCGTACCGGAGTTGTCGATGCCGTGCTGCGCGGTACCCGTCTTGCCGCCGACCGTCACGCCGGGGATCGCGGCGTTCGTGCCCGTGCCCTCGTCGACGACCTGCGTCATCATCTCCCGCAGCTGCGCCGCGGTGCCCGGGTTCATCGCCTGTCGCAGGGACTTGGTGCCCGCGGTGTCGACCACGTCCCCGTCCTCGGTCGTCGTGCGGTCCACCAGGTGCGGCGCCTTCACCGACCCGCCGTTCGCCACCGCCGCCGACACCATCGCCATCTGCAACGGCGTCGCCCGGGTGTCGTACTGCCCGATCGCGGAGAGGCCGAGCTGCGCCCGGTCCATGGAGGTGTCGAAGTTGCTGGCCGCGACGGACGAGGGGATTCTCAGTCCCCTGTCGTTGAAGCCGAAGTTCCGGGCCGTGCCGACCATCGGGTCGAGGCCCGTGTCGACGCCGAGCTTCGCGAAGACCGTGTTGCAGGACCACTGGAAGGCGTAGCGCAGGCTGGCGTTCGTGCAGCCGTCGACCTCGTTGGTCAGCTGGGTGCTCGTGCCGGGCAGCGTGTACGGGTTCGGGGACTTGGTCGGCGCGTCCGGGTCCGTCACCGCGCCCGAGTCCAGCGCCGCCGCGGCCGTCACCACCTTGAACGTCGAACCGGGCGGGTACGTCTGCCGGATCGCCCGGTTCAGCATCGGCTTGGTCGCGCCGCTGTTCAGCTCCGCCCAGGTGTCGGCCACCGCCCGGTCGGTCCCCGAGAGCCTCTCGGGGTCGTACGAAGGGGCGCTGACCAGCGCGAGGATCTTCCCGGTCGACGGTTCCAGCGCGGCGACCGCGCCCCGCTTGCCGCCGAGGCCCGCGTACGCCGCCTGCTGCACCGCGGCCTTGATCGTGGTCTCGACCTTGCCACCGGGGTTCTGCGCGCGGGTGATGTCGTTCCACAGGGGGAGCGGGGCGAGCATCGGATCGGTGCCGGAGAGGATGTCGTCCTCGGCGTGCTCCAGGAAGGTCGTGCCGTACACCTGCGAGGCGTAGCCGGTGACGGGCGCGTACAACGGCCCGTTCTTGTACGTCCGTTCGTAGCGGAGCTGCTCGCCGGTGTCCCGGGAGCCGGTCACGGGCCGCCCGTCGACGAGGATGTCGCCGCGCGGCTGCTCGAAGCGGACGATGGCGTTGCGGCGGTTGGCCTCGTTGGCGTCGAGCGAGCCGGCCTGGAAGACCTGGACGCGGGTGGCGTTGACGAGCAGGGCGATGAGCAGCAGCGCGCAGAACGCGGCGGCGTGCCGGATGTACCGCGTCATGTCACTCGGCCTCCGCGGGGGTGGGCACGGGCTGACTGCGGGCCGAGTCGCTGACGCGGATCAGCAGCGCCACCATGATCCAGTTGGTGACGACGGACGAACCGCCCTGCGCGAGGAACGGCATCGCCATGCCCGTCAGCGGGATCAGCCCCATGACGCCGCCCGCGATCACGAACACCTGGAGCGCGAGGATCGAGGCGAGCCCGATCGCGAGCAGCCGCCCGAAGGCGTCGCGCAGGGCCAGCCCCGCACGGAAACCGCGCTCCACGAGCAGGGCGTAGAGCAGGAAGATCGCGCAGAGCCCCGAGAGGCCGAGCTCCTCACCGGCCGTCGCCAGGATGAAGTCGGACTTCGCGGCGAAGCCGATCAGGATGGAGTGCCCGAGCCCGAGCCCGGTGCCGAGCATCCCGCCGGCCGCGAACGCGAAGAGCGACTGCGCGAGTTGGTTCGGTCCGCGGCCCGCGTCGATGGAGGCGAAGGGGTGCAGCCAGTCCTCCACCCGGCTGTGGACGTGCGGTTCCAGCGAGCCGACGGCGAACGCGCCGAGCGCGGCGAGGAGCAGGCCGACCGCGATCCAGCCGATGCGGCCCGTGGCGACGTACAGCAGGATCACGAAGAGCCCGAAGAAGAGCAGCGAGGTGCCGAGGTCGCGCTCCAGGACGAGCACGCCGACGCTGAGCAGCCAGATCGCCACGATGGGGCCGAGCACGCGCCCGGTGGGCAGCTGGAGCCGCTTGAACCGCCACAGGGTGCGGCCGGTGTAGGCGAGGGCGTTGCGGTTGGCCGCGAGGTAGCTGGCGAAGAAGACGGCGAGCAGGATCTTCGCGAACTCGCCGGGCTGGATGGAGAAGCCGCCGATCCTGATCCAGATCCGGGCGCCGTTCACGGCGGGGAAGAAGATCGGCACGATCATCAGGATCAGTGCGGTGACGACGGAGAGGTAGGCGTAGCGCTGCAGCACGCGGTGGTCGCGCAGGAAGAGGACGGCGGCGATGAACAGGCCGACGCCGGCCGTCGACCAGATGAGCTGCGCGGGCGCCGCCTCGTCGTGCGGGGTCTCCAGGTCGAGCCGGTAGATGAGGACCAGGCCCAGGCCGTTGAGGAGGACCGCGATGGGCAGCAGCAGCGGATCGGCGTACGGGGCGCGGAGCCGGACGGCGAGGTGCGCGACGAGTGCGAGCACGCCGAGCCCGGCGCCGTAACCGGCGGCGCCGGGCGGGACGGTGTCGTTCTTGGCGAGGCCGACGGCGCAGTAGCCGTACACGGAGAGCAGGACGGCCACGACGAGCAGGGTGAGTTCGGTGCCGCGGCGCCGGGGGACTCGGACAGCCGGGACCGCTGGGGGTGCGGTGCCCGCGCTGGTTCCGGCCATGCCGGGAACGTAGCAAGCAATTCACCCTGAAGTCCGCTTATGTCGACTATGTCGGCCGGGCGAAGAGAGTCGTCCTCAGCACCAGCGCGGAACCTTGCCGATGTTGGCGATGTAGTGCGCGGCGCCCCAGGCCCAGGTGCCGTCGGTGAGCAGGTACCAGATGTTGTTGTTGACGACGCGGTCGCCTGTGGTCTTGCAGAAGATGGTGACGACCTTGCCGCGCGGCACCGTGCGGATCACCTTGCTGCCGCGGGTCGGAGAGGTGTGGAGCAGGAGTCCGGTCTTGGCGGTGACACGGCCCTTGTAGACGGGCGGGTGGTTGTTGGCGTCGGCCGCGCCGTCGAGGGCGGCGGCCGGGCCTGCGGCGGCGAGCGCCGCGAGGGCGCCGCCGGCGGCGAGTATGCCGAGCCGGACAGTGGTGGAGCGCGGGGACATGGGGCCTCCTCGGGGAAAGGGGAGCGGGGCGGCCGAGGCGGATGCCCACAAGCCGCAATTCACACTAAAAGCGGCACTCCGCACCCTCGCAAGCTCACGTTCCGCCGTGCGGTGTGCCCGTCTCCTCGCCGTCCCCGGCCGTTTCGTACGGCAGCCGCAGCGTCGCCACCGCCCCGCCGTCCGCCGCGTTCGAGAAGGCCAGCCGCGCACCGAGCACGTCCGCCTGGCCCAGCGCGATGGTCAGCCCCAGCCCGTGCCCCTTGCTCGACCCCTTGCTGGTGCCCTCGGTGCGGAAGCGCTGCGGCCCGTGCTCCACGAGGTACTCCGGATAGCCGTCGCCGTGGTCCCGCACGGAGACGACGGGACCGTCCACGGTCACGAGCACCGGCGCCCGCCCGTGCTTGTGCGCGTTGGCCACGAGATTGCCGAGCACCCGCTCCAGGCGCCGCCGGTCGGTGTCCACACACACATCCCGTACGACGACGAGCTCCGTGCCCTCCCCGGAAGAACGCACCACCCGCTCCGCCAGTGGAGCGAGTTGATGGGCGTCCAGATCCACCGCCTCGCTCTTCGCGTCGAGCCGGGAGATCTCCAGGAGGTCCTCGGTCAGCGTGCGCAGCGCGGCGACCCGGTCGCGCACCAGCTCGGTCGGCCGTCCCGGCGGCAGCAGCTCGGCCGCCGCGTGCAGCCCGGTCAGCGGGGTGCGCAGCTCGTGCGCCACGTCCGCGGTGAACCGCTGCTCGCTCAGCAGCTTGCCCTGGAGCGTGGACGCCATGGTGTCCAGGGCCCCGGCGACCGCGGCCACCTCGTCCTGGTGCCGGGGGAAACCCGTGCCGTCGGGCCGGGCGTGCGGGTCCTCCACGCGTGCGTCCAGGTCGCCCCCGCTGATCCGCCGGGCCACCTGCGCCGTCTGGTGCAGCCGCCGGGTCACCCGCGTCACCGCGAACGCGCCGACCAGCAGCGTCGCCCCGATCGCGAGGACCGACGAGCCGAGGATCGCCCGGTCGAGCCCGTCGATGGTGCGGGCGCCCTGCGCGTAGTCGACCTGGACGGCGATGGCGCGGCCCCCGTCGGCGGGCCCCGCCGCCCACATCGTCGGCCGCGACTCGTGGGCGGCGACCATCGTGCCGCGCTGCCCGCTCACCGCGAGGTCGCGCAGGCGCGAGGGCAGGCCCACCGGGTCGACGCCCGCGCCGGGGCCGAGCCGGTCGCCTGCCTCGTACCGCTCGGTGACCTCGTCGAGGCGGGAGAGGGCACGGTCGCGGGCCTGGCCCACGGTCTGGTTGGTCACCGAGACGTGCACGAGCGCGCCGAGCAGCGCCGCGAGCGCACAGCACATGACGGTGATGAAGACGGCGGCCTTCCAGGTGAGGGTCGCCGTCCAGGCGGGGAGCCGCGGCCCGCGCGGCTGACGGCGACTCATCACCCGCCGCTCCCGCTGGGCGTGGGCCGCGCGGAGGGCCGGGGCGTCGAGGACTTCGGCGCCTTCCCCCGGTGCCCCTTCGCGGCTCGGACGATCTCGTCGCTGGTCGGCAGCATCGCCTTCTGGTGCGAGTCCCAGGACCACACCGTGTGGTACTCGTACCCCGCGAGGCTGGAGATGGCGCGGATGATCAGGTCCCGCCCGGCGAGCTCGACGCCGAGCACGGCGTCGCTCATCTCCATGATCTGCGTCAGCTGCCGTTCCTCCTCGGCGTAGACGCGGATGTCGAGGTTGTCGTCGGGCGTGGAGACGCCGACGATCAGGTCGTCCCTGCCGTCGCCGGTCAGGTCGCGGTAGTACGCCTTGAGGACCGGGCACCGCCCCTGCTCGCCCGAACCGTCCTCGGCGCAGTCCTTCAGCCGCTCGACGGTTTCCTTGTACGCCTTGTCGGTGGGTTCGTACGTGCCCGGGTTCTCGGTGAAGTCCGCGCGCACGACGTCGACCGGGTCCACCTTGCGCAGGTCGCCCTGCGGCACCTCGACGCCCTTGACCTTGACCGCCTCTATGGCGCCGTAGTCCTCGGCGGGCACCGAAGGGGAGGGCAGATCGGGCCAGAGGTGCGTGGGCCCCTCGGCGGTCGGTGTCGGGCCGGCGCCCCGCAGCCCGCCGGGATCGCCGCAGCCGCCCGCCAGCAGGACGGCGAGGACGGCGAAGGCGGCTGGCGCGAGCCGGCTGCGTTGCACTGCACTCCTGCCTGCCGCGGGGGCGCGGCCTGTCGTGGCACCAGGCCTGTCGTCACGTCACCATTGTTACGTCACCAGGTCGGCGTAGAGAATGATGTTGTCCGAGCGGTGACCGCCCACGATGGGTCCACCGCAGGTCAGCAGGCGCAACTCCGGTCGGTCGGTCGCCCCGTACACCTTATTGGTGGGGAAGTCCCTCTTGTCGACCTGCTGGATCTCCCGCACCTTGAACGTCGCCGTGCTGCCGTCCGCACGGGGCACCTCGACAGTGTCCCCGACGTGGACCTTCGCGACGTTCTTCAGCAGCGCGGGACCGTTCGCCGTGTCGTAGTGCGCGACGATCACGGCGGGCCCCTTCTCGCCGGGCGTGACCCCGCCGGTCCACCAGCCGGGCTCGTCCGCCTTGTCCACGGGCGGCACGTCGAGCTCCTGGTCGGCGCCCACCCCGAGGTCGAGCATCGACTTGGCGTCGACCCCCGCGGCGGGAATCCGCAGCCCGGTCGGCTTGGACGCCTTCAACGGGGCGACGGCCTGCTTCGCCTGCGCGGTCGCGGCGTTGTGGACCTTCACGTCGGGGGCCGGGTCGCCGTTGCCGCCGCCGCTCTGCCCGCAGGCGATCAGGCCGATGCCGAGGGCGGCGGTGAGGGCTCCGGCGGCGGCGATGCGGGCGGTACGGGCGTTCTGCCGACGGGCTGGCGCGGGTGCGTCGGGCGCGTGGGGCGTGTCGGGCTCGAAGCCGGCGGGGGTGCGGGGGGCCATGTGGGGGCTCCTGTGGTGGAGGGGGGCAGGGGAGGCGCTTGCTCGGCCCGGGGTCAGCCGTCCGAGCGGCCGCGGCGCAGCATCGCGAACCCGAGACCGGCCGCGCCGGCCGCCGCCATGCCGCCACCGGCCACCAGGAACGCGGGGTCCCCGGCGTCGCGCACGCCCTCGGCGCCGGCCTTCACCCCGCCCTTGGGGGCGACGGTCTTGTCGCCGTGCCGGGCGGGCCGCTGCTTCTGGTCGTTCTTCGGCTGCGGGACGACCTTCTGGTCCTTCTTGCCGCCGTCCGTACGGTCCTTGCCGTCGAGGTACGTGATGCCGATGTGCCCGTTGGAGGGGTGCAGCTCGTACTTCACGCCGCCCTGGGTGACCGTGGGATGCGTGGCGGAGAGCGTCGCGATCTCCTTGCCCTTGAGGGAGATCGTCGCCACGTACGCACCGCCGCGGTTCTGGATCTTCGCCCGCGCGCCGTTGCCGAGGGTGACTTCGTAGACCTCGCCCTTCGCGTGCGGCCCGGCCGTCGTCGGGGCGGGTGCGGGCGAGTCGGCGAAGGCGCCCGCGGCCGGCAGGAGCAGCGCCCCGCCGACCAGGGTGGAGACGGCGGCGGTACGGAGGAGGGTGTGGCGGCGGTTGAGGCTCACGGGACGTTCCTTACGGTCGGTCGGCTGATCGCTCCGGCGTGATCGGGTGGACTCGTAAGAAGTTAGATGTCCGCTATTGCGGCAATTCGTCGGCTATGTAACGGCAGCCCATAGCTGTGTGGGCAGTGCCGTTACGGGGCGGGCGGGACTTCACACCCGGACCGGTCGTACTCGGCGCAAAGACGCCCCAACTTCTCCCTGCCGCGACCTGGTTCTTGCCGGGGAGCGTGTGGGCTGTTCCCATGGTCGAGGGGGTGAGGGCTCATGACCGGACTGCGTGTCGTACCGGCCTGGAGGCACGGCCAGGAGCGGTTGTACGTGTACCTCGCGGACGGCAGGAACGTGGCCTGGTACGACCGCGAGGTGTCCCGCGTCAACCTGCTCAGCGAGGAGAGCGAGGAGGACGTCCTCGATGTCCTCGCCCCCTTCCTGACCGGCCAGGTCACCGTGGGTCCGCCGCCCGTACCGACCCCCGCCGAACTGGCCCGTCTCGCCCTCCACCCGGACGACGACCTCGCTCCCAACCGCCCCGGCGAAGCCCTGCGGATCTCCCTCGACCGCGACCCGGCGCCCGCCCGCAGGCTGCGCGCCGACGCCCGCCACCGCGCCCTCGCCGCCGAACAGGCGGTGGGCGATGCCCTGGACGCGCTCGAAGGCGCGGGCTGGCGGGTCCTGCACTCCCTGCCGCTGCCCGGCGACGCCCGGATCCACCACCTGCTGATCGGCCCCGGTGGCCTGTTCTGCGTGGGCACCCTCGCGGTCCGCAAGCAGCGGGTGCGCATCGCCGACCCGATGGTCACGGTCGGCCGCGCCGAGCCGTTCCCCCTCCTGCGCTCGCTCCGCTCGGACGCGGGCCGGGCGTCCTTCGCGCTGACCGCGGAGGTGCGCCCCGTCCTGGTCCTCGCCGGGTCCGGCGCCGCCGACCTGGACGTGGCGGCGCCGCCACGCGACGTGCGGGTGCTGCGCGAGGCGGAGCTGCCGTCGCTGGCCCGCCTCGGAGGGGTGCTGAAACCGGCCGATGTGGAGGCGCTGCACGCGCTGGCCAGGGACCGCCGGACGTGGGAGCGCGTCTGACTACAGGTTGTCCCCCCAGCCTCCCTGGATCATGGTCTGGAAGACCCAGGAGCCGCCGCGCCTGATCAGGATGTCGGCGTAGCGCAGCCGCTGCGTCTCGCCGTTCGCCGTCATCACGGAGTCGGTGAAGACGACGGCCATCGCGGGGGAGAGGAAGACGGGCGTGCGCGTCGACTCGAACGAGATGTCCTCGCTCCCGTCCCCCATGACGTGCGTCATGGTCCCCACGAACTGCTCCCGGTCCCACTGCGCCGCCCGCCCGTCACCGGCGGAGTCGTCGCTGACCAGGTTGAGCGGGAAGACGGCCAGGTCGGCCATCCGCTCGACATCGCGCTTCGCGCTGTGCGCGTCGTACTCGGCGAACCAGGCGGCCAGGCTCGCGCGGTCCTCGTCGGTCGGGACGTATCCGGTGTCGGGAAGAAGGGTCACGCGGGCTCCTCTGGATTGCTGGATTGGTGGCTAATCAACTTTGACTACTGGTGCGACGAGAAAGGTATGCCACGGCGCGGTCGTAGTCAAACTTGATTAGTTGTGACGCCGGTCACCCCGGGAAAATCTGTTGGGGAGGGGCGGTGGTCGCTGATACGTTTCCGACGGCCGTGCGAGAGACCGAGGAGGTGGTACCCGTGAACGTATCGACGTGGGTGCTCTCCTCAGGGGTCACGGTCGGGCGGTAGGTCGTCCGGGAGCGCCGTTCTGCGCATTCCCGAAAGGCACGACCATGCACTTCACTTCTGAGAAGCACCTCGACGGCGGCGTCCTCGAGCGTGAGTTCACCCTCGGCGACGTCCCGGGCATCCTGTGGACGCCCGCGGCCGCCTCGGCGCCGGTTCCGCTCGTCCTGCTCGGCCACCCCGCTCTGGGGCTCCGCAAGATGTACCCGCGACTGGCGGCCAGGGCCCGGCACTGCGCGGCGGACGGTTTCGCCGCGGCCACCATCGAGCTCCCCGGGTGCGGCGACCGGCCCGGCTGGCCCGCCCTCGACCAGGCCCGCGCCGATCTGCGCCGGGCCATGGCGGCGGGCGAGCCCGTCGGCGAAGACGTCGTGGACCGGCTCGTCCTCCCGCTGGTCGACCGGGCGGTCCCGGAATGGCAGGCCGCCCTGGACGCCCTCCTGGCGCTGCCCGGCATCGGCGGCCCGGTCGGATACTCGGGAGGAGTGATCTCCGTGGGCGTCCGGCTCGCGGTGGTCGAGCCGCGCGTCGCGGCCGCCGTCCTGTTCGCCGGGAGCCTCGTCCCCCGCGCCGTGTTCGAGGAGGCCCGTCGGGTCACCATCCCGCTGCACGTCCTGCTGCAGTGGGACGACGAGGGCAACGACCGGCAGGCCTCCCTCGACCTGTTCGACGCCTTCGGCTCCGAGGAGAAGTCCCTGCACGCGAACATGGGCGGGCATACGGGGGTTCCGGAGCACGCGGGAGAGGGGGCGGCGCGGTTCTTCGCGCGGCACCTGAAGCGCGGCTGACCGCGCGGCTCCTCGCGTGCGGCCGCGCGCCGGTGAGGCCGTGAGGTCGTGAGGCCTGGCCGTCAGGGTGGCAGGGGGCGCGCCCGGTCGGGGTCGTCGAGGGACTCGAACAGGTCCCCGTGCTCCGCCAGCCGCGGCGCGATGTCGTCCGCGGCGAAGACCAGCCGGCCGGGCTCGTCGCACGCCTCGACCTCGTCCCAGGTCACGGGGGCGGACACGGTCGGCTCCCGCCGCGCCCGCAGTGTGTAGGGCGCGGCGGTGGTCTTCGCCGCCGCGTTCTGGCTGAAGTCGACGAAGACCTTGCCGGGCCGCAGGCTCCGCGTCATGCGGTGCACGACGAGGCCGGGCAGCTCGCGCTCGGCCGCGACGGCGAGCGACTTTGCGTACGCCGTGACCCGTTCGGAGGAGGTCGGCTCCAGCGGTACGAGGAGATGCAGACCCTTGCTGCCCGACGTCTTCGCGTACACGTCGAAACCGTCGGCGGTCAGTCGCTCCCGCAGCCAGAGCGCCGCCCGGCAGCACTCCACGACCGTGGCGGGCGGCCCCGGATCCAGATCGAAGACCATCCGGTCGGCCCGCGCCGGGGCGTCGGCCCGCCACTGCGGCACGTGGAACTCGGTGACGAGGTTGGCCGCCCACATCAGCGTGGCCAGGTCCTGGACGAGGACCTGCCGTGCGGTCCCCTCGGAGCGGGAGCGCGGCACCTCGGCGGTATGCACCCAGTCGGGGGTGCCCGGCGGCACGTTCTTGGAGAAGAACTGCTGGCCGTCGGGCCCGTCCGGATAGCGCAGGAAGGAGACGGGCCGGTCGCGGAGGTGGGGGAGCAGGGCGTCGGCCGTGGCGGCGTAGTAGTGCAGGACCTCGGCCTTCGTGAAGCCGCTCGCCGGATACAGGACCTTGTCCAGGTTCCTGAGCGCGAGCCGCCGCCCCTCCACCTCTGTGATCGGCGTCATAGGATGAGAGTCCCATATAACGCCCAAAGCGCCACAAACCAGCTCTCAGTGAGGTGTCGGACGTGCGATCCATATGGAACGGTGCGATCTCCTTCGGACTGGTCAGCATCCCGATCAAGCTCGTGAACGCGACCGAGAGCCACTCGGTCTCCTTCCGCCAGATCCACACGGAGGACGGCGGCCGCATCCGCTACCGCAAGGTGTGCGAGCTGGAGGAGCGCGAGGTGCCGACGGCGGAGATCGGCAAGGGGTACGAGGACGCGGACGGCTCGATCATCCCGATCACGGACCAGGACCTGGCCACGCTGCCCATCCCCACCGCCAAGACGATCGAGATCGTCGCCTTCGTCCCGGCCGACCGCATCGACCCGCTCCAGATGGGCGCCGCGTACTACCTCGCGGCGAGCGGCACCCCGGCCGCCAAGCCGTACACGCTGCTGCGCGAGGCGCTCAAGCGGAGCCAGAAGGTCGCCATCGCGAAGTTCGCGCTGCGGGGCCGGGAGCGGCTCGGCATGCTGCGCGTGGTCGACGACGTGATCGCCATGCACGGCCTGCTCTGGCCGGACGAGATCCGCGCGCCCGAAGGGGTGGCCCCCGAGACGGACGTCACCGTGCGGGACGCCGAGCTCGACCTGGCGGACGCGCTGATGGACACCCTCGGCGAGGTCGACATCAACACCCTCCACGACGACTACCGCGAGGCGGTCGAGGAACTGGTCGCCGCCAAGGTCGACGGCGTGACCCCGGCGGAGAGGGCCCCGGCCGGGGACGGCGGCGGCAAGGTCATCGACCTGCTCGCGGCCCTGGAGAACAGCGTCCGCGAGGCGCGCACGGCGCGCACGGCGCGCGGGGAGTCGGCGGAGGTCGCCGAGGTGACGCCGCTCGCCCGCAAGGCGTCCCGTACGACGCCCAAGCAGGTGGGCGGGAAGAAGTCGACGTCGACGGCGGCCACCGCGGCGGCGAAGAAGAAGGCCGCCCCCGCCGCGAAGCAGGCGTCGACCAAGTCGACCGCACGCAAGACGACGGCCAAGAAGACGACGACGGCGAAGTCGGCGGGGACGAAGAAGACGGCGGCGACCAAGAAGTCGACGGCGAAGAAGGCGACGGGGTCGGGGACGGGGTCGGGGAGGCGCAAGGCCTCGGCGTGAGCGTACGGGTGGCGGTACGCGGCCTACGCCGTCGCGCCCCGGCCCGCCGGTGAGGAGGCCACGACCTTCGCGACGTACGGCAGGTGATCGTCGAGGAAGAAGTGGCCCCCGGTCAGTACGTGACAGGAGAAGTCGCCGTGCGTCTCGCTCTCCCAGGCGCGCGCTCCCTCGACCGTGACGCGGGGGTCCGCGTCCCCGGTCAGCGCGACGACCGGGCAGCCGAGCGGGGGCCCGGCGCGGTGGACGTGGGTCTCGAGGAGCCGGTAGTCGGCGCGTACCGGCGGCAGGATGAGCGGCAGCAGTTCGGGGGAGGAGAGGAGCTCGTTCGCGGTGCCGGAGAGCTTGCGCATCTCGTCCACGAGTTCGCGGTCGGACATCTCGTGCACCGGCCGCCCCGTCGTCGTGGGGCGCCACGGCAGCGAAGGGGCCTGCCGCCCGGAGACGAAGAGCACCACGGGCGGCCGCCCCTCGGCCGTCATGCGCCGTGCGGTCTCGAAGGCGAGGATCGCGCCCATGCTGTGTCCGAACAGAGCGACGGGCGTGCCGTCGCCCGGCTCCGACAGCGCGGCGAGCACCGCCTCGACGACGTCGTCCGCGCGCTCGGCGAACGGCTCGCCGTACCGCTCCTGGCGCCCCGGGTACTGCACGACCCTCGGGTCGACGGTGCCGGAGACGGCGGCCGACAGCGCGTGGTAGGCGCTGGCGGAGCCGCCCGCGTGCGGGAAGCAGACGAGGCGGGTCCCGGCGGCGGGCGCGGGGTGGAAGCTGCGTATCCAGTCGCCCACGAGCGCGACCTTCCTTTCGATGGTTCGCTGCCGCGCGGGGCGGCGGTCGTCCTGCAACGGTGGTGGCCAGCATGCCGGAAGGGGGGCGCCGGGTCGAAGGCCGGGGGAGGTCTCGAAGGCCGGGGCGGGCTGCGGACCACGGGCTCCGACCTAGACTGGCGACGCCCGCCGGGACGAGCGGGACGAGCGGAATGAGCGGGACGAGCGGAATGAGCGGGACGAGAAGCGCGAGCGGGGCGTAGGCGGGTGACGGTGGTGGGAGCGGGAGGCCGACGGACGGCGCGGGACGGCGTGGTCCGCCCCGCCGACGGGACGGCCGGCGGCCACGACGACTCGTCCGACCCGCCCCCCGAACTGCTCACGGAAGCGGCCGCCGCCTTCGGTCTGCTCGCCTCGTCCGCCCGGCTGCACATCGTGTGGGCCCTGGCGCAGGGCGAGAGCGATGTGAGCGGCCTCGCCGAGCGGGTGGGCGGCGCGCTGCCCGCCGTGAGCCAGCACCTCACCAAGCTGAAGCTGGCCGGGCTCGTCGGGTCGCGCCGCGAGGGCCGCCGCATGGTGTACTTCGTCGCCGACCCCGACGTCGTGACGGTCGTACGGCTCATGGTCACCCAACTCGCGTCGCGCGCCGAGGCGTCCACCGCCCCGGCCCGTGGACTCCGCGGAACCGGTGCCTGAGGGTCCGGTGTCCGGACCGACCACGCTCCAGGTCCTGCGCTCGCTGGAGACCGGACCACGCGGCCTCACGGAGGACGAGGCCGCCGCGCGCCTGGCCCGGCACGGCCCGAACGTTCCGCCGACCCGGCGCGGAGTGTCCTGGCCGCGTCGTTTCGTACGAGGCCTGCGCGACCCCTTCACCGCGGTCCTGTTCTGCCTGGGCCTCGTCTCGGCCGGCACGGCGGCCTGGGGCACGGCCAGCGTGATCACCGTCCTGGTGGCGGTGAGCTGCGCGCTCCGCGCGACGGGCGAGCACCGGGCCGACCGCGCGATGACGGCTCTGCGCGGCCTGGTGCCGACGACGGCGACGGTCCTGCGCCGCCCGACGCCCGACGAACGGGTGATACCCGATGAACGGGCGATACCCGACGAACGGGCGATACCCGCTCCCCGCGAACTCCCCGCCGAGGAACTGGTCCCCGGCGACATCATCCGGCTCGCTGCCGGGGACGTGATCCCGGCGGACGCGCGGGTGCTCACGGCGACGGCGCTGTTCGTGAACGAGGCACCGCTGACGGGCGAGTCGTCCCCGACCGGCAAAGACCCCTGGACGCCATCGGGGGCGGTGGGCGGCCCGGCCGAGCCCCGACCCGCCCCCCACTTGTGCTTCCAGGGCAGCGGCGTCACCGCGGGCAGCGGTACGGCCGTGGTGACGGCGACGGGACGGCACACGCGGTTCGCCACGACGTACACGGCGCCGGAGGCGCTGTTCGGAGGAGGGCGGGGACGGAGGCGGAGACGTGGTTGGGCACAGGGACGGGGGCAAGGGCTGCGGCCCCGCGCGTTCGACCGCTCCGTGCACGGCATCTCCTGGATACTCGTCCGCTTCATGCTGCTCACGCCCCCATTGGTACTCGTGGCGGACGCGGCACTGCGCGGCCGTGGCCTGGACACACTGCCGTTCGCCGTGGCCGTGGCGGTGGGGCTCACGCCGGAGATGCTGCCGGTCGTCGTGACGGCGTGCCTGGCCCGGGGCGCCGCCCGCCTGGCCCGCTCCCACGGCGTGATCGTCAGACGCCTGCCCGCCCTGCACGACCTCGGCGCCATGGACGTCCTGTGCGTGGACAAGACCGGCACGCTCACGCAGGACCGCCCCGCGGTCGACCGCAGCCTCGACACGGCGGGCCGCGACGCACCCGAGGCGCTGCACTGGGCGGCGGTGAACGCGTGGTGGACCCTGCAACTGGCCGACCCGCCGGCCCCGGACGCGCTGGACGAGGCGATCCTGACGGCACCTGAGTCCCCCGACGGCCCTGCCCCGTCCCCCTACTACGACCACTACGACGACTACGACGGCATCGCAGCCCTGCCCTTCGATCCCGTACGCCGCCTGGCCACCGCGGTCGTCGCGCGGCCCGGCGCACCCCTCGGCGTCCACACGCTGGTGGTCAAGGGCGCCGTGGAGAACGTACTGGAGCTCTGCGTCCTCCCCGACGAGGAGCGTGCCCGCCTCCAGGCCCTCGCGTCCCACCACGCGGCGGAGGGCCTGCGCGTGCTGGCCGTGGCCACGGCGGACCGTCCCGCACGGAGCCGGCGGGACGCCCCTCGACCCGCCTGGCCCCCGGCCGACGTACGCGGACTCGATTTCACCGGCTTCGTCACCTTCCGCGACGCCCCGGACCCGGCGGCCGGCCCCGCCCTGCGCGCGCTCGCCGACCGAGGCGTCACGGTCAAGATCCTCACCGGCGACCACCCGGGCACGGCCGCACGCGTCTGCCGGGATTTGGGCATGGGCCCGCCCCTAGCCCCCGACGCCATCCGCACGGCAGCGGACATAGACGCCCTCCCACCCACCGACACCGCAGCCCTGGCGGAACTGGCGCACCGCACCACGGTCTTCGCGGGCTGCACGCCCGAGCACAAGGCCCGCGTCGTGGCGGCCCTGCGCGCCCACGGCCACACCACGGGCTTCCTCGGCGACGGCGTCAACGACCTGCCGGCCCTGCACGCGGCCGACGTGGGCCTGGCCCCGCACGGCGCGGTGCCGGTGGCGAGGGAGGCGGCGGACGTGGTGCTGCCGCAGCACACCACGACCACGCCTTCCGCGGCGGGCAACGCGTCACACGACTCGTCAGACGACTCGTCGGGCGCCCCGTGCGGCGGCCTGGCGACGATCGACCACGCCGTCACCGCGGGCCGGAGCAGCGGCACGAACATAGCGACGTACCTGCGCGTCACGCTCTCCTCGAACCTCGGCAACGTCATCGCGATGCTCACCGCGGGCCTGCTCCTGCCCTTCCTGCCGATGCTCCCGGCCCAGGTACTGGTCCAGAACCTCTGCTTCGACGCCGCCCAACTCGCCTTCGCCCACGAGCGCCCGGACCCCACCGCCCTGCGCCGCCCCGTCACGCTCCGCCCCCGCGCGTTCCTCCGCCTCATCACGGGCTTCGGTGTGCTCAACGCGGTGGCGGACCTGGCGACCTTCGCGGTCCTCGCGCTCGCGGCGCCGGGCCCGACGGGGACGGAGGACGAGTCGCTGTTCCACGCGGGCTGGTTCACCGAGAACCTGCTCACGCAGGCGCTGGCGATGCTGCTCCTGCGCGGCACGGCGTACGCGACGACGGCCCCGCGCAGGAAGATGACCCCGGTTGCCCGCGCGGCGATGGCCCTGGCGGCCGCAGGCATCCTCCTCCCGCTCTCACCCCTCGGCCCGCCCCTGGGCATGACACCCCTGCCGCCCCTCTACTACGCACTCCTGACCCTGGTCCTGACGCTCTACGCGGCGACACTCACGACAGTTGTACAGTTGCGCAACAAGGCAAGTGTCGCTCGTGGAAGCGGCGGAAGTGGAAGAGGAGGGCCAAGATGATCCGCAATGCCCTGCAGCCCTGGCACCTACTGGTCGTACTGCTCGTGGTCGTCGTGGTGTTCGGCAGCAAGAAGCTCCCGGACGCCGCCCGCTCGGTGGGCAAGTCCCTGCGCATCCTCAAGAGCGAGACGCAGGCGCTGAAGGAGGAGGACGCGCAGCGGGAGAAGCAGCGGGAGCAGCGGAACTCCGCCGACGTCACGTCATGAGGTGGCCCGAATCGCGGAGATGTCGAACTGCAGCCGCACCTTCTCGCTGACCATCGTGCCGCCCGCGGCGAGGCGCTGGTTGTAGACCAGCCCCCAGTCGGTCCGGTCGATGGTGGTGGTGCCGTCGAACCCGACCCGCTCGAAGCCGAAGGGGTCCACGACCGACCCCAGGTAGTCGAGTTGCAGCTCGACGGGACGGGTGACGTCGCGGATGGTCAGGTCCCCGGCCATGCGGAAGGTCTCCCCGCCCTCGTGGACGGTGGAGGTGCTGCGGAACACCATCTCCGGGAAGCGGCGCGCGTCGAAGAAGTCGGTGCCGACGAGGTGCGCGTCCCGCTGCTCCACGCCCGTGTCGACGCTGGCGACCCGGATGACGATCTCGGCCCGCGACGCGGAGGGCCGGTCGCCGTCGAAGTACAGCGTGCTGTCGTAGTCGGCGAAGGCGCCCCGGACGGTCGTCACCATCGCGTGCCGCACGGAGAACCCGACGCGGCTGTGCGGACCGTCGATGGTCCACTGCCCCGTCAGGCCGCGCAGCGCGGAGTCGAGCGCGACACCGCCGCTGGTGGAGGTGTACGCACCGGACGCACCGAGGCCGCCGGCCGACGGCGGCTCGATGGTGGCGGTCTGGCGACGGCTGAAGATGCCCACGGGTTCGTACCCTCCCTCGACGATGATCGCTCCGTGCTATCACGCGGTCCTCGCCCGCCACCTCGCAAGATGGGCGGCCTCGTCCGGGTTCCATGGCGCCGACGGGAAAGATGCACAGGATCGACATGATGTGGATGCACGATCGGACGGCCGCACGTCACGCACGGTCACGACGCGGAGCGGGTGGCGCCGAAGCCCCGGCCAACTGCCTCGTGCCCCCCGTCCGAGCCCCGGCGCCCCCAGGCGGCGTGCCGAAACCAACGGCAAGCGCGCAAACACGTACGCACACACGCCCGTACGCACACACGCACGCACGGCAACACGCGTACGCACCGCGACACCGTCGGCCGACACACCGCCGCATCCCTCATCAGGTGTACGCGCCCCTACGCCCTCCCCCGTTCCTTCGGGCGCAGTGGCGGATACAGGCGGCGAACCCCCGATCTCGCCGCCGCCCCAAAGTCTTCCCGCCCGCTCACCCGACGTCGTTGACCATGGGCGCACTCTTGTTGACCGCCAGCGCACTCCCGTCGCTCAGCAGCGTGCGCGCGCGGACCTCGCTGGGAGTGAGCCCGTACGCGGCCCGGAACGCGCGGGTGAAGACGGCGGGCTGGGTGAACCCCCAGCGGGCCGCGATGGCGCCGACGGGCACGCCGGCGAGGGCGGGATTGGCCAGCGCCCGACGGCACCGCTCGAGGCGCAACTGCCGTATCCAGGAGGACACGGTCAGCCCCTGCTCCTGAAAGAGCCGGTGCAAGTACCGAGTGGAGATGTGATGCGCGGCGGCGATGCTGTCGGGATTGAGGCCGGGATCGCGCAGATGCCGTCGGACATGACTCTGCACCCGCAGCAACAGGGCGCGCGTACGACTCTCGGCAGGTAACGACCGTTCGACGTCCATGTACTGGGCGGCGAGATGCCCCACGAGGTCGACGAGCGTATGGGTGAGCCGGTCGGAAGTGGCGGGCGTATCCCCGAACTGCCCTGGGTCGTCGACGACTTGGCACATGAAGTGGGAAAGCAGAGCCCCGAACCCTTCGCGACCGGACAGGGGCCGCGAGACGAGGTCGGGAAGCCGGTCGGCCGGAAACGGCAGCAGATGCATGGGCAGCGTGGCCACGATGCTACGAGTCGGGGCGCCGCTCTCGTCGTGCCGCCGCATCCACCCCTCGAAGGGCGAGGACGACTCGTACAACAGAAAGTTCCCGGCCCCGAAACGCACGTTCCGCCCGGCCTGCTCGAACCCGCTGAGCCCCTGCAAGGTGAGCGAGACCTGCAAACTCCCGGGATCCCCTCTGCGAATGTGCCGAGCCGTCCGACGCACCTCGGCCGAGGGATACGACATGGTGGTCAGCGTCGCGGCGCCCAGGTCCACGTGATCGACGGCGACGGGGAAATCGTCGGTGAAGTCACTGCGCAACGTCGTGGCGATCGGCGAAGCGGACTTCAGCCCGAACCACCAGTCGAACCGCTCCTGCGGGGGCACGGCTTCACTGGACAGGCACGCTCGAATCATCCTCAACCCTCTCGCTCGTACGCTCGCCCCCTCCGACCCCCTCACCCCACCCAAGCGTGCAACTCCCACCCCCCAAGGGGGAAGGCTCCACCAGGTCTCCCCAACGCACCTACGACACCACCGCAGACCACCGCTCCACCACCCACCCCACCCGACTCCGGGAGCCACCAGGCGAATGCCTTGCCCTGGCCACGAACCTACGCAGCCGGGTCGCTTGTCCGGGCCCCTTCTGCGGCCAGGAGATGCGCGAGGTCGTCGCGCGCGCTGTCGAGTGTGGAGAGCATCTGCGCACGGGTCTCGTCGAAACCGGGACTGACCTCGACCCCGAGGTCTTGTCGCAGCGTGACCCGCAGCAGGTGGACGCCGTCGGACAGCGGGCTGCTGAACCATGCATCGGCCCGCTCGTACGCCTCGTCCAAGTCGGAGCTGAGAGGCAGATGCTTGACGACCGCGTACCCGACCCCAAGAGCCCTGTTAAGAACCGAGGCTACGTCCAGAACGTCCTTGGCCAGTGCCATCTGAGCCTGGGAATACTCGTCCGCCAGGCCTCCTTAGCGCTCTCGAGGAGAGCCGGGTCGACGCTTTCGCCGCGCTTCGCCGCCAAGACGGCGTCCCGGGCGGCGACTCGGTAAGCGCGAGCGGTGGTGTTCAGGCGGGCATAGAGATGCCGGCGGGCTTGCATCGCCTGCTCGTGGCGCTCCTGCTCTCGCTCCACGTCCGCAGACCTCGGCACTCGGCCGCTTCGGACTGCATCTGCCCGCACATACGCGAAGACCCCGGCCTCAGCGTTTCCGCTGGTGACGGGGTCTTTGGGCACCCAATACAAGGTGCCCCCGGCAGGATTCGAACCTGCGCACACGGCTCCGGAGCCCAGGTGAGACCGCAGGGCCATAGCTGCCCTGACCTGCGGCTGAGGCTCCGATCGGGCGAGTGTCGAGCAAGGTCATCACGCCCCTATTACGCGGGTGGCCTGTCGGGCGGCTGGTGCGGGCCGTATCGTCGAAGCATGATCTCGGGTAGCGGCGAGGGAACGGGCAGCAGTGACGCGGAGTTCACGGCGAAGGGCCTGGAGCCTGTCCTCCGGGAGGCATGCGCGACTGCCGGACTCGACTACCGCGGCGCCGAGTTGCTGCGGCTCGGATCGAACGCGGTCTATCGCCTCACGTCGTTACCGGTCATCGTCCGCATCGCGCGTGATCCGGCGGTTGAAGCGGAGATGGCCCGGGCGGTGGGGGTGGCCCGGTGGCTTGAGGAGCAGGACTTCCCGGCCACGCGTGTGCCGGCTTCCATCGCTCAACCGCTCGTCGTCGGTGGCCTGGTGGCCACCTTCTGGCAGAGCGTCCAGGAGACCGAGGAGTACGCGACGGTCGGTGAGCTGGCCGACCTCTTGCGCCGCTTGCACTGGCTCGAAGAGCCTGCGTTTCTGGGCCTGCCGTACTTCGACCCGCTGGCCAAGCTGGCGACGTCGCTCGAAGGGCTCGACGGCATCCCGGGGGAGGACCGAACGTTCCTGGAGGAGCGAGCGGCGAGGCTCGCCAAGGACTACGACCGACTGGACTTCGTCCTTCCCTTCGGCATGATCCACGGTGACGCCAATATCGGGAACATCCTCCGCCACCGGGACGGGCACGCTGTGCTCATCGACCTGGACGGCTTCGCCCTTGCTCCGCGTGAGTGGGACCTGATTCAGACGGCGATCTTCTACGACCGGTACGGCTGGCATACAAAGGCGGAGTACGCCGAGTTCGTACACCGGTACGGCTTCGACCTGATGAACTGGCCGGGTTACGAAACGCTTGCTGACCTGCGTGAGCTGATGATGGTCGGCTGGCTCGGCCACCAAGTCGCGACGAGTGAGCGGTCTGCCGCCGAATTCGCTCGGCGAGTGCACTCTCTCCGCACCGGGGAGGGCCGAGACGAGTGGGGCCCGTTCTGATCCCGCCGAGGCCCGTGCTCAGACACCGGCGTGAACGCCTGAGGCTATCCACAGCCTGTGCTCTGTGACCTGCTCGGTGAACGCTTGGACGTGCGCGCTATCGCCGGCCCCTGCGAGGTTCTGCCGAAACTCGGCCAGGTAGCTGACGCACCGTGCCGACTTGAGCTGCTCGCCCAGGTCGAGCGCATCGACCGCAACGCGACAAGCCTCCTCGACGTCTCCGGCCCGTAGGTGAGCGTCGGCGAGAACCATGGTTGCGAAGAAGTCGCTCCGTACGTGGCTGCCGCTCATTGCGTTCTCGGCATGGGCGACGGCTTGCCGGGCGCTGTTGACGTCACGGAAGCAGTGGGCGGCCTCCGCGGCGAGCTCGGCCTCGTCGAAGTAGCTGATCCATTCGGGCTCGTCGTCGGAGTTCCGGCTCTCCAGCGCTTTCGTGGCGGCACTCAGGGCGGCTTCGCAGGCTCGAATGTCCCCGGTCCGTGCAAGCGCACGGGCCTCCATGGCGTGGAACTGGGCGCGAAGCGTGGGCGTGGCCACAGGAGAGATGCCCATGAGTGCCGCGCGGGCGAGCGTTGCGGCCTGGGTGTAGCGACCGAGGAATGTGGCCTGATGACTCATGGCCGACAGAATGCTTCCGGCGAGCCGACGGTCGTTGGCGTCCTGGGCTAGCCGGAGGGCCTGGAGAAAGTACCGCTGGGCCAGGCCGTGGCGGCAGGCGTCGTACGACATCCAACCAGCAAGAAGCGTTGCTTCCGCCGTGGTGGAGAGCAGCGCTCGGCCGATCTGCTCCGTGTACTGACCGCGCAGGAGTGGCGCGACTTCGGTGCTGAGGTACTGGATCGCCGCATGCCGTGCGTGGTCACCGCCGAACCGGTCGTCCAATTCGGCGAACATGTCCGCCGTGGTCTTGATGGCGGCCACGTCTCCGAGACCAACACGGATTCCATCCCGGCGTTGCCGGGGAATGGCCGGCTCGGGCGCCACCAACCATCGGAGGGACGCTTCGTTCCAAGCGGGCTCGGACGGCTCGGCCTGTAAGAGGGGCTCGTACCGGTTGAGATCCGCACGCCACAGTTGGCTAACTGCTTCGATCGCGTCGTCGGGGCTCGCCGGATAGCTGACGTCCAGAAGAGACGCATCCCGTCCGCTCTCGTGGTTCAACCCGAGTTCGGCCGCACTGAGGTCGTACGCCTCGCAGAGGAGGGGCCCATAGAAGTCGTCCGGAACGCTGTGGCCGTTTTCCCAGCTGGCAACACGCCGCTTGACGCTGGCGTCTGCCGGGAGCTGATGTCCACGGCGCGCCGCAGCGTGACGCAGCTCGCGGACCAATCGCGGCTGACTCCACCCGCGATCCGTACGGGCCTGCCGTAAGCGAACGCTGGTCGATTCCATAGAAGACGTGACCGTCCTCTCCCGGTGAGTGAATTGGTGCGACCACTGGGGCTCACGACTCTGACGCCGTACGACCGAATGTACGCGCGGTTCATGGCCCGATGCTCCAAGTAGTGGCAGATCGACGGTGATTGACCTACGACGGGGGATGACACGTCCACGCGTGATGCGTCATCCCCCGTCACCCCTTGTCATCTGCCCTGACCAGGGTGGTGAACGTGAGTCTGGAGGCAGAGCGGCATTGCGGCCGCGAATGAGACTGACCGAGGTGAGATGACGTGCAGAGGATGACCACCAGAGGCGTCGAATGGCTCTCCGCGGCGGCAGACGATCCGGCCGACTGCCGGGCGACCTGGGCGGACGACCCACGCGCACCGTACGCGCTGGCGGCCGGCCGCTTCTTCGACGTGGTGACGGTCGAACAGCGGGTCGGCATGGAGACCTTCGATCAACTTCTGCACCGGGGACTTCCGTTCGGCCCGGTAGTACTCGACCACAAGGCCCGGCGAGTGGGTTTCCTCCTCGGCTCGCGGAGTCAGGAGACCTTCCTTCACTACCTCGCCCAGGAAGACGGCACGCCCCCCACGTACCGCTACCTGGGTCACGGCTCGGTGGTCGTCGTCCCGGGACCGATGCCTATGAGCGGCGACCGCTACCAGTGGCTCCGGGCGCCGGCTCGACGCCCAATCGCCAACCCGCTACGTCCAGTCGCTTTGGCCACGATGCTGGTTGCCTCCACCGAGCTGCTCATCCGTGTGGACCGGTACGGCGAGCGCTACCCGTCTGAGGCTGCACTCGCCCTCCCCACCTTCGAGGGGACTGCGACCGATGCGGGATGACCCCACCCACCGGCATGACGCTGCCACCTGGTCGCCCCTGGACACCGACGACTGGTACGCCGCGCGTAACGCTGCAACGGCCCTTCGGGATGCTTTGCTCCGCGCCGGCCTGGAGAAGGACTTCCCCTACTTGCGAGCCGACTTGAACGCCTTCGGACATGGCCTGGTCGACCTGGGCCGCGTCTCGCCGCCCACCGCCGAACGTCTGGCGGAACTGCTGCGACTGGCGCTTGCTGCGGGGCTGCGGCGGCTTGAAGAGAGCGGCGACGGAGTTTCTCAGCACCGCGTAGGAGAGGACTGACGTGATGACCGACCGACGGGGAGTCGTCGCCAAGCGCGCTGAAAACCTGATACCTGGTGTGCCCTACGTCCGGGGCTGGGCGCAGGCTCGACGCGGTGCTGACGAGCTGGCCGCACAACTGACCGCTCTCGGCCTGGAGTCGGACTTCCCCGCCCTCACGGCCGACGTGAACGTCTCGGGCGACGGCCTCGTACGCCTCGGCACCATACGGCCTGACGCGGCCATGATGCTGGCGGAACTGATCGCGTCGGGCCTCGCGGCAGAGACGCCGATGCATGCCGAGACCTCAATACTTGAGGCGGAGGACGCCCGCCATACCTCGACGGCTGCCTGACCGGACCGGTCGCGGTCCGAGGAGGCTCCAGCGATTGGCCGGACCGGCCTCGCGCGTCACCGTTCCCGATTGGACGATGCGCGGGGCCTTCTGCTGTACGCGAGTCCTGCTGTCTGTGGTCTGCCGCTCGGCCGGGACCGGCGCCCCAGCGCCGCAGCCCGGACGAACGGCAGACCCCCCACGCTCCGAGGATGGATGCGGGTCTCATGTCGGACTCCAGGCAGCAGAACATCAGCTTGGGAAGTTGCGGGCATCCGGGGCTGGTAGGGCTGCTGAACTGGGCTTTCACCTGGCACCGGGTCTCATCGCCCTCGGTCGCCTTCACCGTGGTTCCCCGCTGTCCCCCGCTCGATCTGGTGTGCTCGTGGTGCGTCGGCCGTGTCCTGGCCTGGCGTCGTCGGCTCGTCTGCTCCGCCGTACAGATCGGCGCGGAGACGCTCCTTGGCCGCTTCAACGCGTGAGCCGTAGTCGGGCATGAAGATCTCGCTCAGCGTCTTGTCTAGCGTTCCGGAGATCGCATAGATGGGCGACCAGACAGCTCGGTCGTGCACGATCCCCTCAAGGTCGTCGGACTGGAACATGACTCGGTAGAGCCAGTCCGACAGCACGAACGCTTGATCGTGCGTGAGGTTGATGGTGATCGCTTCCTCGTCCACGCCCTCAACCTAGCTGCGGGAACTGGCTGTGTCGCGGGCTGGCGCTACCGTGAAGGTCAACACGCTTTCCAACTGTGGTGGTGGGGTGGCGGACATCGTTCAAGGACGTTCACCTGAGTTCATAGGTCACCGTCTGCCGAAGCCGAGACGTTTCCGGGGCTTCGCCCGAACGGCCGTGTACGGGGCTGAATGAGACGGAAACTGAGACGGGCTGGCTAGGCCGTTTCGTTTAGATCATCGGATCGTTGGTCCGGATGTGCCGTTAACTGACGTGCAGTGGGCGCGGATCGAGCCGTTGCTTCCGGACCGGACGCCGATGCGGGGTGGCCGCTGGCGGGATCACCGGGAGGTGATCGACGCGATCGCCTTCAAGTTCCAGACCGGAACCCAGTGGGTGCACCTGCCGGAGAAGTACGGCAACTGGCGAGGCGTCTACAACCGGCTGCGAATGTGGGCCATCGACGGCACCTGGGAGCGCGTCTTCACCGCGCTGATGGCCCAGGCTGACGCTGGCGAGGACCTCGACTGGGCAGTCTCAGTGGACTCCACGATCGTGCGGGCCCACCAGCACGCGGCTGGGGCCCGCAAAAAGGGGCCCCAGCCGGCGAACCCGACGACCACGCCATCGGCCGCTCCCGGGGCGGGCTGACCACCAAGATCCACCTCGCTGCCGATGCCCGCTGCCGACCCCTGGCGTTCGTCCTAACCGCCGGACAGGCGGGCGATGCACCGGCCTTCACCGATGTCATGGCCCGCCTGCGTGTTCCCCGACGACGCGGTCGGCCGCGCACCAGACCGGACGTGGTCCTGGCCGACAAGGCCTATTCCTCCCGGGCGATCCGCGAACACCTGCGCCGGCGCGGCATCCGTGCCGTGATCCCCGTCCCCGCCGACCAGCGCGGCCACCGACTACGGCGCGGCAGCCAAGGAGGCAGACCACCGGCCTTCGACCGCGAGGCCTACAAGCAGCGCAACACCGTCGAACGGTGCATCAACCGCCTCAAGCAATGGCGAGGCATCGCCACCCGCTACGAGAAGACAGCGACCATCTACCTGGCCGGACTCCACATCGCCGGCATCTTCCTCTGGTCCGCACGATGATCCAAACGAAACCGCCTAGCAGCTAGGATCCGGACCTTTCTCACCCTGTTCGGCCGCGCCCATCACGTGCCCCATGACGGTCCGCGTGTACTGCCACAGGGCCGCCAGCAAGTCCGTTACGCCGTGAGGCCGACCATCAGGAGTGACGGCCTGAACCTGAGCCATGATGTTGTATTGACCCTCGACTGACTTAATGCGGCCCTTGGTCCGATACCGGAGTAGCACAGCGCCGTCTTCAAACGGACCAACTACCACCTCCACGTCAGGTGGCACGCTAGCGGCCGCCCCTTCCTCGGTTTCGAACTCGACCGCTGGTGTGTGCCGGATGCTCCGTGGTGCCAGATCGGGCTTGACCTGAAGGTGGTGCTTGGTGGTGTTGTCTAGGTCGCGCAGGACCAACAGAAGGTCCTGATCAAGGCTGCCGCCATGCTCGGGACGCCGGAACGGCTGAACCTGCTCCAGAGCCTGGCTGCACCTGTCGGGCAAGCAAGACAGCGCCTTCTGGCGGCTCTTCCACTCTCTGAGGGTGCCGCAGATGGGGAACATGAGTCCCTTGAGCTGCTTTTCGTCCGTCACACCAGACTGCCGCGCGATGGCCACGATCAGGTTGTCGAGGGCCGCCCGCAGGTGATTGACGGCCTCACCGAATCGGAAGCCCCAATCAGCAAGTGGTGGAGATTGAGATACCTGGAGCCGCAGCTCCCAGCTGAGTCGATCTTCCGCGATGCTGACCCGGACGCCATAAGGGGTGCTAACGCCCCATGCCTGCATGTCGGCCGACAGTGCTACTCCAAGCTGATGCGCGCGCGCCAGGCGGCTAACTTGATCGTTGAAGTCCACTTTATGACCTAACTCCCTTTACCTGGCGCTACCTTACTGTCATCCCTCGGACTGCGCCTAGGAGGTTTGCGGGCAGCGGGTTCTGCAGACCTCAGCTTGGGAAGCTCGGGTTCTTTGGCAGCGGTTGCTGTGCTGACCTGCGGTGGAGTCGTGCTGGAGCCTTGGTCGCACCGGGGTAGCTTCCCGCTGGTTCCCCGCGCGATCTGGCACGCGTACGGCACGGTCCCTTCGCATCGAAGGTCCCTTTGCAGAGCTGGAGCCAAGGAGTGTCTGAGCTTCAGCCGACGACAGTCAGCCACGACTCCGGGTGCGCTGACCGACTACCCACGCGTGTGCCGCGCCGCGCCCCGCCAGCATCAGCCACGCTCTCATGTCGTCGACCAGAGCAAGCCCCGTCGGTAGCAGCGTGGCGGCGGGGCCGTCGGATCAAGCCTTGTCGTACAGGCCGGTCATCGACTGATCGCACGGTACCGTGATAGGTCGGTGACAGTGCGTGTGGAGGAGGGGGCAGGTGCAGCAGCCTGATGCCCGCAACAAGACGATCAACCCCAGCGCGTACAACGCACTGGCCGACGCACTCTGGTTGATCTACTGGAACAAAGATCCCTTTGAGCTGTACGTCCGCGGGATGCTGAAAGATCACAGCGAGCTCCTGCCGCAGCTCAACTTCCAGGCCACCAAGCGCGAAGTCTGCGGCCAGTTGGTCAAACTGCTGCGGGCCAATGAGACCCGGTACCTGGACGTGACCGTGGCGCTCATGCTCGACATTGCCGCCATGGATCGATTTCCGAACCTCGAACGACAGGTCGATAGTGACGTCATGGTGGCCAAGGCCACGGCGGCCGTCGAGGAACTGCGCCGCTGGACTGGCAAGCAGCAGGACATCATCAAGGAACACGAGGAGCACGCAGCGGCCATAGCCGAGAGTGCGAAGAAGGACCAGGACGGCCGGGTCTTCGCCCAAGCTCATGACGACCTGAAGCAACGGTTCATCGTGATGCACGCGGCAACCGACAAGCATCAGCGGGGGACTGACTTCGAGGGCTTCATCAACGAGCTGTTCGCCCTGTACGACTTGGAGCCGCGGGCGGCCTACATCATGGAGTACGAGCAGATCGATGGCGCATTCTCCTTCGACACTGACCACTACGTTCTTGAGGCCAAGTGGTGGAAGGAGCGCATCGGTCGACGGGAGCTGGACGTCTTCAAAGCCAACATCGAGCGCAAGGGCAAGAATACCCTCGGCTTGTACGTCAGCATGAGCGGCTTCACCTCCGATGCCCTGGCGATCTACAGCCTTAGCACGCCGTTCATCACGATGGACGGCGGCGACTTCATGGCTGTGCTGGACCAACGCATCCGCCTCGACAACCTGATGACCCACAAGAGGAAGCACGCCAGCCAGACTGGTCACTGCTATCTGCCCGTCTCCGAGATCTTCTCGAGGATGGAATAACCACGACCGCGCCAGCAGCGGCCTTCCGTTATGGCATCAAGAGCCGGTCCGACGGGCGCACGGAAGCGTGAGGTCGGCGGAGTCTCATGGATAAGGCAAGAGATGTCTTCTTGCCCTGGGTCTTGTCGGGGATCTTGGCGACCTGAGTTTTCGCTGCTCATGGGCCGTGGGCTCGTGCGCCTGGTGTTCGTCGTTGGTCGTTCTTGGCCACTGTTGAGCGGCCTCGGACGGCCCAGGGACGGCCCAGCTTTCGCGCGCTCGACTGACGGTCAGCACCCCCTATGGGTCCCAGCCTCAACCTCAGCCGACGACAGTCAGCCACGATGGTGGGTTGGTCAGCTGATCAGGCGCGCGTATGCGTCGGTGCACCCCCGCTAGCCTCAGCCACGTTGCCCATGTCGTCGACCAGGGCAAGCGTGCGACTGCCGACTCGTGGCCGGAGACGTCAGAATCGTCAGCTTGGAACGCTTGCGTTCTTTCTCTCCTCGACAGACTTGACCAGGCTGCGGGATGTCGTTCCTGACCTAGGCCGTTTCGTTTAGATCATCGGATCGTTGGTCCGGATGTGCCGTTAACTGACGTGCAGTGGGCGCGGATCGAGCCGTTGCTTCCGGACCGGACGCCGATGCGGGGTGGCCGCTGGCGGGATCACCGGGAGGTGATCGACGCGATCGCCTTCAAGTTCCAGACCGGAACCCAGTGGGTGCACCTGCCGGAGAAGTACGGCAACTGGCGAGGCGTCTACAACCGGCTGCGAATGTGGGCCATCGACGGCACCTGGGAGCGCGTCTTCACCGCGCTGATGGCCCAGGCTGACGCTGGCGAGGACCTCGACTGGGCAGTCTCAGTGGACTCCACGATCGTGCGGGCCCACCAGCACGCGGCTGGGGCCCGCAAAAAGGGGCCCCAGCCGGCGAACCCGACGACCACGCCATCGGCCGCTCCCGGGGCGGGCTGACCACCAAGATCCACCTCGCTGCCGATGCCCGCTGCCGACCCCTGGCGTTCGTCCTAACCGCCGGACAGGCGGGCGATGCACCGGCCTTCACCGATGTCATGGCCCGCCTGCGTGTTCCCCGACGACGCGGTCGGCCGCGCACCAGACCGGACGTGGTCCTGGCCGACAAGGCCTATTCCTCCCGGGCGATCCGCGAACACCTGCGCCGGCGCGGCATCCGTGCCGTGATCCCCGTCCCCGCCGACCAGCGCGGCCACCGACTACGGCGCGGCAGCCAAGGAGGCAGACCACCGGCCTTCGACCGCGAGGCCTACAAGCAGCGCAACACCGTCGAACGGTGCATCAACCGCCTCAAGCAATGGCGAGGCATCGCCACCCGCTACGAGAAGACAGCGACCATCTACCTGGCCGGACTCCACATCGCCGGCATCTTCCTCTGGTCCGCACGATGATCCAAACGAAACCGCCTAGCCATTTCCATGCCCTTTCCGTTTGTACCGAGCGCTATGTATCACGGGAGTCGTCCACAGTCGGATCGTGTGGTCGTCGCCGACCGTGGCGAGAAGGGAACCGTCGGGCGAGAACGCACCATCCCAGACCGCCTTCTGGTGGCCAGTGAGAGGTTGGCCGATGGGCCGGCGGGTACCGGGATCCCACAGACGCACCACGCCATCTTCGCTGGCCGTGGCGATTAGGGAGCTGTCAGGGGAAAACGCCAACCACAAGACCTGGCATTGGCCCACGTTGAGCGTGAGGTGGGTGGATCGATTCCACAGCCGTACTGTGTCCTGACTGGCGGTGGCGACAAAGCGACTGTTCGGCGAAAACGCCACATCGCGCACCCTTCCCGGATGGCCGGTGAGTGTTCCGCTGGCGGACTGGCGAGTGATCGGGTTCCAAAGACGTACGGTCCCGTCCTGGCCGGCAGTGGCGAATACGTTGCCGTCAGGTGAGAACGCCACAGCATGAACCGTGCCCTGATGGCCGACAAGCGGCTTGCCTACAGGCTGGTGGATGGTCATGTGCCAGAGCCGCACCGTTACATCCTCGCCCTCGCCAGCAGTGGCGAGGATGCTGCCGTCGGGTGAGAACGCCAGAGCGTGAACCGTGCCCTGATGGCCGACGAGCGGTCCACCTACGGGCTGGCGAGTGGCCGGATTCCACAGCCGTACTGTCCCGTCCTGGCCAGCAGTGGCGAGGATGCCGCCGTCGGGTGAGAACGCCAGAGCGTGAACCGTGCCCTGATGGCCGACGAGCGGTCCACCTACGGGCTGGCGAGTGGCCGGATCCCACAGCCGTGCCGTCCCGTCCTGGCCAGCAGTGGCGAGGATGCTGCCGTCAGGTGAGAACGCCACAGCGTGAACTTGGCCCGTGGATCTTAAAGGGGGCAAGGCCATCATGCTGCCTTCCTGAGCAGCACGCATCACAGCCTTTACCGCAAGGGAATCAACTGGTCGCACTGGGAACGCACGTCGCTCGTACAGCAGGACCGTGCCGTCCTCACCTGAGCTTGCGAGAAAGCTGCCGCCCGAGGAGATGGCTAGACAGTAGGCCTCACCTTGGTGACCAATGAGCGGTTCGCCAATTGGTTCGCGCGTGAAAGGGTTCCACAGGCGCACCGTCCCGTCCTCGCCAGCCGTGGCGAGGAAGCCGTCGGGCGATGAGACCATCGAGAAGACGCGGCCTTGATGGCCTACGAGGGGATCACCTACGGGCTGACCGGTGGCCGGATTCCACAGCCGCACTGTCCCGTCCTCGCTAGCTGTCGCGAGGAGCGAGCCATCTGACAAGAACTCCATTTCCCACACGATGCCTTGGTGGCCAGTGAGGGGTTCACCAACCGGCCGGCCCGTGTCCGGGTCCCACAGCCTCGCTGTCGCATCCTCTCCGGCCGTCGCCAACAGTGTGCTATTGGGCGAGAACTCCGCAATCCAGACCCGATCTTGGTGGCCGGTGAGTGGTTCGCCAAGTAGCTGGCGCGTCGTCGGGTCCCACAATCGAACCGTCCCGTCCTCACCACCAGTGACAAGGAGACGACTGTCGGGTGAAAAGTTCAAACAGTGAGCAGGATTTTCCTGGTCGACGAGAGGTTCACCGAGGGGTTGGTGGGTCGTCGGGTCCCAGAGCCGTACTGTCCCGTCATTGTCGATCGTGGCAATGAAGCGGCCGTCAGGCGAGAATTGCACTCCACAAATGTTGCCTTGATAGCCGCTGAGGGGTTCGCCGACGAGTTGGCGGGTAGCCCAGTCCCAGAACAGAACTGTCCCGTCCTCTTCGCCGACCGTAACTAGGAGGGATCCGTCGGGCGAAAAATCCAGGTCAAGCACACCGGATTGATCACAGTTCAAAGGTTCGTCAATAGGGTGGCCAGTCACTGGGTCCCACAACCACACCGTTCCATCTTCATGGCCGGCCGCGGCAAGCAAGCGCCCGTCGGGCGAGAAAGTAGCTCGCCAGATGGAGCCGGTATGCCCGGTCAAGATTTGGGGGTCAGTAAGCGGGCTCACAGTGTGTATGCAATGAGCGGGAGGCGACAGATTGAAACCCGCCGAGCCCGAAGGAGTCGGTGCGAGCCCACCGTTGGTCACCTGTCGAGTCGTGGCAGAGGGCGCTCCTGCGGTAACTCGTCGATATGCCGTCCTGGCCGCAGTTGTGGCTACCCATCGATCGTGCCATCCATCCAACTCGGCATCGCCGTAACCCGGTGGATCACATTTCTTGCCGAATCTGTCCCATGACAGGAGTGTGCGCACAAGCCACATCAGCCTGTCTCGCCCGGCGTAGCTCCCATTGAGTAGGGCACTCTGCGTGGCGGGCGGCAGGGACACCTTCTCATCAGCGAATAGCTCCAGGGCTCGCTTCTCAATCGTCCGCAGGGACGGGTTTCCTGCTCGCACTTTCAAGGACTTCAGCTGTGCGGCTTGTTCTGCCAGCAAATTCTCGTACGTGGCTGCGCCGCTCTGCGGCTCGTACACCTGTGCCATCTCGCCTGCCCCGTGTCGCGTCGTGGCGAACCAGGCTAGAACACCCACCCCTGTACAGCAGTGGACTTGACTGAACACCTCTGAACGATGGCGGATTGGGGTGATCATTCCATAACAGCCGCTAGCTGTACGGCGATGTTGGTCTGTCGATCAGGCTTCTCCAACTTTGTTCGATCAGGGCAGGTCAGGGCGCCTGTTGATGGACAGTCGAAGCATGACCACTCAGCATTCGGAGTCGTGCGACTCACCGCAGAACCAGCCCACGCCCCCGCCGTTTCTGTCTCTTCACACCGCCGTAGTCCTGCTCACAGCTCTCGTCATTGGCCTGGTCATGGGTTCTTTGTCGGTATTCGCGGGCGGCTCTGTGGCTGCCGCCGTTATCGCAGGCTTGGCCAGCGCCGGTACCAGCGTTCCTGTCCTGCGCACGCTCATCAGATGAGGGGGGGCGCCTTGCTCCGCTTACAGGTACCCGGCCTCATCCTGTCCCCGGCCTCACGGCGTTTAGTGGACCTGTGAGCAGCACGGCACGTTGAAGCCGTGGAGCCAACTGCCCAACTCAACGCACCTCTTCCCCGCCAGCAAGCGGCTGATGTCGTGTGCGCGGCACGGGCGCCGGCCGGGCTGAGCGGGACGGAGGCAGGAGCGCAGGCCCGGCCCGGGGGCCGGGCCGCGCGCGGTGAGCGGAGCGAGCCGCCTTGAACCAGTAGAGAAAGTCTGAGCCAACTGGGCGTCTGCTACAGCCTGAAGGAAAGCTCCAAGTCGTCGCCTGGAAGGTGGAATTCCTCCAGGGCGAGCGGCTTCTCTGTCGCGCTGAGTGTCACGCGGATGATGTGGAGCAGGGGGACGCCTTCGGGGAGCCTGAGCGCCTGGGCCTGGTCCGGGAGTGGCATGCGGGTGCGGATGTACTCCGTGAAGTGGAGTTCGTGGCCCAGGTCTGCGAGTGATGCGTAGAGCTCTGGGGCCGGCGGGGGCGCTTCCTCTTCGTACTTGGTGTCGATCAATACGGAGAACGGCACGTACGTGCGGTGGAGTTGGCGGAGACGGCCGTTGTCGGCGGTCTGCAACGCGTCGTACGTGAACATCGGCTCGCCCGGCGGGATGCGCAACAGGTCGGCAAGCGCGAGCGGGGCATCCGTACGGGTGGCTACGGGGGGTTCGGCGTTGGCCCATCGGATGCCGTCGGCCTCGACGTAGCCTCCATCCGGCGTGCGTCGGATGCCGCGCGGGCGCGTATGGCTGGGGCGGCTCTGGGGTGAGCGGGCGAACGTGCCCCGCCCCATGATGACCTCGACGAGGCCGGATGCTCGCAGCTCGGTGAGGCCCTGACGGACCGTGGGGCGCGTCACGCCGAACTGCTTGGCCAATGTCTCCTCGGAGGGGAGCGGCTGGCCGGCCGGGTAGGTGCCGTTCAGGATGCCTTCGCGCAGGTAGTCGGCGATCTGCCGGTACTTCGGCTGCGTGTTCTGTGGCGGCATGTAGGCCCTCCGTGGCCGTGGTTCCCGATCAGCTGTGCGCCGTCGTAGACGGCTTGTGCGTTGCGGTGAACAGCGTCCCCTATCCCAAGACGGTTGACAACCCGTACTACGGGTGGTCACTCTGGACTCTCAACCCGTACTACGGGTTGTAAAGCAGCCCGGAGGGTCGGCCTTCGGGTGCGATGGATGAGGAGTCCAATCAAGTGGCAAGCCTTCCGATCGACACCGCGAAGTTCACGGGGATCATCTGTGCCGTTCCCCCTGCTCCGCGGATCGCGAACCGTGAGACCGGTCAGCTCCGCGTTGACCGCGACACGGGCAAGACCGTGTACCAGGTAGGCCTGTGCCTGATGTCAGGCGCGTCGGCCGACGTGGTGACCGTGAACGTCCCTGGTGAGCCCAGCGGCGTGCAGCTCGGCATGCCCGTGGCTGTACGGGACTTGGTGGCCACGCCGTGGGAGAACGACGGCCGACACGGCGTCGCCTTCCGCGCGGCGGAGATCCGGCCCCTGAACGCTCCGGCTCCAGCCGGGAAGGGGGCCACGCAGTGATGATGCTGGCCTCCACCGCTTCGGCTGGAACGACCTGGCCGAGCTGGTTCCTGGTGGTGGCCGCAGTGCTGGTGTCGGGCCTGCTCCTCGCAGGCCCGGCCCTGCGCCGCCGCTACCCAGTCGCTTGCTGGCTCCTATTCGGGTTCCCGGTCGCGTGCTGCCGCGTCATCCGCACGTGGCGTCCGCTGATGGCCGGGTGCGGCCTGGCTGTGAGTCGCCGTCCTGCTCTGACGGTCGTGTCGGGGCTCGTCGGCAAGGGGGCGCCTCCGCCTCAGCCGTTGGTGCCCCGGTTCGGGTTCATACGGCCGACTGCCGGCGGCTTCTGGTTGCTGGCGCGTCTTCTTCCTGGCCAGGTGCCGGACGACTTCGTCAAGGCGGCGCCTGCCATGGCTGAAGCCTGGGAGGTCCATGCGGTCCGGGTCCTTTCCCAGAAGCCGGGAACGGTCCGGATCACGGCCTCGGTCACCGATCCGTTGGCGTACCCGCGCATACCGAAGCAGCGGGAGCCCGTTCAGCTTCTCCGCGTTGCGGTCGGTGCGCTGGAGACCGGCGCCGCATGGGTGATCGACCTGCGCCGCATACCGCACTGGCTGATCGTCGGCGCCACCCGGTCCGGGAAGTCCACCCTAATCAACGCGCTCGTGGCGGGCCTGGCGCCGCAACCCGTCGCCCTGGTCGGCGTCGACTGCAAGGGCGGCATGGAACTGTCGCTGTACGAACCGCGGTTATCGGCGCTCGCAACCAACCGTGAGCAAGCCGTCAGGCTCCTGGCCGCGCTGGTCGACCTCACCCTCGACCGCATGACCGTCTGCCGTGCGGCTCGTGCCCGGAACATCTGGGGCCTCCCGGAGCAGGAGCGGCCGGTCCCGGTGGTCGTCATCGTCGACGAGATTGCGGAACTGTTCCTCATCGCGAGCAGGAACGAGAAGGACGAAGCGCACGCGGCCGGTACGGCGCTGATCCGGCTCGCCCAACTCGGCGCGGCGCTCGGCGTCTTCCTCGTCGTCGCCGGCCAACGCGTCGGCTCCGACCTGGGGCCCGGAGTCACGGCCCTACGTGCCCAGCTCGGCGGGCGAGTCTGCCACCGCGTCGCCGACCCCGGCACAGCAGAGATGGCCCTGGGTGACCTCAACCCCGACGCTCTCAAGGCAGCGCAGGCGATCACGCCGGAACAAGCCGGTACCGCTGTGCTGGCCTCCGGCGACGGCTGGGAACGCGCCCGCTCCCACCTGATCACCGAAGCGGACGCGGAAGCCATAGCGGCCGGGTACGCGCACCTCACCCCGCACCTTCCCGAACTGCTGGACGCGAAGTGAAAGGGGTCCACCGTGCTCGTGTCCGTCTCGGCGGTGCTGCTGCTCGGACTGCTCATCTGGTTCCTGCTGCGCATCCGCTACCTGCGCTGGGCCGACCTGCTGCTCTGCTCGGCCTTCGGCTTCCTGCTCGCCCGGACGATGGCCGCGCCCCTCGTGGCCACGGTCCTCGCCGGCCTGGGCGCCTTCCTCGGAGGGCTCCGCTTCTGACCCATCCCGCACGGCCTCAGCTGAACAGCGCCTGCACAACGGGCTCCCGACGGGGCGCGAAGTCGCCAAACCCGACCCCGTCAGGAACCCACTCCATCCGCCACGTGAGTAGTGAAAGGAGCACCCTCACTTTGTCCATCGCGCATCGTCCGCGCAAATCTCCTCCGCTCGAATGCGAGCTGAGGGACAGGGAACAGCCGACCTGCGTCGGACGGGAACAGGTCGTTCTCGTCGGACTCGACGGCTTCGAACGCTGGCTCTGCCCGGCGCACGCCGCCGCCCTCTGGCTCACCGATCCGACGCTTCGCTTCAGTGCCAAGACTCGGCCCCAAGGGATCTCTGCCGTCATGTGGCAGGCGTTCGGCGGGGGTGGTCGTCCATGACCACGTCTTCCCTGACCCTCCCGAAGGACGTCTCCGCGCTGATCGACAGGGCCGGAGAGCCGGGCTTCGAGGCCTGGCGACGCCAGATCATCCGCCTCGGGGGCTGCGCCAACCCGATTCACCTCGTCGGCACCGCCACGGTCGTCGACTCGTCGACTGGCGAGGCCCTCCTCTCGTACGACTCGGACGTCTACGGCGGCCGACTGCTCACCGCCTGCGGCAACCGTCGGGCGACGGTCTGCCCGACGTGCGCCCGCATCTACCAGGCGGACACGTACCAACTGATCCGTGCCGGACTGGTCGGCGGCAAGAACGTGGGGGAGGAAGTCGGTGGCCACCCTCGGGTGTTCGCGACGCTCACCGCTCCTGGCTTCGGCCCGGTCCACACTCGCCGGGAGCGCGACGGCCGCGTGCGGGCTTGCCGACCCCGCAAGTCCGGGGAGCCCTGCCCGCATGGATCGCCCGCCGGGTGCCACGCACGGCACTCGGACGACGACCCGCGGCTCGGGGAACCTTTCTGCCCGCGCTGTTACGACTACGCCGGAGCCGTGCTCTGGCAGGCGCAATCAGGCGGACTCTGGCACCGCTTCGTCCTGGAGCTGCGCCGCGAGATCGCCCGGACGGCTGGAGTCTCCCGCGGGGAGTTCGGCGAGAGCGCCCGGCTGTCGTACGCCAAGGTCGCCGAGTACCAACGGCGCGGACTGGTCCACTTCCATGCCGTCATCCGCCTCGACGGCCCGGAGGGGGCCAACTCGGCTCCGCCAGGCTGGGCCACGACTGCCCTGCTCTTGCAGGCTGTCCGTGGTGCTACCGAGAGGGTGCGGCTCCAGGCTCCCGGACCGGACATTGTCGGCCCGCGTTTGCTGAGGTTCGGAGAGCAGATCGACGTACGCCCTATCTCCGCCTTCGGGGCGGGGGAGCGGCTGACCTCGGCGGCTGTCGCCGGATACATCGCCAAGTACGCGACGAAGGGAGCCGAGACCGCCGGCGCGGTGGACGGTCGTATTCACGGGGCGCGGGACCTGGTCCTGTTACCCGTACGCGCCCACGTGCTCCGCATGATCAGCACGTGCTGGTGGCTCGGTGGCCTGCCGGACTTCGCGCCGCTCGGCTTACGACGCTGGGCGCACATGCTCGGCTACGGCGGCCACTTCTCCAGCAAGTCGCGTCGCTACTCCACCACTCTGACCGCACTCCGGCAGGCTCGCGCAGAGCATCGTGCGGAGGAGCAGCGAACCGCCCTCGGTGTCGGCTCGCGGCCCACGGTCACCGTCGGCGAGTGGCGCTACGCCGGGCGCGGCTACTCGCCGGAAGCGGCACTCCTGGCTGCTTCGGTACGGGAGGGCGGTGCTTCCCGTGGCGCGTGACGCCCGTACGAAATCGGCCGAACTCCTCACCGTTCGGCAGGTGCTCGATGAGCTTGGCGGCATCTCCCGGCGCACCTTCTACCGCTGGCGGGAGCTCCGTATCGCCCCGGCCTGCATACGGCTGCCGAACGGTGAGCTGCGGGTTCGGCGCGACGTGCTCAACGACTGGTTGGAGGAGCGGGCGGAGGGGGTGGCCTCGTGAAGTCGTACAAGGTCTCTGTGTGGAAGTTGTCAGTCAACAAGACCACCAAGAAGCCGACTTACCTCGTGCGCTGGGTGGTTGACGGTCAGCCGTTCAGTGAGTCGCACAAGACGAAGGCGCTGGCCGATCGCTTCCGGGCCAAGCTCGTGCGGGCACTCGACAAGGGCGAGCCGTTCGACACGGTGACGGGCCTCCCCGACTCCCTGCGGGGTGGGAAGGCGGCCCTGTCCTTCCTCGACCTGGCGATCAAGTACGTCGATGCACGGTGGGCGGAGGCATCGGCCAAGCATCGGGACAGCATGACCGATGCCCTGGCGACAGTCATCCCGGTCCTCGTCAAGCCGGGACGGGGGCGGCCGACCCCGGAGGCCTTGCGTCGCGCGCTCCGTTCGTACCTCCTGCCCGTGCCGCGCAGAGACCGGGAGCGGCCAGAAGAGATCGCCTCTGCTGTCCGCTGGATCGAAAAGGCGTCGCTTCCGGTCGGAGAGCTGCAAGAGATCGCCCGTGTCCATGAGCTGATCGACGGACTGGGGCGGAGGCTAGACGGCAAGCCTGCGGCGACGCAGACGTATCGGCGTCGGCGGGCGGTGGTATTCAATGCGCTCGAATACGCGGTGGAGCTGGAGCACCTCACGTCCAACCCGCTGAGCCGGGTACGTCGCAAGCGTGGCAAGCGCGCGGTTCAGGAAGTCGATCGTCGGGTGGTGGTCAATCCGCGGCAGGCTCGGGAGCTGCTGACTGCGCTCACCTATGTGGGCGGCTTCGAGCGGGCAAGCGGCCGACGGCTGCGGGCGTTCTTCGGGTGCCTGTACTACGCGGCCATGCGGCCGGGCGAGGCGCTCGGGCTCCGTCGGTCCGACTGCACCCTTCCGGCGTCCGGCTGGGGACGCATCGAGCTGGCGGAGACGCGCCCCTCGGCGGGGAAGGCGTGGACCGACTCCGGCGAGGCGCATGACCGGCGGGGGCTGAAACAGCGCGCTGATGGCGAGGTGCGCATCGTGCCGATCCCGCCTCCGCTGGTGCGCCTGCTGCGCGAACACTTGAAGGAGTTCGTTACGGCGAAGGACGGCCGGCTGTTCTCCAGCGAGCGGGGCAACGTGATCGCGGCCTCCTCGTACTCGCGTGCGTGGAAGCAGGCGCGGGAACTCGCCCTCGTCCCCGACCAGGTGTCCTCGGTCCTCGCCTTCCGGCCGTACGACCTCCGTCACGCGGGAGTCTCCCAGTGGCTCAACTCCGGTGTCCCGGCCCCGGAGGTCGCCGCTCGCGCGGGCCACTCGGTGGATGTCCTTCTGAAGATCTACGCCAAGTGCATCGACGGTCAGGAGCAGGAGATGAACGACCGGATCATGCAGGGGCTCGGGGAGGACTCAGCGGACTGACACAGCAACCTGGTCCCGTATGAGAGCCCTAGCGCCCTCGTCAGGGAGCCGGTGGCCGTGACGTAGGACGCGAAGGAAGACATGAATACAGGTAGGGGTCCCGGGCCCATATGGTTCCGGGACCCCTACCTGCGTATAGGACCTGGCAGCTCAGAGGCGGCGTGCGATCACGGCCCCGAAGTGGCGGCCTTGCGCCGCTCGTCTTCAATGTCGAGGCGCCGCATCAGGAAGCTGGCGAAGACCAGCATCTCCTCGGCCTCATCGCGGGCGTCCTTCTCGTCTGGCCCGTGCATGCGAGGGTTGCGCAACGCGCCCATCGCGCCCTTGAACAGGAACTGCATGCCGTTCTGCTCGCTCTCCAGCGAGCTTCCTGTGGACCGGGTAACTGTGATCTGAGGGGCCGGTTTACCCAAGGCGATACCCATTAGCCTCTCACCTACCTCGTTGACGCCGACGAGCGTCGCGACTCGGTGCTCCACCGCCTGGAAGGCACTCCTGACCGCGTCGTAGTAGAGACCGACGTTGAATCGTTCGGCTGCGACATCTGCGATCAGCGAATGCAGTGTGCAGGTGACACGCATGGCCTTTGCCGACTCCGACTTCGCGATCGGGACGGCCGCTGTGGTCTTGGGCGCCGGAGCGAGAAGGGGGTCCGGGGTCTTTCGGAAGGGTGTGTTGTCGGACTCAACTCGCGCTGGCCCCAGCACTTGCTCACGGATGCGCCAGTACTCGTCCACTTGGGCCACGTCAGCGAACGGGCGAATGTCTCGGTCGTAGCGCAGCGTCCAGTCGAGATCTTCATGGTTGTGGCTGCCTCCGCGGAAGCAGGGCTCGTGTAGCCCGAGAGCAAAGGCGGCAAACGTGACCTTCTTGTTCAGCGCCACAACATCGACGGGAGCTGCCACAGGCCCCAGGTCGACTAGTCGCAGATCTGGCAGCGCACCGGGCTCCTCGGGCTGATAGTGGGGCTCGATCGAAGCCGCAGTCCGCACCATGGCAAGGAAAACCCGGGTAGCAGGACCGGTACCTGCGCAGTTCGCAGCGCCAGCAACCGTCAGAGACAGCTCCGTCGTGGCCTGCGGAAGCCGCCACAGGTCAGCGTCTACGCCCCGGAGCAGTGCAGGGCACAGCTGTTGCACGGCCTCTTCGAACTTCAGGCCCGATGCGTACAGCTTCCGATCGACGTAATCGAAGGTTGGCCAGCGAAGGGAGGCGGAGAAGTGCTGCCAGACGACGTCGAGAAGGGTGTGGCCATCCTCACCGGTGGGCCGTGGCATCCCCTCCGGCGCGATGGTCCGAACGTTCACGTGCTGCCCCCCCGGTGTCCTAGTTTTGAGCGATGCGCGCAGGCTACTACGGCGCCCCGCCCGGCTGGTTGGGAGTTTCGTTCAGTCGATCAAGAGATTGCCCACCGCGAGCTTCTGCGGAGTGGCGACCGCGGCGCAGTTGTGTACCTACATCGCGTACCGCAGGGCGTGCGGCTGCGAGTCCAACGGATTGTCCCGCGAGCGCCGGGGACTTCAGTCTGTCCACGAATGGTCCACGGAGTAACGCTTAGGGGTCGACGAAACGCCTTTTGACCTGCCGTGAAACCCTTCAAGATCAACACGTCATTACAACGTGATCACTGGCAAACGGCTGCTTTCGGCGGCGTCTGCCTGCGTACGGCTGTACATACGCGAAGACCCCGTTCTCAGCGAAACCGCTGATGGCGGGGTCTTTGGGCACCGTATGAAGGGTGCCCCCGGCAGGATTCGAACCTGCGCACACGGCTCCGGAGGCCGTTGCTCTATCCCCTGAGCTACGGGGGCGTATCAGCGCGGCTTGCGCGGTGACGGGTAGAACCCTACCAGCTCTCCGGGGCTCGCCATGAACAGGTATTTCCCTGCTCCCGGGGCGGGCCGGGGGAGGGGGTGTCCCGGGGTGGAGGGGAGCGGTGGCCGGGCGGGCCGCACGGGGCGGAAGTAGGGAAAACCGGGACGCGGTGGTGGGCGCGGACCTACTCTCGAGTTGTGCCAGGCGTGCCCGGCCGTGTGCTTGTTGTGGACGACAACAAGGTCATCCGGCAGCTGATCAGGGTCAACCTCGAGCTGGAGGGCTACGAGGTCGTGACCGCGGCCGATGGTGTCGAATGCCTGGACGTCGTGCAGCAGGTCCAGCCCGACGTGGTCACCCTCGACGTCGTGATGCCCCGGCTCGACGGGCTGCGGACCGCGGCGCGTCTCCGGTCCGACGCGCGGACTCGTGACCTCCCCATCGTCGTCATCAGCGCGTGCACGCAGTACGAGGTCGAGAGTGGCCTCGATGTGGGTGTCGACGCCTTCTTGGCCAAGCCCTTCGAGCCGAGCGAACTGGTCGGCGTCGTCCGCCAGTTGATCTCGGCGGAGGGGAAAGGGAAGCGGGGCAGTGTGGGGGAGGGGGAGCCGGAGTCTGAGGGGGACGGTGAACCCGAAGCCGGTGGGGAAAGAGTGCGGGAGGGCGTCACGGTCGGGCGTGATCTTGGTCGTGGTGGTGCGGGGAGTGGGGCGTCGGCGGAGCAGTAGCGCGTGGGGTGCTGGGGCGTGGCGTGGCGTAGGTGGCATGGGTGGCGTGTTCGCGAGGTTGCGGGTGTGCCGTGTGCCGTGTGCCGTGCAGGACGGTGACTGAGTCGGTCCCTCGCCCCGCGGCCGAAGCCCCTCGCCCCGCGGTCGGAGCCCTCGGACAGCCCGGCGGCTGTGCAATTGCCTCAAGGGCTTGGCGTTGGCCTCCGCCGACCGCGGGCTCCGCTCGCAGCCCCCGCACGAAGGCCCGCCGCAGACCGAGGCCCGGCCCAGCCGTCGCGCCGCCCCCTCCGTCCACATCCCGGACCATCCCCGAAACCGACTCGCATACCCACCCCCCTCCTCCCATACGCTGGACCCGTGACCCCCGTCGAGCTCTCCCGCACCGTGCTGCGCGCCACGCGTCGTGCCGTCGATGCCGGGGAGCTCAGCGTGGACGTGGCGGCGTCCGTGGAGGCGGGGAGCGTGCGGGTCGAGCGGCCCCGGCCCGGAGGGCGCGGGGACTTCGCCACCAACGTCGCCCTCCAGATCGCCCGCGCCGCCGGACGCGCACCGCGGGACGTCGCCGAGGTGCTCTCGGCGCGACTCGCCGCCGAGCCCGGCATCGCCGGTGTCGACATCACCGGGCCAGGGTTCCTGAACATCACGCTCACGGACGCCCGCGCCCGCGCCGCCGCCCTCGTGCGCGAGATCCACGAGCGCGGCCGCTGCTACGGCCACGTCCACCCCGACACCGGCGACGTCGCCCAGCTCCACGTCCCCCGTGACCTCCGGGCCGCCGTCCTCGCCGACAGCGCCCGCCGCATCCTGCGCTCGCAGGGCGTCCTGGTCCGCGTCACCTGCGACGAGCAGCCCGACCCGGCCCGGGCGGACGCCATCGACGCCCTCGACGTACGCATCGACGCGTACGGTCGGCCCCCCGAACCCCTCCCCACCCTCCGCCCCGTCCCGGCCCCCGCGCCCGCCGACGCCGTCCTCCGCCTCGGCCGCGACGCCGCCCGCTGGGCGCTGCTCCACCCCGCCCCGCACGACCACCCCCGCGTGACCCCGGAGCAAGGCGGCGACGACCACCTCGTACAGCGCGAGAGCAACCCCCTCTTCCGCGTCCGCTACGCCTACGCCCGCACCCGCGCCCTCACCCGCAACGCGGCCGCCCTCGGCTTCGCCGCCGACCCGGACGTCGACATGGAGGCCGACCCGGCGGCCCCCCTGGCCGACGCCCTCCTCACCGCCCTCGGCGACTACCCCGCCACCCTCGCCTCCGCAGCGCGCCACCGCGCCCCGGACCGACTCGCCAGGTACCTCGTCGTCATCGCTGACGCGTTCCTGGCCTTTCAGAGCGCCCCGCAGAGTGCCCCGCAGGAAGCAGCCTTCGCCGTCCTGCCGCGCGGTGACGAGAAACCCTCGGCCGCCCACCGCGCCCGGCTGGCCCTCGCCGAAGCCGCCGGGACGGTGCTCGCCGGTGGCCTGTCCCTGCTCGGCATCAACGCACCCGAATTCCTGTGACATCCGTGAGTGAGCGGCAGAGCGACAGGCGGCACCCCGTGCGGCAGCACATACCGCACGCGGACCTCCCGCCCGCCCCGTCGCCCCGCCCCCGCCACCCGGCCGTCACCCCGTAAGAGACGAGACACCACAGCCATGAGCCGTTCCGCCCACCCCGCAGGTCCCCGCCACGCCGACGTGCTTCCCGAGGGGCACTACAGCGCGCCGCCCGCCGACCTCAACGCGCTGGACCCCAAGGTCTGGTCCCGTACCGTCACCCGTGGCCCCGAAGGGGTCGTGAGCACGGGTGGGATCGAAGTGACGCGGCTCGCCGAGGAGTTCGGTACGCCCGCCTACTTCATCGACGAGGCCGACTTCCGCGCCCGGTGCCAGGCCTGGCGCGACGCCTTCGGCAGCGACGCCGATGTCTTCTACGCCGGGAAGGCGTTCCTGTCGCGTGCCGTCGTGCGGTGGCTGCACGAGGAGGGGCTCAACCTCGACGTGTGCAGCGGGGGCGAGCTCGCCACCGCCCTCGACGCCGGGATGCCCGCCGAGCGCATCGCCTTCCACGGGAACAACAAGACGCCCGACGAGATCGAGCGCGCCGTCGCCGCCGGCGTCGGCCGCATCGTGCTCGACTCCTTCCAGGAGATCGTCCGCGTCGCGCACATCGCCGAGCGGCTCGGCAAGCGGCAGCGCGTGCAGATCCGCGTGACCGTGGGTGTGGAAGCGCACACCCACGAGTTCATCGCCACCGCCCACGAGGATCAGAAGTTCGGCATCGCGCTCGCGGGCGGGCAGGCCGCCGAGGCCGTGCGGCGGGCGCTCAAGCTCGATTCGCTGGAGCTCATCGGGATTCACTCGCACATCGGGTCGCAGATCTTCGACATGGCCGGGTTCGAGGTCTCCGCCCGCCGCGTCGTGCAGCTGCTCGCCGAGGTGCGCGACGAGCACGGCGTCGAGCTGCCCGAGATCGACCTCGGCGGCGGGCTCGGCATCGCCTACACCTCCGACGACGACCCCCGCGAGCCGCACGAGATCGCCACGGCGCTGAACGAGATCGTCACGAGGGAGTGTGCCGCGGCGAAGCTGCGGACGCCCCGCATCTCCGTCGAGCCGGGGCGCGCCATCGTCGGACCCACCGCCTTCACCCTCTACGAGGTCGGGACCATCAAGCCCCTCGAAGGGCTGCGGACGTACGTGTCCGTGGACGGCGGCATGTCCGACAACATCCGCACCGCGCTGTACGACGCCGAATACACCGTCGCGCTCGTCTCCCGCTCCTCCGACGCCGAGCCCGTCCTGGTGCGTGTCGTGGGCAAGCACTGCGAGAGTGGTGACATCGTCGTACGAGATGCTTTCCTTCCTGCGGATCTCGCGCCCGGTGATCTGATCGCCGTGCCCGCGACCGGCGCGTACTGCCGCTCGATGGCGAGCAACTACAACCACGCGCTTCGCCCGCCCGTCGTCGCCGTGCGCGACGGCGAGGCGCGGGTGATCGTCCGGCGTGAGACGGAGGAGGACCTCCTCCGTCTCGACGTCGGCTGACTGACGCATGATGAAATAGGTGTCTCACGATCCGGACGATGGACAGAAAGTCCGTTCCGGTGGGTGAGACTGGTCCCACCGTAGATGTATGAGAAGTGAGGTCGGATGATGCGTACGCGTCCGCTGAAGGTGGCGCTGCTGGGCTGTGGGGTTGTCGGCTCAGAGGTGGCGCGCATCATGACGACGCACGCCGACGACCTCACAGCCAGGATCGGCGCCCCGGTGGAGCTCGCCGGGGTCGCCGTCCGTCGCCCCTCCAAGGTGCGTGAGGGAATCGATCCGTCACTGATCACCACCGACGCGACCGCTCTGGTCAAGCGTGGGGACATCGACGTCATCGTCGAGGTGATCGGGGGGATCGAGCCCGCCCGGACGCTGATCACCACCGCCTTCGAGCACGGTGCCTCCGTCGTCTCCGCGAACAAGGCGCTCATCGCCCAGGACGGCGCCGCGCTGCACGCCGCCGCCGTCGAGCACGGGCGGGATCTGTACTACGAGGCCGCCGTCGCCGGGGCCATCCCGCTGATCCGGCCGCTGCGCGAGTCCCTCGCCGGTGACAAGGTCAACCGCGTCCTCGGCATCGTGAACGGAACCACGAACTTCATCCTCGATGCGATGGACACGACGGGGGCGGGCTATCAGGAGGCCCTCGACGAGGCCACCGCGCTGGGGTACGCCGAGGCCGACCCGACCGCCGACGTCGAGGGCTTCGACGCCGCCGCCAAGGCCGCGATCCTCGCCGGCATCGCCTTCCACACGCGCGTGCGCCTCGACGACGTGTACCGCGAGGGCATGACCGAGGTCACCGCCGCCGACTTCGCCTCCGCGAAACGGATGGGCTGCACCATCAAGCTGCTCGCCATCTGTGAGCGCGCGGCCGACGGTGAATCCGTCACCGCGCGCGTGCATCCGGCGATGATTCCGCTCAGCCATCCGCTGGCATCCGTGCGGGGTGCGTACAACGCCGTCTTCGTCGAGGCGGAGGCCGCGGGACAGCTCATGTTCTACGGGCCCGGCGCCGGTGGCTCGCCCACCGCGTCCGCCGTCCTCGGCGACCTCGTCGCCGTCTGCCGCAACAAGCTCGCCGAGGCCACCGGGCCCGGCGACTCCGCGTACACCCAGCTGCCCGTGAGCTCCATGGGCGAGGTCGTCACGCGCTACCACATCAGCCTCGACGTGGCCGACAAGCCGGGCGTCCTCGCCCAGGTCGCGACGGTCTTCGCCGAGCACGGCGTATCGATCGATACGGTCCGTCAGACGGGCAAGGACGGCGAGGCCTCCCTCGTCGTCGTCACCCACCGCGCGCCCGACGCCGCCCTCAGCGGCACCGTCGAGGCGCTGCGCAATCTCGACACCGTGCGTGGTGTCGCCAGCATCATGCGGGTTGAAGGGGAGTAAGCAGCAATGACCCACCAGTGGCGCGGAATCATCGAGGAGTACCGGGACCGTCTTCCGGTATCCGACACCACGCCGGTCGTGACGCTCCGGGAGGGCGGCACGCCGCTCGTGCCGGCACAGGTGCTCTCCGAGCGCACGGGCTGCGAGGTCCACCTCAAGGTCGAGGGCGCCAACCCCACGGGGTCCTTCAAGGACCGCGGCATGACCATGGCGATCACCAAGGCCAAGGAGGAGGGCGCCAAGGCCGTCATCTGCGCCTCCACCGGCAACACCTCGGCGTCCGCGGCGGCCTACGCCGTACGCGCCGGCATGGTCTGCGCGGTCCTCGTGCCGCAGGGCAAGATCGCGCTCGGCAAGATGGGCCAGGCGCTCGTCTACGGCTCGAAGATCCTCCAGGTCGACGGCAACTTCGACGACTGCTTGAACCTCGCTCGAGCCCTGTCGGAGAACTACCCGGTGGCGCTGGTCAATTCGGTGAACCCGTTCCGCATCGAGGGCCAGAAGACCGGCTCGTTCGAGATCGTCGACGCGCTCGGCGACGCGCCGGACATCCACGTCCTTCCCGTCGGCAACGCCGGCAACATCACGGCCTACTGGAAGGGCTACAAGGAGTACGCGGCCGACGCGGTGTCGACCCGTACCCCCAGGATGTGGGGCTTCCAGGCCTCCGGCTCCGCGCCCATCGTGCGCGGCGAGGTCGTCAAGGACCCCTCGACGATCGCCACCGCGATTCGCATCGGCAACCCCGCGTCGTGGCAGCACGCGCTCGCCGCGCGCGACGAGTCCGGCGGCTTCATCGACGAGGTGACGGACCGTGAGATCCTGCGCGCCTACAAGCTGTTGGCGTCCCAGGAGGGTGTCTTCGTGGAGCCCGCGTCGGCCGCGTCGGTCGCCGGCCTCCTGAAGGCCGCCGAGCAGGGCAAGGTCGACAAGGGCCAGAAGATCGTCTGCACGGTGACGGGCAACGGCCTGAAGGACCCGGACTGGGCCGTCGCGGGTGCTCCGCAGCCGGTCACCGTCCCGGTCGACGCGGCCGCCGCGGCCGAACGCCTCGGCCTCGCGTAACCCAGCGGGCCGACGAAACCCGCGACCCTGTACAGGGGGTGGCACAGGGGGCTTACGACACGCATCGTGCGCCTCCTGTGCGCCCTATGTCGCCACAGAACCTTCCTTCGATAGGCTGTACCGACCCGCCCCGCCGCATATGCCGCGGTGCCGCCGTTGTTCGCGGCCTTCGGGTGTTCCGTACATGTGGCACGTACCGAAAATACGCAGCCTCAAAAACACGCAGCTCAAGGAGAGTCATCGAGCGATGGCCGGTCCCGCGTTCCGCGCCGCCGCCGTCCGGGTGCGCGTCCCCGCCACCAGCGCCAACCTCGGTCCGGGCTTCGACGCCCTGGGCCTGTCGCTGGGTCTGTACGACGACGTCGTCGTCCGGGTGGCCGACTCCGGCCTGAACATCGACATCGCCGGCGAGGGCAGTGAAACCCTCCCGCGCGACGAGTCGCATCTGTTGGTGCGTTCCCTGCGCACCGCCTTCGACCTGCTCGGCGGACAGCCGCGCGGCCTCGAGATCGTCTGCGCCAACCGCATCCCGCACGGCCGGGGCCTCGGCTCGTCGTCCGCCGCCATCTGCGCGGGCATCGTCGCCGCCCGCGCCGTGACCATAGGCGGCGAGGCCAGGCTCGACGACGCCGCGCTGCTCGAGCTGGCCACCGAGATCGAGGGCCACCCCGACAACGTCGCCGCCTGTCTGCTCGGCGGCTTCACGCTCTCCTGGATGGACGGGGGCACCGCCCGCGCGATCAGGATGGAGCCCGTCGATTCCATCGTTCCGGTGGTTTTCGTCCCCGGAAAGCCCGTCCTCACCGAGACGGCCCGCGGCCTGCTGCCGCGCACCGTCCCGCACGTCGACGCGGCCGCCAACGCGGGCCGTGCGGCCCTGCTCGTCGAGGCCCTGACCAGGCGCCCCGAGCTGCTGCTGCCCGCCACCGAGGACCGTCTGCACCAGGAGTACCGCTCTCCCGCCATGCCGGAGAGCGCCGCCCTGGTGGAGCGGCTGCGCGCCGACGGCGTGCCCGCGGTGATCTCCGGCGCGGGACCCACGGTCCTCGCGCTGGCCGAAGACAGTGCGGCCGACAAGGTCGCACGACTGGCGGGAGAGGGCTGGGCGGCCAACCGCCTGGAGCTCGACGCCTCCGGAGCGAGCGTGCTGCCGCTCGCGCCCTGACGCAGTGAACGAAGGGATTCGGGGTGTCCCGATCCTGAGAGGGGGAATGTTTGTTGGATCCGGTAGTGTTAATCTCAAGTCTGCACCCGACCTCACCATGGCGAGGTGCTTTGTGTCCCCGTCCGGGACAACCATTCTTCCGGGAGCCTCCCAAACTGCTTCGTGCCCTGCACTGAGCGGTCCTGAGCACGCTCCGGAACCGGCGTGACCGAGCCGGGTGACACCGCACTTCAGTGGCACCGCACCGGGAATCGCCATCACCAATGAATTCTTCCGCCGCGTTGGCGGACCACCGCCCCGGCACGGTCCACAGAATGCAAGGACCGACCGCCGGACAGCACAACCGGTCGCCGAGCCAGACAGGCCGACGTCCGCTCCAGGGAAGGACCCTTCGTGAGCGACACCACCGATCTGATGGGCGTGACTGCCGACACGCCCGCCACGGACGCCTCCGCGGCGCCTGCCACCGGTGCTTCGGCCGGGTCGAGGCGGCGCCGCGGCACCGGCCTCGAGGGCATGGTGCTGGCGGAACTGCAGCAGGTCGCATCGGGCCTTGGGATCAAGGGCACCGGGCGCATGCGCAAGAGCCAGCTGATCGAGGTCATCAAGGAGGCGCAGGCAGGGGGCGGAGCCCCGGCGAAGAGCGCCGCCTCCTCGGGGGACACCACCGAGACCAAGCCCAAGCGCCGTGCCACCTCGAAGGCCCGCACGGGTGAGGACGCCGAGCCCGCCGCCAAGGCGAGCGCCAAGGCCGCGAACGGCAAGTCCGAGGGCAAGGCCGACAAGGCCGCGGCCCAGCAGCAGATCGACATCCCCGGTCAGCCCGCCGGCGCCCGCGCGAGCGAGGGTGAGCGCGGCGGAGAGGACCAGCCGCCGGCCGAGCGCCGCCGGCGCCGGGCCACCGCGGAGGCGGGCAGCCCGGAGACGGTCGCCGCCGAGGCGAAGGGCGACACCTCGGGCGACGCGTCCGACGACAAGGGCGCCAAGGGCGACAAGGGCAACGACGGCTCCGGCGACAACGGCGGCGAGGGCCGTCGCGAGCGCCGTGACCGGCAGGGCCGCGGCCGTGACCGCGACCGCCGCGGCAACAAGGGCGACGACCAGCAGGGCGGCGGCCGTCAGGACCGCCAGGACCGTCAGCAGCAGGGCGGCGGCGGGCGTCAGGACCGGCAGGACCGTCAGCGGGACAACGGCCCGCGGGCCGACGAGGACGGGGACGACTTCGAGGGCGGGCGTCGCGGACGCCGCGGGCGCTACCGCGACCGCCGTGGCCGTCGTGGCCGCGACGAGCAGGGCTTCGGCAACGAGCCGCAGGTCTCCGAGGACGACGTCCTGATCCCCGTCGCGGGCATCCTGGACATCCTCGACAACTACGCGTTCATCCGTACGTCGGGCTACCTCCCCGGTCCCAACGACGTCTACGTCTCGCTGGCCCAGGTCCGCAAGAACGGTCTGCGCAAGGGCGACCACGTCACCGGCGCGGTCCGGCAGCCCAAGGACGGCGAGCGCCGCGAGAAGTTCAACGCGCTCGTCCGCCTGGACTCCCAGAACGGCATGGCGCCCGAATCCGGGCGCGGGCGACCGGAGTTCAACAAGCTGACGCCCCTCTACCCGCAGGACCGGCTCCGTCTGGAGACCGACCCGGGCGTGCTCACCACCCGCATCATCGACCTCGTCGCGCCCATCGGCAAGGGACAGCGCGGTCTGATCGTGGCCCCGCCGAAGACCGGCAAGACCATGATCATGCAGGCGATCGCCAACGCGATCACGCACAACAACCCCGAGTGCCACCTGATGGTCGTCCTGGTCGACGAGCGTCCGGAAGAGGTCACCGACATGCAGCGGTCGGTGAAGGGCGAGGTCATCTCCTCGACCTTCGACCGCCCCGCCGAGGACCACACCACGGTCGCGGAGCTCGCCATCGAGCGCGCCAAGCGCCTCGTGGAGCTGGGTCACGACGTCGTCGTGCTGCTCGACTCGATCACGCGTCTGGGCCGTGCGTACAACCTCGCCGCCCCGGCCTCCGGCCGCATCCTGTCCGGTGGTGTCGACTCGACGGCCCTCTACCCGCCGAAGCGCTTCTTCGGTGCCGCGCGCAACATCGAGGACGGCGGCTCGCTGACCATCCTCGCCACGGCGCTCGTGGACACCGGCTCGCGCATGGACGAGGTCATCTTCGAGGAGTTCAAGGGCACCGGCAACGCCGAGCTCAAGCTCGACCGGAAGCTCGCCGACAAGCGCATCTTCCCGGCGGTGGACGTCGACGCGTCCGGCACCCGCAAGGAAGAGATCCTGCTCGGCTCCGACGAGCTCGCGATCACCTGGAAGCTGCGTCGCGTGCTGCACGCGCTCGACCAGCAGCAGGCGATCGAGCTGCTCCTGGACAAGATGAAGCAGACGAAGTCGAACGCCGAGTTCCTGCTGCAGATCCAGAAGACGACGCCGACGCCGGGCAACGGCAACGACTAGTCGTCCTCAGCAGTCCACAGGGCCGCCCCGTCACAGCTGTGACGGGGCGGCCCTTTTGGTGCGCGATGCGTCGGATGAGAGACCTTGGCCACACACATAAGAGATTCTCACGGTCACGGGCGGTAGTTCTGTGGCGGAAAAAGCCGCAGGTGAGGCCTGAAATCGTAGGGCGGGGGTACACGGTCGGTCACTGGCGGTGTCGGGGGCGCGCACAATGCGCTGTGCAACCCTTCAAGCGGTTTTGCCGTCTGACTAGTGACGACACACCGATCTGACCCTGAAAGCAGGGGGTAGCCGAGCGACGGGACTGAGGAGCGCATGACCGACGAGAGCAGGGCCGCCGACGCGCCGAAGCGCGGCAAGCGGGGCCGCCGCCGCAAGCCGCGCAGTACGCGCAAGAAGGTGCTCGTCGTCACGGCCTGGACCGCCGCGGGTGTGGCCGTCCTCGGAGGCACCGGCCTCGGCTACGTGTACTTCAAGCTCAACGGCAACATCAAGGGCGTCGACATCAACGCCGCTCTCGGCACCGACCGCCCCCTGGACGTCGACAACGGCTCCCAGGACATCCTCGTCCTCGGCTCCGACTCCCGCTCCGGCGACAACGCCAAGTACGGCAAGGACGAGGGCGCCGCCCGCTCGGACACGGCGATGATCGTCCACGTCTACAAGGGCCACAAGAAGGCCAGCGTCGTCTCCATACCCCGCGACACCCTCATATCCAGGCCCGACTGCACCACCGAGGACGGGAAGACCGAGCCCGGCGGGCAGCGGCAGATGTTCAACACGGCGTACGAGGTCGGGGGCCCCGCCTGCGCCGTCAAGACCGTCGAGAAGATGTCCGGCATCCGGATGGACCACTACGTAGAGGTCGACTTCACGGGCTTCAAGAAGCTCATAGACACCCTCGGCGGCGTCGACATCACCACGAAGAAGGCCATCCACGACAAGGACAGCCACCTCGACCTGGACGCCGGCACCCACACCCTGAACGGCGAGCAGGCCCTCGGCCTGGTCCGCACCCGGCACGGCGTCGGCGACGGCAGCGACCTCGGCCGCATCCAGCTCCAGCAGGCCTTCATCAAGGCCCTCCTCGACCAGGTCAAGGACGTCGGCGTCTTCAGCAACCCGAAGAAGCTGTTCGACCTCGCGGACGATGCGACCAGCGCCGTCACCACCGACTCCGACCTGAACGACGTCAAGTCCCTCGCGAGCTTCGCCAACGGCCTCAAGGGCATCGGTGCGGGCGACATGAAGATGGTCACGCTGCCCATCCAGTACGACCCGAACGACCCCAACCGCGTGCTGCCCCTGGAGAAGGCCGACCAGCAGGTCTGGGACGCGCTCCGGGCCGACAAGCCCATCCCCAAGTCCGCCACGGAGAAGTCCGCGGGCGACAAGGGCGACGCGGGTGACGTGGTCTCCAGCCACTGAGCAGGGCGAAGGACCGCCCGGGCCCCGCCAGGAATAGATCGGCCTCCACCCCGGTTTTGGGAGATACGGCCGGTCCTGGCAGACTGGTACGTCGGCCCCGGTTCACGTACGAGCAATCCGCACGTACGACCCGGCGCCCTCCCGAAACTAGGAGACACCTTGAAGCGCGACATCCACCCCGAGTACGTCGAGACGCAGGTCAGCTGCACCTGTGGCGCGTCGTTCACCACCCGCAGCACGATCTCCAGCGGCACCGTCCGTGCCGAGGTCTGCTCCGAGTGCCACCCGTTCTACACGGGCAAGCAGAAGATCCTCGACACCGGTGGCCGTGTGGCCCGCTTCGAGGCCCGCTTCGGCAAGGCCGGCTCCGCCAAGAAGTAGCGAGCCACTGCGCCGGTCGTCGGCCGCCCTCACGAGGGGGTGGCCGGGACCGGCGCTTTTGCCGTCCCGCAGCCAATTTCGCGGAGAACCACCGCGCAGAAGACCAGGAGCCCCCGATGTTCGAGGCGGTCGAGGAACTGATCGGCGAGCACGCCGATCTCGAACGGAAGCTCGCGGACCCGTCGGTCCACGCCGACCAGGCCAACGCGCGCAAGCTCAACAAGCGCTACGCCGAGCTGACCCCGATCGTCGCGACGTACCGCTCCTGGAAGCAGACCGGGGAGGACATCGAGACCGCGCGCGAGCTCGCGGCCGACGACCCGGACTTCGCCGCCGAGGTCAAGGACCTGGAGCGGCAGCGCGATGAGATCACCGAGAAGCTGCGGCTGCTGCTCGTGCCCCGTGACCCGTCCGACGACAAGGACGTCATCCTGGAGATCAAGGCGGGCGCGGGCGGCGACGAGTCCGCCCTGTTCGCCGGCGACCTCCTGCGCATGTACCTGCGGTACGCGGAGCGCATCGGCTGGAAGACCGAGATCATCGACTCTACCGAGTCCGAGCTCGGCGGCTACAAGGACGTCCAGGTCGCCGTGAAGACCAAGGGCGGCCAGGGCGCGACCGAGCCGGGCCAGGGCGTCTGGGCGCGGCTGAAGTACGAGGGCGGCGTGCACCGTGTGCAGCGCGTGCCCTCCACCGAGTCGCAGGGGCGCATCCACACCTCGGCGGCCGGTGTCCTCGTGACGCCCGAGGCCGAGGAGATCGACGTCGAGATCCACGCCAACGACCTGCGCATCGACGTCTACCGCTCGTCGGGCCCCGGCGGCCAGTCCGTCAACACGACCGACTCCGCGGTCCGCATCACGCACCTGCCCACCGGCGTCGTGGCCTCCTGCCAGAACGAGAAGAGCCAGCTCCAGAACAAGGAGCAGGCGATGCGTATTCTGCGCTCCAGGCTCCTCGCCGCGGCCCAGGAAGAGGCGGAGAGCAAGGCCGCGGACGCCCGCCGCAGCCAGGTCCGCACGGTCGACCGCTCCGAGAAGATCCGTACGTACAACTTCCCGGAAAACCGGATCTCGGACCACCGCGTCGGCTTCAAGGCGTACAACTTGGACCAGGTGCTCGACGGTGAACTCGACCCGGTCATCCAGGCCTGCGTCGACGCCGACTCCGCCGCCAAGCTCGCCGCCGCGTAAGCAAACCCGCTCGTACGACCCGTCCCCGGAGGACCAGCGTGAACCTGCTGCTCGCGGAAGTGGCCCAGGCCACCCAGCGGCTGGCCGACGCCGGCGTGCCCTCGCCGCGCAACGACGCGGAGGAGCTCGCCGCCTTCGTGCACGGCGTGAAGCGGGGCGAGCTGCACTCCGTCAAGGACTCCGACTTCGACGCCCGCTACTGGGAGACGGTCGCGCGCCGCGAGGCCCGCGAACCGTTGCAGCACATCACGGGCCGGGCCTTCTTCCGGTACCTGGAGCTGCAGGTCGGCCCCGGTGTCTTCGTGCCGCGTCCGGAGACCGAGTCCGTCGTCGGGTGGGCCATAGACGCCGTCCGCGCGATGGACGTCGTCGAACCGCTCATCGTCGACCTGTGCACCGGTTCGGGCGCCATCGCCCTCGCCATGGCGCAGGAGGTCCCGCGCTCGCGGGTGCACGCCGTGGAGCTGTCCGAGGACGCCCTGAAATGGACGCGGAAGAACGTCGAGGGGTCCAGGGTCGAACTCGTGCGCGGGGACGCCAGGGAGGCCTTTCCCGAGCTCGACGGACAGGTCGACCTCGTGATCTCCAACCCGCCGTACATCCCGCTCACCGAGTGGGAGTACGTCGCCCCTGAAGCCCGTGACTACGACCCCGAGCTCGCCCTCTTCTCCGGCGAGGACGGCCTGGAACTGATCCGCGGCATCGAGCGCACCGCGCACCGGCTGCTTCGGCCCGGGGGAGTGGTCGTCATCGAGCACGCGGACACCCAGGGCGGCCAGGTCCCGTGGATCTTCACCGAGGAACGCGGCTGGGCCGACGCGGCCGACCACCCCGACCTCAACAACCGCCCGCGCTTCGCCACCGCCCGCAAGGCGATGCCGTGACGACGGCCCCGACGGCCCAGTTCATCAGTGTCAGTTTTTCAGTGAGGAGTCCGGACTAATGGCACGGCGATACGACACCAACGACGCGACCGACCGTACGACCGGTCTGCGCGAGGCCGCGTCCGCCGTCCGCCGCGGCGAACTGGTCGTGCTGCCCACCGACACGGTCTACGGCATCGGCGCCGACGCCTTCTCCCCGGAGGCGTGCTCCGACCTGCTGGACGCCAAGGGCCGCGGCCGCAACATGCCCACGCCCGTCCTGATCGGCTCCCCGAACACGCTGCACGGCCTGGTCACCGACTTCTCCGAGATGGCCTGGGAGCTCGTCGACGCGTTCTGGCCGGGCGCCCTGACCCTCATCGCCAAGCAGCAGCCGTCCCTGCAGTGGGACCTCGGCGACACCCGCGGCACCGTCGCCATCCGCATGCCGCTGCACCCCGTCGCCATCGAGCTGCTCACCGAGGTCGGCCCGATGGCCGTCTCCTCGGCCAACCTGACGGGACACCCCGCCCCCGAGGACTGCGACGCCGCGCAGGAGATGCTCGGCGACTCCGTCTCCGTCTACCTGGACGGCGGCCCGACCCCCGGCATCGTCCCGTCGTCGATCGTCGACGTCACGGGCAAGGTGCCGGTGCTGCTCCGCGCGGGCGCACTCGACGCGGACGAGCTGCGCAAGGTGGTACCCGACCTCGAGGTGGCGAATTGACAGCCCCTGAGACGGGGCGTGGCATAGCGGGCTTCCCGGGCTCTGCGGACTCCTTCCGCATCCTCCACGTCAGTACCGGCAACGTGTGCCGCTCACCCATCACCGAGCGGCTGACCAGACATGCCCTGGCCGACCGCCTCGGCGACCCCCTCACCGGCGGTCTGATCGTGGAGAGCGCGGGCACCTGGGGCCACGAGGGCGCCCCCATGGAGACCAACGCCGAGACGGTCCTCGCCGACTTCGGCGCGGACCCCACCGGCTTCATGGGCCGCGAGCTCCTCGACGACCACGTCATCCGCGCCGACCTGGTGCTGACCGCGACCCGCGACCACCGGGCGCAGGTCATCTCCATGGGGCACTCGGCGGGCCTGCGCACGTTCACGCTCAAGGAGTTCACGCGGCTCGTACGGGCCATAGACATGACGACGCTGCCGGACCCGGACGGCGGAGTGGTGGAGCGGGCCCGCGCCCTGGTGCGGGCCGCCGCCGCGCTGCGCGGCTGGCTCCTCGCGCCGAACGTGGAGGCCGACGAGGTGTACGACCCCTACGGGGCGCCCCTGCCGTTCTTCCGGTCGGTGGGCGACGAGATCAACCAGGCCCTCGACCCCGTGGTGACGGCGCTGACCGGGGTGCCCGCGCACATGTAGCGGCCTACATTGGATCTGAGGTCACCCCCGCAAGGCCCCGGAGCCCACGATGTCGCTCAGCACGGTCAGCACCGCACCCACCGCACCCGCCGCCTACACGGACCTCGAAGGGCTGCGCAGGCAGGACCCCGAGCTGGCCGAGGTCCTCGCCGCGGAAGCCGCCCGGCAGGCCGACGCGCTGCAGCTGATCGCCGCAGAGAACTTCACCTCGCCCGCCGTCCTGACCGCGCTCGGCTCGCCGCTGGCAAACAAGTACGCCGAGGGCTATCCGGGTGCGCGCCACCACGGCGGCTGCGAGCTCGTCGACATCGCCGAGCGGATCGCCGTCGACCGCGCCAAGGCCCTGTTCGGCGCCGAGCACGCCAACGTGCAGCCGCACTCCGGCTCGTCCGCCGTCCTCGCCGCGTACGCCGCGCTGCTGCGGCCCGGCGACACGGTCCTGGCGATGGGCCTGCCGTACGGCGGCCACCTCACGCACGGCTCGCCCGCGAACTTCTCCGGCCGGTGGTTCGACTTCGTCGGGTACGGAGTGGACCCCGAGAGCGGCCTCATTGACTACGACCAGGTGCACGCCCTGGCCCGCTCGCACCGCCCCAAGGCCATCGTCTGCGGCTCGATCTCCTACCCGCGCCACATCGAGTACGCGGCCTTCCGCGAGATCGCCGACGACGTGGGCGCGTACCTCATCGCCGACGCCGCGCACCCCATGGGCCTGATCGCCGGGGGAGCGGCGCCGAACCCGGTCCCGCACGCGGACGTCGTCTGCGCCACGACACACAAGGTCCTGCGCGGCCCGCGAGGCGGCCTCCTGCTGTGCGGGGCGGATCTCGCGGAACGGATCGACCGGGCCGTCTTCCCGTTCACGCAGGGCGGCGCCCAGATGCACACGATCGCCGCCAAGGCCGTGGCGTTCGGCGAGGCGGCCACTCCGGCGTTCACGGGGTACGCCCATCAGGTGGTCCGCAACGCACGCGTCCTGGCCGAAGCGCTGGCCGCCGGCGGCTTCGCCGTCACGACCGGAGGCACGGACACCCATCTGATCCTGGCCGATCCGACCCCCATGGGAGTGGACGCCCACACGGCCCGCGGCCGCCTCGCCGCGTCCGGGATCTTCCTCGACGCCTGCGCGCTGCCGCACGGCGACACCCGCGGCCTGCGCCTCGGCACGGCGGCCGTCACGACCCAGGGCATGGGCGCCGCGGAACAGGCGCGCATCGCGGGACTCCTGGTCGAAGCGGTGCGCGAGGACACGAACGTACGAGACGAGGTACGCGAACTGGTGGGAGGATTTCCGCCGTATCCGGCCTAGCCAGGGGCGGTCGGGTCAGAGGGCGACCAAGAGTCGTGCAACCATCGTCGCTACCCGTAAGTCCCCAACCGTATGCGCGCAAAGCTAGGGTGTGGGGCTGAGATGGCCAGCGAGACCTGTGGGGAAGCCCGTGCGTGAATACCTCCTGACGCTCTGCATCACGGCCGCGGTGACCTACCTGCTGACCGGCCCGGTGCGGAAGTTCGCGATCGTGGCCGGCGCCATGCCGGAGATCCGCGCTCGTGACGTGCACCGGGAGCCCACACCGCGGCTCGGCGGTATCGCGATGTTCTTCGGTCTGTGCGCGGGGCTCCTCGTCGCCGACCACCTGCCGAACCTCAACGCGGTCTTCGAGAACTCCAACGAACCGCGCGCGCTGCTCTCCGGCGCGGCACTGATCTGGCTGATCGGCGTCCTGGACGACAAGTTCGAGATCGACGCGCTGATCAAGCTCGGCGCCCAGATGATCGCCGCGGGCGTGATGGTCATGCAGGGTCTGACGATCCTGTGGATCCCGGTACCCGGCGTCGGCACGGTCTCGCTCACGTCCGGCCAGGGCACGCTGCTCACGGTGGCGCTCGTGGTGATCACCATCAACGCGGTCAACTTCGTCGACGGCCTCGACGGTCTCGCCGCGGGCATGGTGTGCATCGCGTCGGCCGCGTCCTTCATGTACGCCTACCGGATCTGGTACGGCTACGGCATCGAGGCCGCCGCGCCCGCCACGCTCTTCGCGGCGATCCTCATGGGCATGTGCCTCGGCTTCCTGCCGCACAACATGCACCCCGCCCGGATCTTCATGGGCGACTCCGGCTCGATGCTCATCGGGCTCATCCTCGCGGCGGGTGCGATCTCCGTCACCGGTCAGGTCGACCCGGACACGATGAAGCTGAACTTCGGCACCGGACGTGACGCGACGCACGCGATGCTTCCCGTCTTCATCCCGCTCCTGATGCCGCTCACGATCATCGCGATCCCCTTCGCGGACCTGGTCCTCGCGATCGTCCGGCGCACCTGGAACGGCAAGTCGCCCTTCGCCGCCGACCGCGGCCACCTCCACCACCGGCTCCTGGAGATCGGCCACTCGCACAGCCGCGCGGTGCTGATCATGTACTTCTGGTCGGCGCTCATCGCCTTCGGCACCGTCGCGTACTCGGTCCACTCGACGAGCATGTGGATCCTGCTGCTGATCGTCGCGCTCAGCGCGCTCGGCCTCGTCCTGCTCCTGCTGCCGCGCTTCACCCCGCGCACGCCGCGGTGGGCCGAGGCCTTCGTGCCGCCGCGCTACCGTCGCCGCCGTGCCGCTGCCGCCGCGGAACTCGCCGCGCGGGACGCGACGCCGACGGAAGAGGAAGCTCCGGTGCCCGCGGGCGTCAACGGAGCGACCGCGATCGGCGCCCGTTCGCGCTTCGAGGAGCGGCGAGAGGCCGAGTCGTCGCGTTGACGCGCGACGGCAAACTGCCCCATTACCAGACAACTTGACCCTCGGTGTGCACAGACGCGCAGACTCACTCTCATGTGTGACAGTCGGCACACCTAACAGGTAAAGACCTCATCAAATAGTTTGTGATACGGTTCACGAGATCCCGGGATAGAGCCGAAGGACCGTAGTGCGACGGTCCATTGGCCCGAGGGACCCTCTCGACCCGGGTCTACGCTCGTCCATGACGACACCCTGCCCCCATCAGTAAGCGGAGCTGCCGCCATGCCGTCTCAAGACGCCCGAAATCTCCTTCAGTCCGCCGTGCCCACGGCTGCCGTCGGCGCGATCGTCGCCGCGGTCAGCGGTGTCGTTGCCGGTGGCAAGGGGGCGATCGGAGCGGTCGTCGGCACAGTGGTTGTCATTGCCTTCATGGGGCTCGGTCTGTTCGTCCTGCAGAAGACGGCGAAATCGCTTCCACAGCTTTTTCAGGCGATGGGCATGATGCTCTACGTCGCCCAACTCTTGCTGCTCCTCGTCTTCATGGGTCTGTTCAAGGACACCACGCTCTTCAATCCGAGGGCCTTCGCCGCCGCGCTCGTCGCGGCGACCATCGTGTGGATGGCCGCACAGGCGCGTGCGCACATGAAGGCGAAGATCCTTTACGTCGAACCCGACTCCGAAAGCGACTCCTCCAAGAAGGACAAGCCGGAGAAGTCGGGGTCGTCGACGTGAAGGGTAGGGGCGGGATAAATGGCCGTTCGAGATGCTGCTATCGTCCGGTGCCAACTGCGGCACTGCGGGCGCGGGCATCTGAGCTGACGCCTGCACAATCGCGAGGCTCGATGCCTGAATGCCGCTCACACTTCCGAAACACCAGTCCGGTGCCGACCCGCGGCCGCGCGCCGCGCCGACACGACAACGAGGTTGCCGTACCTATGCGTCACGCCGAAGGAGCCCGCGGTGAGTGCTGACCAAACTGAGCTCGCCTTTGACTGGAGCTGTCGGATCATGTCCGACAACGGCTGTGGCTTCCCGGCTCCGGGCCTGCACTCGTTCCTCTTCAAGCCGATGTTCACCGTCGGCGGGTTCGAGTTCAACAAGGTCATGCTGCTCGCCCTGATGACCACGCTCGTCGTCGTCACCTTCTTCTACGTGGCGTTCGGCAAGGCCAAGTTGGTCCCGGGCAAGCTGCAGATGATGGGCGAGGCCGGCTACGACTTCGTACGCCGCGGGATCGTCTACGAGACGATGGGCAAGAAGGACGGCGAGAAGTACGTCCCGCTCATGGTCTCGCTGTTCTTCTTCATCTGGATCATGAACATCTGGTCCGTGATCCCGCTGACCCAGTTCCCGGTCTCGTCGATCATCGCCTACCCGGCGGTGCTCGCGGCGGTCGTCTATCTGGTCTGGGTGCCCCTCACCTTCAAGAAGCACGGCTTCGTGGGCGGCTGGAAGAACATCACCGGTTTCGACAACTCGCTCGGCCCGATCAAGTGGCTCGTGTCGTTCATCGAGTTCTTCTCGAACCTGCTGGTGCGCCCCTTCACGCACGCCGTGCGACTCTTCGCCAACATGTTCGCCGGTCACCTGATGCTGGTGATGTTCACCGTCGCCTCCTGGTACCTGCTGAACAGCTGGATGATTCCGGCCGCCGGTGTCTCCTTCGTGATGACCATGGCGATGATCCTCTTCGAGCTTTTCGTGCAGGCCGTCCAGGCGTACGTCTTCGTACTCCTTGCCTGCTCGTACATCCAGGGCGCTCTGGCCGAGCACCACTGATCGCCCTACGCAACCCCCTAAGCGCCCGGTGGCCAACCCCCACCGGTCCATGAAAGAGAAGGAAGTAACGGCATGTCCGCGACTCTCGAGCTCGCCGCCCTCCAGGGTGACATCAAGGCCCTCGGCTCCATCGGCTACGGCCTCGCGGCCATCGGCCCCGGCATCGGTGTCGGCATTGTCTTCGGTAAGGGCACCGAGGCTCTCGCCCGTCAGCCCGAAGCTGCCGGCCTGATCCGTGCCAACCAGATCCTCGGTTTCGCCTTCTGTGAGGCGCTCGCCCTCATCGGCATCGTCATGCCGTTCGTCTACGGCTCCTGATCGCCCGAGACGATTAGTCCCGTTCGACGAAAGGCAATGATGTGATCGCCAACCTGGTACAGCTGGCGGCCGAGCACGCGGAGGAGCAGAACCCGCTCATTCCGCCCGGTCCCGAGCTGCTCGTCGGCGCCATCGCCTTCGCCATCGTCTTCTTCTTCTTCTGGAAGAAGCTCCTCCCGAACATCAACAAGGTTCTGGAAGAGCGCCGGGAGGCGATCGAAGGCGGTATCGAGAAGGCCGAGGCCGCTCAGACCGAGGCCCAGAGCGTTCTTGAGCAGTACAAGGCTCAGCTCGCCGAGGCCCGGCACGAGGCCGCGCGTCTGCGCCAGGAGGCGCAGGAGCAGGGCGCCACGCTCATCGCCGAGATGCGGGCCGAGGGCCAGCGTCAGCGCGAGGAGATCGTCGCCGCCGGTCACGCGCAGATCGAGGCCGACCGCAAGGCCGCCGCGCAGTCGCTGCGTCAGGACGTGGGCCAGCTGGCCACCGACCTGGCCGGCAAGCTCGTCGGCGAGTCCCTCGAGGACCACGCCCGGCAGAGCCGCACGATCGACCGCTTCCTCGACGAGCTCGAGGAGAAGGCCGAGGCCGCTCGATGACAGCGCACGGAGCTAGCCGCGAGGCCCTGGCCGCCGCGCGCGAGCGCCTCGACGCGCTGACGGACAGCACCTCGGTCGACCCGAAGCAGCTCGCCGACGAGCTCGCCGCGGTCACCGCGCTGTTCAGCCGTGAGGTCTCGCTGCGTCGGGTCCTGACCGACCCGGCGCAGTCGGGCGAGGCCAAGGCCGAGCTCGCGGGACGCCTGCTCTCCGGACAGGTGGGCGGCGCGACCGCCGACCTGGTGGCCGGCATGGTGCGCTCGCGCTGGTCGCAGTCGCGTGACCTCGTGGACGCCCTCGAGGAGCTCGCCGACCTCGCCGACCTGACCGGTGCGCAGAAGTCCGGCGCCCTGGACAACGTCGAGGACGAGCTCTTCCGGTTCAGCCGGATCGTCTCGTCCAACACCGCACTGCGTGCCGCGCTGACCGACCGCGCCGCGACCGGCACGGCCAAGAGCGAGCTGCTGCGCAGCCTGCTCGGCGGCCGCGCCGAGGACGTCACGGAGCGTCTCGTCGAGCGCCTGGTGACCGCGCCGCGTGGACGTAGCCTGGAAGAGGGCATCGTGTCCCTCTCCAAGCTGGCCGCCGACCGCCGCAACCGGATGGTCGCCGTCGTCACTTCCGCCGTTCCGCTCTCGGACCGGCAGAAGGAGCGTCTCGGCGCCGCCCTGGCCAAGGTGTACGGACGTCCGATGCACCTGAACCTCGACGTGGACCCCACGGTCCTCGGCGGGATCACGGTCCAGGTGGGCGACGAGGTCATCAACGGCTCCATCGCGGACCGCATCGAGGAAGCCGGCCGCCGCGTGGCCGGCCAGTAAAGCAACAAAGCACGACCTACGGCCCTAGTTGGGCCGTGCAGAGGATTCCTGGGGGCTGACCCCAGACCCCCCAAGAAAACTTCGGGCCCAACAAGGAGAGCAGGGAACCCAGATGGCGGAGCTCACGATCCGGCCGGAGGAGATCCGGGACGCGCTGGAGAACTTTGTCCAGGCGTACAAGCCGGACGCGGCCTCGCGCGAGGAGGTCGGTACGGTCACCCTTGCCGGCGACGGCATCGCGAAGGTCGAGGGCCTGCCCTCGGCCATGGCCAACGAGCTGCTGAAGTTCGAGGACGGGACCCTCGGTCTCGCGCTGAACCTGGAAGAGCGCGAGATCGGTTCGATCGTCCTCGGTGAGTTCAGCGGTATCGAGGAAGGCCAGTCGGTCACCCGTACCGGCGAGGTGCTGTCGGTCGCCGTGGGCGAGGGCTACCTCGGCCGCGTCGTCGACCCGCTCGGCAACCCGATCGACGGCCTCGGCGAGATCGAGACCAGCGGACGTCGCGCCCTCGAGCTGCAGGCCCCCACGGTCATGCAGCGCAAGTCGGTGCACGAGCCGATGGAGACCGGCTACAAGGCCGTCGACGCGATGACCCCGATCGGCCGCGGCCAGCGTCAGCTGATCATTGGTGACCGCCAGACCGGCAAGACCGCCCTGGCCGTCGACACGATCATCAACCAGCGCGACAACTGGCGCACCGGCGACGTGAACAAGCAGGTGCGCTGCATCTACGTCGCCATCGGTCAGAAGGGCTCCACCATCGCCTCCGTGCGCGGTGCCCTCGAAGAGGCCGGCGCGCTGGAGTACACGACCATCGTCGCCGCCCCGGCGTCCGACCCGGCGGGCTTCAAGTACCTGGCGCCCTACACCGGCTCGGCCATCGGCCAGCAGTGGATGTACGAGGGCAAGCACGTCCTCATCATCTTCGACGACCTCTCGAAGCAGGCCGACGCCTACCGCGCCGTGTCCCTGCTGCTCCGCCGCCCGCCGGGGCGCGAGGCCTACCCGGGTGACGTCTTCTACGTCCACTCGCGTCTGCTCGAGCGCTGCGCGAAGCTCTCGGACGAGCTGGGCAAGGGCTCGATGACGGGTCTGCCGATCGTCGAGACGAAGGCGAACGACGTGTCGGCGTTCATCCCGACCAACGTCATCTCCATCACCGACGGCCAGTGCTTCCTGGAGTCGGACCTCTTCAACGCCGGTCAGCGCCCCGCGCTGAACGTCGGTATCTCCGTCTCCCGTGTCGGTGGTTCCGCCCAGCACAAGGCGATGAAGCAGGTCTCGGGTCGTCTCCGCGTGGACCTCGCCCAGTTCCGTGAGCTCGAGGCGTTCGCCGCCTTCGGTTCCGACCTGGACGCCGCGTCGAAGGCCCAGCTCGAGCGCGGCCAGCGCATGGTCGAGCTGCTCAAGCAGCCGCAGTACGAGCCGATGGCGACCGAGAACCAGGTCGTGTCCGTGTGGGCCGGTACCACCGGTCGCATGGACGACGTGCCGGTCGTCGACATCCGCCGCTTCGAGAGCGAGCTCCTCTCGTACCTGCACCAGAGCGAGAAGGGCCTCATGACCTCCATCAAGGAGGGCGGCAAGATGTCGGACGACACCCTGCAGGCCGTCGGCGACGCCATCGAGAAGTTCAAGAAGCAGTTCAAGACCTCGGACGGGAAGCTTCTCGGCGAGGACGCCCCCGCCGCTGCCAAGTGACGTAAGGAAGGGACCTGACTCATGGGAGCCCAGCTCCGGGTCTACAAGCGTCGCATCCGATCCGTCACCGCGACCAAGAAGATCACCAAGGCGATGGAGATGATCGCCGCCTCGCGTGTCGTCAAGGCGCAGCGCAAGGTGGCGGCCTCCACGCCGTACGCGACCGAGCTCACCCGGGCGGTCACGGCGGTCGGCACTGGTTCGAACACGAAGCACCCGCTGACCACCGAGGCGGAGACGGCGACCCGTACCGCGGTTCTGCTCCTCACGAGCGACCGCGGACTGGCCGGCGCCTTCAACTCCAACGCCATCAAGGCGGCGGAGCGGCTCACCGAGCGCCTCGAGGCCGAGGGCAAGGAGGTCGACACGTACATCGTCGGCCGCCGTGGTCTGGCCCACTACAACTTCCGCGAGCGCAAGGTCGTGGAATCGTGGTCGGGCTTCACCGATGAGCCCACGTACGCGGACGCCAAGAAGGTCGCGGTGCCGCTGATCGAGGCCATCGAGAAGGAGACGGCGGAGGGCGGCGTGGACGAGCTCCACATCGTCTACACCGAGTTCGTCTCGATGATGACGCAGACGGCCATCGACGGTCGACTGCTGCCGCTCAGCCTCGAAGAGGTGGCGGAGGAGTCGAAGTCCGGCAAGGACGAGCTCCTGCCGCTGTACGACTTCGAGCCGTCGGCGGAGGACGTCCTCGACGCCCTGCTGCCGCGGTACGTCGAGAGCCGTATCTACAACGCGATGCTCCAGTCGGCTGCCTCCAAGCACGCCGCCACGCGCCGCGCGATGAAGTCGGCGACCGACAACGCCGGGGATCTGATCAACAGCCTCTCCCGGCTTGCCAACGCGGCCCGCCAGGCCGAAATCACCCAGGAAATCAGCGAGATCGTCGGCGGCACAGCAGCCCTGGCCGACGCGACCGCGGGGAGTGACAAGTAATGACGACCACTGTTGAGACGGCCGTTGCCACGGGCCGCGTCGCCCGGGTCATCGGCCCGGTCGTCGACGTGGAGTTCCCCGTCGACGCGATGCCGGAGATCTACAACGCCCTGCACGTCCAGGTCGACGACCCGGCCACCGAGGGCGCGAAGAAGACGCTGACCCTTGAGGTCGCCCAGCACCTGGGTGACGGCGTGGTCCGCGCGATCTCGATGCAGCCCACCGACGGCCTGGTCCGCCAGGCCCCGGTCACCGACACCGGCAAGGGCATCTCGGTGCCGGTCGGTGACGTGACCAAGGGCCGTGTGTTCAACACCCTCGGTGAGGTGCTGAACGACGACCCGTCCTCGGTCGCCGAGGCCGAGCGCTGGACGATCCACCGCAAGGCCCCGGCCTTCGACCAGCTCGAGTCCAAGACCGAGATGTTCGAGACCGGCCTGAAGGTCGTCGACCTTCTCACCCCGTACGTCAAGGGTGGAAAGATCGGTCTGTTCGGTGGTGCCGGTGTCGGCAAGACCGTTCTGATCCAGGAAATGATCGTCCGTGTGGCCAAGCTGCACGACGGTGTCTCCGTCTTCGCCGGTGTCGGCGAGCGCACCCGTGAGGGCAACGACCTCATGGTCGAGATGGAGGAAGCCGGCGTTCTGGACAAGACCGCGCTGGTCTTCGGCCAGATGGACGAGCCGCCGGGCACGCGTCTCCGTGTCGCCCTGGCCGGTCTGACCATGGCGGAGTACTTCCGCGATGTGCAGAAGCAGGACGTGCTGTTCTTCATCGACAACATCTTCCGCTTCACGCAGGCCGGTTCCGAGGTCTCGACCCTGCTCGGCCGCATGCCCTCCGCGGTGGGTTACCAGCCGAACCTGGCCGACGAGATGGGTCTCCTCCAAGAGCGCATCACGTCGACCCGTGGTCACTCGATCACCTCGATGCAGGCGATCTACGTCCCCGCGGACGACCTGACCGACCCGGCCCCGGCCACCACGTTCGCCCACCTCGACGCGACGACGGTGCTCTCCCGTCCGATCTCGGAGAAGGGCATCTACCCGGCCGTGGACCCGCTGGACTCCACGTCCCGCATCCTGGACCCGCGCTACATCGCGCAGGACCACTACAACTGCGCCATGCGCGTCAAGGGGATCCTCCAGAAGTACAAGGACCTCCAGGACATCATCGCGATCCTCGGTATCGACGAGCTCAGCGAGGAAGACAAGCTCGTCGTCGCCCGTGCCCGTCGCGTGGAGCGCTTCCTGTCGCAGAACACCCACGCCGCCAAGCAGTTCACCGGCGTGGACGGCTCGGACGTGTCCCTCGAGGAGTCGATCGCGGCGTTCAACGCGATCTGCGACGGCGAGTACGACCACTTCCCCGAGCAGGCCTTCTTCATGTGCGGTGGTCTCGAGGACCTCAAGAAGAACGCCAAGGAGCTCGGCGTCTCCTGAGCTCGGTAGCTCGATCCGGAGAGGGGCGGGTCCACCCCGCGCAGGGGCCGTGTCCCGCCCCTCTTCGTACGCCCACTAGAATTTGACCCAACACCCGGCTGAACCGCCGGGTGGTGACCCGAGGAGCCACCCTTGGCTGCTGAGCTGCATGTCGAGCTGGTCGCAGCGGACCGCAGTGTCTGGTCCGGTGAGGCCACCCTGGTCGTCGCGCGCACCACGTCCGGCGACATCGGCGTCATGCCCGGTCACCAGCCGCTGCTCGGTGTGCTGGAATCGGGCCCGGTGACCATTCGTACGAGTGACGGCGGCACGGTCGTGGCCGCTGTCCACGGAGGATTCATCTCCTTCGCGGACGACAAGCTGTCGCTGCTGGCCGAGATCGCGGAGCTGTCCGACGAGATCGACGTCAAGCGTGCGGAGCGGGCGCTGGAGCGCGCGAAGGGCGAGGCCGACGCCTCGGCCGAGCGTCGCGCCGACGTCCGACTGCGTGCGGTGGCGGCGCGCTGACCCCAGCGCGCGGCGTAACGTGACTCAGCCGCGGCCAGGTCCGGGAACAATCCGGACCGGGTCGCGGCTGAGGCAATGCGGGTGCAATGTATTGGTCCGTTGTCGGCCCTTCGGCCGACGGTAGAGGCGAGGAGGTCGGTGCCGATGATCCTCACTCTGCTCGTGTGCGGACTTGCTTTGATCGTGCTGGTGTTGGTGGGGCTCTTCGTCTTCGGCCTGCGGCGCCGGCTCATCCAGCGTTCCGGCGGCACCTTCGACTGCAGCCTGCGGTGGAACGCGCCCGACAAGGGCGACACCTCCGGCAAAGGCTGGGGGTACGGGGTCGCCCGCTACAACGGTGACCGCGTCGAGTGGTTCCGCGTCTTCTCCTACGCTCCCCGGCCGCGCCGGGTTCTCGAGCGCTCGTCCATCGAGGTCGTGGACCGCCGTGCCCCGGACGGTGAGGAGGAGCTGGCCCTGCTCTCCGACGCGATCGTCCTCGGCTGCCTCCACCGCGGCGCCCGCCTGGAACTGGCGATGAGCGAGGACGCCCTGACGGGATTCCTGGCGTGGCTGGAGGCGGCCCCGCCGGGCCAGCGCGTCAATGTGGCCTAGCCAGAGGTCTCGTACCGCATGAAGAAGCCGGGAAGACAAGGGGCGATCTTGTCTTCCCGGCTGCGTACTGGGGACGGTTACTTCAGACCGTCGTTGATCGCGGACACCAACTCCCCGTTGGCCGTGTCACCGCTGAACTCCCAGAAGAACGCACCGCCGAGCTTCTGGTCCTTGGCCCAGGCCATCTTGGACTTGACGGTCGCGGGCGTGTCGTAGGACCACCAGTTCGTGCCGCAGTGGGCGTACGCCGTACCCGCGATCGTGCCGTTGGACGGGCAGGAGTTCCTGAGGACCTTGTAGTCCTCGATGCCCGCCTCGTACGTGCCGGGCGCCGCCCCCGTCGCCGTGCCGCCCGGCTCCTTCTGGGTGACGCCGGTCCAGCCGCGGCCGTAGAAGCCGATGCCGAGCAGGAGCTTGGCCGACGGCACGCCCTTGGCCTTGAGCTTGGATATCGCGGCCGCGGAGTTGAAGCCGTCCTGCGGGATGCCCGGGTAGGACGTGAGCGGGGAGTGCGGGGCCGTCGGGCCCTTCGCCGCCCACGCGCCGAAGAAGTCGTACGTCATCACGTTGTACCAGTCGGCGTACTGCGAGGCGCCGCCGTAGTCGGCCGCGTCGATCTTGCCGCCGCTGGAGCCGTCCGCGGTGATCGCGGCCGTGACGAGGTTCTTGGAGCCGAACTCGTTGCGGAACGCCTGCATCATGGTCTTGAAGACGGCGGGGCCGCTGGTGTCACAGGACAGACCGCACGCGTTCGGGTACTCCCAGTCCAGGTCGATGCCGTCGAAGACGTCGGCCCAGCGCGGGTCCTCGACCAGGTCGTGGCAGGACTTGGCGAAGGCCGCCGGGTTCTTCATGGCGTCGGTGAAGCCGCCGGACCAGGTCCAGCCGCCGAAGGACCAGAGGATCTTGATGTTCGGGTACTTGGCCTTGAGCTTGCGCAGCTGGTTGAAGTTGCCGCGCAGGGGCTGGTCCCAGGTGTCCGCCACGCCGTCCACGGACTGGTCGGCGGTGTACGCCTTGTCGGTCGCCGCGTAGGCGTCGCCCATGGTGCACTTGCCGCCCTGGACGTTGCCGAAGCTGTAGTTGATGTGCGTGATCTTGCCGGCCGAGCCGGAGGACGCGATGTTCTTCGCGTGGTAGCTGCGCTGGTAGACGCCCCACTCGGTGAAGTAGCCGAGCTTGACCTTGTCGCCGGGCTCGGGGTCGGGGCCGCCGCCACCAGTGGTGCGGACCTTGACGGCGTCGCTGGCAGGACCCGTCTGGTCGGCGGTGTCACGGGCCTGGACGCTGTACGAGTAGTCGGTGCCCGCGGTCAGACCGCTGTCGCTGTACGAGGTGCCGGTGACCGTGGCGACCTTCGCTCCGTCGCGCAGGACGTCGTAGTTCTTGACGCCCTTGTCGTCGGTGGCGGCCTTCCAGTCGAGCTTCACACCGGTGTCGGTGATGCCGGACGCGGTCGGGGTGCCGGGGGCGCTCGGCGGGTTGTCGCCGGGGACGCTGCCGCCGTCGCAGCTGCCGCCGTTCAGGGTGCACTTGGAGGGGGCGCCGGGGCCGGTGCCGTTGAACCCGAAGGAGACCGAGGCGCCGGGGGCGAGCGTCCCGTTCCAGCCGAGGTTCTTGCCGGTCCAGCGGGTTCCGGAGTTGGTGACGGTGGCGTCCCAGGCCGAGGTCACCTTCGTGTCGGAGGGGAAGTCCCACTGGACGTTCCAGGAGCTGAGCGTGGTGGTGCCGGTGTTCTTGATCGTCCACTTGCCCTCGAAGCCGCTGCCCCAGTCCTGGGTCTTGGCGTACGTGGCGGTGGCCTCGGGGGCGGCGTCGGGCGCCGCGTCGGCGGGGCCGCCGAGGGCGACGAGGGTGGCGAGCGGGAGAAGCAGGGTCGTCACTCCCGCCACGGCTTTGTGTCTGAATCTGAGTCTCGGGCGAGTGCTGTTCGTCGTGAAGCGCACGAGTGCTCCTCGGGTGAGTTCCGGGGGTCTTAGGGGCTTGGACCCTGCGCCGCCCGTGAGCACGTGGAACACGTGGGGGAGTGCTCACCGCAGTGCGGTGAGAATAGAAAGGTCTGGACCAGCGGTCAAGAGGTCTGAACCATTGGCCGGATCGCGACGGCCCGGCGCCCCCGGTTCCGCTTCAGACGCCCAACTCCTGCGCCAGTACGGCCGCTTGCACCCGGCTACGCAGTTCCAGCTTGCCCAGCATGCGGCTGACGTGCGTCTTCACCGTCGCCTCCGCCATCGTGAGACGGGCCGCGATCTCCGCGTTCGACAGACCCTCACCGATGCAGGAGAGCACCTCGCGTTCGCGCCGCGTGAGGCTCTCCAGGATCGCGGGGTCCGGCGCGTTCTCGTCGCGTACGGCTCTCGTGGGAGCGGCGAACTCGGAGATCAGCCGGCGGGTGACGGCAGGCGCGATCAGGCCCTCGCCGCGCGCGACCGTGCGCACCCCTTCGATGAGGTCCTTCGCCTCCGTGTTCTTCAGGAGGAACCCGGACGCCCCCGCCCGCAGCGCCCCGAACACGTACTCGTCGAGGTCGAAGGTGGTCAGGACGAGCACGTCCGCCAGCTGCTCGGCGACGACCTGCCGGGTCGCCGACACCCCGTCCAGGCGCGGCATCTGTACGTCCATCAGGACCAGGTCGGGGCGGAGCTCGCGGGCGAGCACGACGGCCTGCTCGCCGTCCGCCGCCTCGCCGACGACCTCGATGTCGGACGCGCTGCGCAGGATCAGGACGAGTCCCGCGCGCACTGCCGACTGGTCCTCGGCGACCAGTACCCGGATCATTCCTTGGCTCCTTCGTCCGCCGGTTCGACGGGCAGGGTCGCGAAGACGCTCCACACCTTGCCGTCAGGGGTGCTCTCGGGGCCCGATTCGAAGGTGCCGCCGAGGAGATCGGTGCGCTCGCGCATGCCGACGAGGCCGGCGCCGGAGCCGGGGGCGCGCGGCCCCGAGGGGTCCCCGTACGGGGAGGTCACGCGGACGGTCAGGGCGCGCGGCCGCTGGGTGAGGGTCACGGTGACGAGGCCGGGGGACGCGTGCTTGAGGGCGTTCGTCAGGGACTCCTGCACGATGCGGTACGCCGCGAGCTCGACCGGCGCGGGCAGCTTGGGGCCCTGCGGATCGCGGGCGTCGTCGAGCGTGACGTCCAGGCCGTTGGTGCGGGCGCCCGCGACGAGGGCGGCCAGGCCGTCCAGGGTGGGCGCGGCCGCGGGCTCCAGGTCGCCGGTCTGGTCGCGCAGGATGCCGATGAGCCGGCGCATCTCCGCGAGGCCCTCGACGCTGTTCTCGCGGATGACGGCGAGGGCGTCCTTGCTGGTCTTCGGATCGTCGAGGGAGAGCGCGGCCGTCGAGTGGATGGCGATCGCCGACAGGTGGTTGGCGACCATGTCGTGCAGCTCCCTGGCCATCCTGGCGCGCTCGGCGCCCACGGCCTGGACCCGGTCCATCTCGGCGAGCAGCGCGGTCTGCTCGGCCCGCAGCTTCGCCGCGGCGGTGGCCTCGCGGTGGTTGCGCACCAGGACGCCGGTGGCGGCGGGCGTGAAGGCCACGATGCCGGTCGCGACGCCGAGGAGGACGGCCTGGGGGTCCTGCCACCAGGCGAGGAAGGCCACGGTCATGGCCACCGTGATGACGCCCGACGTGATCGGGATGCGGCGGGCGGCGGCCGGGGAGCCGTACACCACGGCCGCGTACATGATGTCCGTGAACATCAGGATCGACGCGAGGTTGCCCGCCGTGAACTGGTCCGTCACCAGCGCGAACGTGGCCATCACCAGCGCGAACTGAGGCTTGGTGCTGCGCAGCAGTTCGAGCCCCGCAAGGACGAGGAGCGGGAGCAGCGCCCAGGTGCTGCCCAGCGGCCGGTCCGTCTGCGCGTTCAGCCCGAGCGCCCACAGCGCGAGCCCGCACAGCAGGCTGGCCGCGGCGATCTGTACGTCGACGCGTTGCGGGCGGGGCAGGGACAGGGCCATGCCCCCATCCAACACGGCGGACCGGGCATCCTGCCTGGTCCTGGGGGAGGAACCCGGCGCTACATCGAAGGATGCAGTCCCACTTCGTCACTGCCGACGATGATCCGCGGCGACCGGCGGGCGAACCTTGAGGGGTGAACGGGGGAGCGAACGTGAGGAGAGCGCTGTGATCGTCGCGCTGATCATCATCTGCGAGGTCGGTTTCTGGGTCCTGCTGGCCGCCGGGCTCGCCACCCGCTATCTGCTGCGCATGCCGCGCCTGGGCATCGCGATCCTGTTGTGCGAGCCGCTGCTCGAACTCGTGCTCCTGGTGGTGACCGCGCTCGACCTGAAGAACGGCGCCGACCCCAGCTGGAAGCACGGCCTCGCGGCGCTGTACATCGGCTACACCGTGGGGCACGGCCACCGCACCGTGAAGTGGCTCGACGGCCACGCGGCGCACCGCTTCAACGGCACGCCGGTGCCGCGCCCGCCGCGCTACGGCAAGGCCCGCGCCCTGCACGAGGCGAAGGTCTGGTTCGGCTCGGTCATCGGCGCGGCCGTCGCGAGCGGGCTGCTGCTGCTCGCCATGTGGTACGTCGACGACCCCGACCGCACCACCTCGCTGCAGGGCTGGATGTACACGGCGTGGCGCACGGCGGGCATCCACGGTCTGATCGCGCTCAGCTACTCGCTCTTCCCGAAGAAGGCCCCGGCCCCCGAGCGCGAACGCACGCGAGTGTGAGCGCTACCGCTCGCCGCCCGGCACCCACAGCACGTCCCCGACCGCCTTGTTCGCCGTACGCGCGAGGATGAAGAGGAGGTCGGAGAGGCGGTTGAGGTAGGTCGCGGTCAGCGGGTTCATCGTGTCGCCGTGGACCTCGAAGGCCGCCCACGTCGACCGCTCGGCGCGCCGCACCACCGTGCAGGCCTGGTGCAGCAGCGCCGCACCCGGCGTACCCCCTGGCAGGATGAAGCTGCGCAGCTTCTCCAGCTCCTCCAGGAAGCGGTCGCAGTCCCCCTCCAGCTTGTCGATGTAGGACTGCTCGACGCGCAGCGGCGGGTACTTCGGGTCCTCCACGACCGGCGTGGAGAGGTCGGCGCCCACGTCGAAGAGGTCGTTCTGGACGCGTACGAGGACCTTCACCACCTCCGCGTCGAGCTGCCCGAGCGCGATCGCCGAGCCGATGGCCGCGTTGGCCTCGTTGGCGTCGGCGTACGCCGAGATGCGCAGATCGGTCTTGGCGGTGCGGCTCATGTCCCCGAGGGCCGTCGTGCCCCGGTCGCCGGTCCTGGTGTAGATGCGCGTCAGATTGACCATGCGGCCAGCCTAGTTATGCTCCGGCCCGCCTGAAGACACGTGTGCCCACCGTCACGGAGACCAGGACGAAGGCGAGGGCCATCAGGACGCCGTACAGCATGGTCGTGGTCGCGTAGTCGCCCACGTATCCCGCGCGCACCGCGTCGACGAGGTAGCGGAACGGCATGAAGTGGGAGAGGACGTCGAGCCAGGCCGGCGCGAGCGCCATCGGCAGCATCAGGCCGGAGAGCAGCATCGAGGGCATGCTCACCGCGTTGACGGCGGGCCCGAACTCGTGCGGCTTGTCGACCTTCATGGCCAGCGCGTACGACAGCGAGGCGAGACCGGCCGCCAGGAGCCCCACGAACGCGAAGCCGATGAGGATGCCCGCGATCGGCGCCCTGAGCCCCATCGCCAGCGAGGCGAGCACGAGCAGCACCGCCTGGAAGACGAAGAGCGCGGCGTCGCGCAGGATCCGCCCGAGGAGCAGCGCGAGACGGCTCACGGGCGTCACCCGCATCCGCTCCACCACGCCGAACTGCTTCTCGATGATGAGCGCGAACCCGCTGAACGTGGCGCCGAACAGGCCGAGTTGGAGCAGCAGGCCCGGTACGAGCACCTGCCAGGAGTCGCCGTCGGAGCCGAGCGGCAGATCGGTGAGGAGCGGGCCGAAGAGGAGGAGGTAGAGCAGCGGGGTGAGGACGCCGAACAGGATCTGGAACTTGGAGCGCAGGGTCTGCCGGGCGTACCGCCCGAAGATCAGGGCGGTGTCGGCGAGCAGTGCAGGCATGGTGGGGGTCCCGGATGGTGAGGGTCAGACGGCGACGGGGGTCGTATCCTTCGGCGCGATGTCGCGCCCGGTGATGGCGAGGAACGTGTCCTGGAGGGTGGCGTCGATCGAGCCGCCGTACCGGAGCTTGAGTGCGCTCGGTGTGCCCTCGGCGACGACGACGCCCCGGTCGACGACGACCAGACGGTCGGAGAGCGCGTCGGCCTCGTCGAGGTAGTGCGTGGTGAGGAAGACGGTCGTGCCGTGGTCGTCGCGTAGCTTGCGCACCAGCTGCCACAGGTCGGCCCGGCTGCCCGGGTCGAGTCCGGTGGTCGGTTCGTCGAGGAAGAGAACCTCGGGCCGGTGGGTGAGTCCCAGGGCGATGTCGAGCCGCCTGCGCTGGCCGCCGGAGAGTGCCGCGCAGGGCCGCTCCATCAGCTCGGTCAGGCCGAGGTCGTGTGCCAGTTCCTCCGCGCGGGCCGCCGCCTGAGCCTTCGTCAGGCGGTAGAGCCTGCCCTGGGTGACGAGTTCCTCGCGTACGGAGATGCTCAGGTCGACGCCGCCGGACTGGGCGACGTACCCGATCCTCTCGCGGACGCCCTCGGGGTCCTTCGCCAGATCGCGGCCTGCGACGGTGGCGGCGCCGCCGGTGGGCGGGAGCAGCGTGGTCAGCATGCGCAGGGTCGTGGTCTTGCCCGCGCCGTTCGGCCCGAGGAAGCCGAGGATCTCGCCGGGCTCGACGCGCAGGTCGATGCCGCGCACGGCGTCGACGGGGCCGCCCTTGGTCTGGAAGGTCCGGGCGAGCCCGGAGGTGCTGATGATTGCCATGCCGTCCACAAAAACAGAGTCGCTGAAATTTTGCAATGCCTCCAAAATTATGAACCGCCCCAAGTTTGCGTGCACCGCAAAATTTGGGAGTCTCTAGGATGGGGCCATGAGTGAGGGCCTGCGGGAGCGCAAGAAGAGGCAGACGAAGCAGCGGATCTCGGACATCGCGACCGGGCTCTTCCTGGAGCACGGGTTCGTCACCGTGACCATCGCCGAGATCGCGGACGCCGCGGACGTCTCGGTCAACACGGTCTACAACTACTTTCCGGCCAAGGAGGACCTGTTCCTCGACCGGGGCGACGACGTCGTCGACCGCCTCTCCCGGTACGTGCGGGGCCGCCGCGACGGAGAATCCGCCGCCGACGCCGTCCTGCGCGAGCTGCGCGCCGACGTGGAGGGCGTCTCGCCGGCCGTCGGGCTCTTCCCCGGCTGGGCCGACTTCATGAAGGTCATCACCGAGGCGCACGCCCTGCGCTCACGACTCTGGGCGATCCAGCAGGAGGCCCTCGACCGGCTCACGGCCACCCTCGCCGAGGAGACCGGGGCCGCCGATGGCGACCCGCTCCCCGGCCTCGTCGCCGGACAGCTCTCCTGGGTCCACAGCACGCTCATGGCGTGGATCGGCGACGAGATGTCCAAGTGCCGCGAGCCCGCCGAGGTCTCCCGCGAAGCCCTCGCGCTGCTCGACGAGATGGAGGACCTGCTGAGCCGGAAGGTGCTCAACTACGCGCCGCGCGCCGCCGAATGACACGTACCAGTGTGACGTCCGTCATTTGAGACGTGACGCGCATCTCCTTACCACCACAGGCGCGCCCACGGCCGCTAACGTGCGCCGAGAAGGCATACGTGAACAGCGTGCAAGCCAAGCGTGACAAGCGGTAGGGGAGTCGGAACAGTGGCACGGAAGCTCGCCGTCATCGGAGCCGGACTCATGGGGTCCGGCATCGCTCAGGTCTCCGCCCAGGCGGGCTGGGACGTCGTCCTGCGCGACGTCACCGATGAGGCCCTGACCCGCGGCACCGACGGGATCAAGGCGTCGTACGACAAGTTCGTGAGCAAGGGCAAGCTCGCGGCCGAGGACGCGGAGGCCGCGCTCGGACGCATCACGACCACCACCGACCTGGACGCCGTCGCCGACGCGGACATCGTCGTCGAGGCCGTCTTCGAGAAGCTCGAGGTCAAGCACGAGATCTTCCGCACGCTCGACAAGCTCGTGCGCGACGACGCCGTGCTCGCCTCCAACACCTCCGCCATCCCGATCACCAAGATCGCGGCCGTGACGGAGCACCCGGAGCGCGTCGTCGGCGCCCACTTCTTCTCGCCCGTCCCGATGATGCAGCTCTGCGAGCTGGTGCGCGGCTACAAGACCAGCGACGAAACCCTCGCCCGCACCCGTGAGTTCGCCGAGTCCGTCGGCAAGACCTGCATCGTCGTCAACCGCGACGTCGCCGGCTTCGTGACGACCCGGCTCATCTCCGCGCTCGTCGTCGAGGCCGCCAAGCTCTACGAGTCGGGCGTCGCCACCGCCGAGGACATCGACATCGCCTGCAAGCTCGGCTTCGGCCACGCCATGGGGCCGCTCGCGACCGCCGACCTCACGGGCGTCGACATCCTGCTGCACGCCACGAGCAACATCTACACGGAATCCCAGGACGAGAAGTTCGCGCCGCCGGAGCTGATGCGCCGGATGGTTGACGCCGGTGACATCGGGCGCAAGAGCGGGCAAGGGTTCTACAAGCACTGAACCAGCACTGACGTACGCCGTCTGACGCCCCGTCGGACGCTTCGGCGCCCGGCGGGTCACCCCTCGGAGTGAATTCGGTATCGGTTCGCTTACAGACGGCAACTTCCTCGCCCATGCGGCAGTCAGTTGCAGTGACATACGCAGACGCCTTACGTATCGGGCGCCACAGCAGACACAGCACTCACAGCACTCTCGGGGAGCGCATATGCACATCAGGGGCGACCAGGCCCAGCTGGTCGTCGGGGGACGCCTCGACGTACGCAGCGCGGCGGACGCCCGCACGGTCCTGCACTCGGCCGTCGACGACGGCGCCGGCGACCTGGTGCTCGACCTGTCCGAACTCGACTCGTGGGACGCCACGGGCCTCGGCGTCATCATGGGCGCCCACCGCCGTGCCGGACGCTGCGGACGCAGACTCGTCCTGCGCCACGTACCGCCGCAGATGCAGCGCCTCCTCGTGGCGACCCGGCTGCACCGCATCCTCGCCATCGAGGGCGGCATCGGAGTCGAATCGCTCCCCAGAGTTTGACCGCACAATCCTCACGAACCTGTGACGTCTCGGACGGGGCGGTACCCCGCCCTCCCGTAGATACTGAGCAAAGGTCTAGGGTTCGGTGGCCACCGATATACGGACCCGCACGGAGGCGCCGGACCAGAAGCGACAGCGCAGTGTGCACGAAGGCCGGAGGGGGCTCTGCACACCACGCATCTGGGGGGCTAGGACCATGGACCCGATGAACCGGGGATCCGAAGAGTACGGCCACGGCGGCATCGACGACGACGGCTCGGCGCGCTCCGGACGCCCACCGCGCGAACCCTTGACACCCGATTTCGGGCAGCCCGCACCCGCGCTCGCCCGCACCGTCCAGCTCGTCTCCGGCGACTTCCTGCTCACCGTCAACCCCGTCGACGGCAGCGAGATCGAACCCTGCCCGCCCGGTGAACGCCCCGCCGCGCCCGGCAAGCGCTCCGCCGCCGACCGCGCGGAGCTGCGCCGCGCCTCGATGCCGCCCGTGCCGCCGGGGCCCGCACTGCCCAGGCTGCCGCTCCTGGAGCGCCAGGAAGAGCGTGAGCGGCTCGTACGGCTCCTCGCGCGCGGCCGCTCGGTCCGGCTGACCGGACCCGCCGGTTCGGGCCGCACGGCGCTCCTGAGCGCCGTCGCCGACGACTGCGCGGACCTCGCCCCCGACGGCGTCGTCCGCCTCTCCGGCTACCGCAGGACACCCGGCGAGCTGCTCCACGACCTCTTCGCCGCCGTCCACGACGCGCCGCTGCACCGCCCCGAACGCGCCCAGCTCCTCGAGCACGTCCACGAGATCGGCGCGGTCGTCGTCCTCGACGACCTCGAATTCGGCGGCGCCGCCCTCGACGAGCTGCTCGACGCGACACCCGAATGCGCCTTCCTCGTCGCCACCACGCCCGACGTGGCGGCGCCCTCCGCCGACTCCCACCTCGAAGAGGTCTTCCTCGGCGGCCTCGGCCGCGGCGGCGGCCTCGAACTCCTGGAGCGCGCCGTCGGCCGCGTCCTCGACGACGAGGAGGCCAACTGGGCCGGCGACCTGTGGTTCGAGTCCGAGGGCCTGCCGCTGCGCTTCGTCCAGGCCGGTGCCCTGCTCCGCCAGCGCGACCAGCTCCGCGCCGACCCGCACGCCTTCGAGGAGAACGGCTACTTCGTCGACACCCCCGTCGACGCACCCTTCGACGCCGGTTCCGACGAGCACGACGTACCTCTGCCCTCCCTCGCCGACGGCGCCGCGCCCGCGGCGCTGCTCGCCTCACGGCTGAGCCCGTCCGCCCGCGCCACCCTGAAGTTCGCCGTCGCCCTCGGCGGCGAACTGCCGCACCAGGCCCACCTGCCCGCCCTCGTGGGCGACACCCACGCCGACGCGGCCCTCGCCGAGCTCGTCGGCTGCGCCCTGGTCACCCCCGTCGGCGCGCACTACCGCCTCGCCGCCGGGGTCCGCACCCAGCTGGAGGCCGTCGGGTACGCGGAGGAGGCCGCCGAGTACGCCCTGGGCGCCGCCCAGCACTACGCCTGGTGGTCCGGGCACCCCTCCGTCACCCCCGAGCGGGTCGCCGCCGAGGCGGACTCCGTCCAGGCCGCCCTCGCCGCGCTGGTCGCCACCGAGAGCGGCGCGGCCGTGCTGCTCGCCCGCACCGCGGCGCCCGCCTTCGCGGGTGGGCTCGACTGGGGCGCCTGGGAGCGTGCCCTGCGCTCCGGACAGGAAGCGGCACGGAACGCGGGCGAGGTCGCCGAAGAGGCGTACTTCCATCACGAGCTGGGCATCCTCGCGCTCTGCGGCGGACAGCTCGACCGGGCCCGCGCCGAGCTGGAGGCGTCCATAGGCCTGCGCGGCGCGCTCGCCGACAAGCGCGGCATGATCTCCGGGCGCAGGGCCCTCGCGCTGGTCGCCGACCGCTCGGGCGGCGCGCTGCCCGGCGGGCGCACGGCGGCGGGCGAAGAGGTGCCCGACGCGCGCTACGAGGAATCGGCGTCGCCGCCCGGCGGCATCCCCGCCACGTTCACCCCGTCCGCGGCCGCGTTCTCCCGGCCCGCGCCGCCCCCGGAGCCGGAGACGCTCGTCACCAGCAGGGCGACGCCGGCGCCCGGCGCGAGCCCCGCGCCGAGCCGCCGCTCCGTTCTCAGCGGCACCCGCCGCAACCTCGTCGCCGCGGGCGCCGGAGCCCTGCTCGTCGCCGTACTCGGCACCGTCGTCACCCTCGGCGCCACGTCCGACAACAACGATCCGCAGAACGACAAGGTCACCACGGAGCAGTCGGCGAAGGAGGACCGCGACGACGGCGGCCTCACCGCCGACGAGCCGCGGGAGGACTCCACGAACCGCCCCGGCACACCCGGCGAGGACGGCGTCACCGGCACGTCCGACGACCCGACGCCGAGCGACAGCGGCAAGCCCTCGGACAAGCCGAGCGAGAGCGACGAGCCGTCGGGTACGCCGTCAAAGCCCTCGGACAAGCCGACGAAGCCGACCGACAAGCCGACCAAGCCCACGGACAAGCCCACCAAGCCGACCGACAAGCCGACTCCGCCGACCACACCCCCGACGACCCCGCCGACCACTCCGCCCACGACCCCGCCGACGACGCCTCCCGACGAGGAGTCGCCGCCGACCTCGCCCGACAACTCGAACTCGGCGAGCGGCCCGGGGGCCGAGGACAGGATCTGACGGGAGATCTGACGGGGGTCAGAACAGCCGCAGCTTGTCGTCCTCGATGCCGCGCAGCGCGTTGTAGTCGAGGACGGTGCAGCCGATGCCGCGGTCCGTGGCGAGGACGCGCGCCTGCGGCTTGATCTCCTGGGCGGCGAAGATGCCCCTGACGGGCGCCAGGTGCGGGTCGCGGTTCAACAGCTCCAGGTACCGGGTGAGTTGCTCGACGCCGTCGATCTCGCCGCGGCGCTTGATCTCGACGGCGACGGTCTGCCCGTCGGCGTCGCGGCAGAGGATGTCCACCGGGCCGATCGCCGTCATGTATTCGCGGCGGATGAGCGTATATCCGTCACCGAGCGTCTCGATCCGGTCGGCGAGCAGCTCCTGAAGGTGCGCTTCCACGCCGTCCTTGATGAGGCCGGGGTCGACCCCGAGCTCGTGCGACGAGTCGTGGAGGACTTCCTCCATCGTGATGATGAGCTTCTCGCCCGCCTTGTTCACGACGGTCCACACGCCGGCGTCGTCCCCGGACCCCTCCTTCAAGGTGCAGGGCGGAGACATCCAGTTGAGCGGTTTGTAGGCCCTGTCGTCCGCGTGGATCGAGACGCTGCCGTCCGCCTTCACGAGGATCAGACGGGGCGCCGACGGGAGATGGGCGGTGAGCCGGCCCGCGTAGTCCACGGAGCATCGGGCAATGACGAGACGCATGGGGCGCAACGCTACTCGACTCGGGGCGGTGTACGCGATTCGCCCGCCCCGGTCCCGTCACCCCCGCGCTGAAGAGGCGACTTGTCCGTCGATGGACCTGTTCGATCCTGGCCGGTTATGCGCCCAATCTCCTGGTGCCCGCACCGCGCGGTGCCTACCGTAGAAGCTGGAGGTCGTCGTCCGTGCACGCTGCGTAGGCGGGCTCCCATCCCTGTCCGTAGGCCCCCGCTCCCCGGGGGTGCGAGAGGAGAACCCATGTCGCTCGACGTCTCACCGGCACTGTTGGAACAGGCCGAGCGAGGCGAGGTGGACGAAGCAGAATTCGTCGACTGCGTCCGGACCTCCCTGCCTTACGCATGGGAGATGATCAGCTCACTGGTGGCCCAGCTGAAGGTCGACGGCGGCGAGTTCGCCGACAACCAGACCCCGCCGCCGGACGAGCAGGCGCGTGGCCAGTTGCTGCGCGCGCTCGCGAGTGACGCGATTCGCGGTGCTCTGCAGAGGCATTTCGGAGTGCGTCTGGCATTCCAGAACTGTCACCGTGTGGCAGTGTTCCCGCTTGACCCGGCGGTTGACGACCGGCTCGCCCGCTTCACCTCGATCCGGGGCCAGCTGCTCAACCAGTCGCCCGAACTCCGGGACTGCTGACGCCTGTTGCTGCCGCTCCGTACGCGGGAGGTGTTTCAGTCCGGAGCGGCAGCTCCTCAGGCGGACGGCGGAGCCCGGCTCCGCTCGGGTTCTCAGCCGAGCTGGGGCAGCACTTCGGCGCCCAGCCGCCGCACGTTCTCCTCCGTGGCCGCGAGGTCGCCGGACCCCTCCACCAGAAGCGCGAAGCGTGTGATGCCGGTGCGCTCGGCGGTGGCGGCGAGACGGTCGGCGCACACCTGCGGAGTGCCCACGGGGTGCAGCCCGCAGAGCAACTCCGTGTACGCCACCGGGTCGCGCATGGCGCGATGCCTGCCGTCCACGGTCACATGGGCGTCCAGCCCCTGCTTCAGCCACCCCGGCATCGCCTTCTGTAATGCCTCGGCGGCGTCGAGCCGGCGGTCCGCGACCTGTGCGACACCGGCCGATACGTGGGGCGCCGCGGAGACCGTTTCCGGCGGATGCCCCGCAGCACGCGCGTGCCGATTCCACAAGGCCACCATTTCGGCCTTCTCGTCGTCGCCCACATGCATGCCGAGCAGCATGGGCAGACAGCGCTGCGCGGCGAGCCGCACGCTGGACGGCGACGTGCACGCGACGACCACCTCGGGACCGTCGGCGCCCTGGCCGTTCAGTGCCTCCTGCGGGCGCGGCACGACGGCGACCTCCCGGAACGCGAACCGCTCCCCGCTGCCCCCGACACGGGGCTCCCGCAACCAGCGCAGCAGCAGGTCGAGGGATTCGGGGAACCCCTTCTCGTACGCCTCGAGGCCCGCGCCGAACACTTCCAGGTCCACCCAGGGACCGCCGCGGCCGACGCCGAGCGAGAACCGGCCGCCGGTCGTCACGTGCAGCAGCGCCGCCTGCTCGCCGAGCGCCACGGGGTGCGCGGTCGGGAGTACGCTCACGGCAGTGCCGACGCGGATGCGCCGCGTCCGCCCGAGGATCAGCGCCGCGAGGGTCACCGCCGACGGACACGTGCCGTACGGCACGAAGTGGTGCTCGGCGAGCCAGACCGAATCGAGCCCCGCCTCCTCGGCCACCTCGGCGGACCGCACCGCGCGGTGCAGCGCCTCCCCCTGCCCCTGCCCGGGGAACTGGGCGGCCAGAACAAAACTACCTACTCGCATCGAACTCCTGCCTCCTTGGCGCCGACGCAGGCACTCCCCCTACGGGCAACAACGTGTGACACGTGCCAAAGGCACGGCCTGGCGAGAAGATTGTTTGATTTTCCGTGCAGTGGACGGGAATCGGCCCCTCGGAGCGGGCCGGGTACCCCGTGGTGCGGCGCGTAGGCTGGTCACACCCCTGACCGCCGTACAGCCCGTGAGGTGTTTCCGTGTCCCCGCGTCGCAACCGCCCCAAGGGCGCCGGAGAGCCGAGCCGAGCGACATCGACGGGTGCGGAGCCCCCGGGGCGCTACGGCGGCTTCCAGAGCACCGAGAGCTGGCAGGGCGAGGAGTGGAGCGTGCGCCACGTCGCGGGCGCGAGCGCCGCGGGCAAGCGGTACCGCTGCCCGGGCTGCGACCAGGAGATCCCGTCGGGCCTCGCGCACGTGGTGGCCTGGCCCGAGCACTCCGGCGTCGACGAGCGCAGGCACTGGCACAAGGCGTGCTGGAACGCGAAGGACCGCCGCACCACGCGGGTGCAGCGGTCCCGTAACGCGCCGAGGTACTAGCGCCTCGTACGCCTCGTGCCCGTACGGCTATACGTCGCGCTTCTCCAGGAGCGCGAACGCGCCGGCGACGGCGACCAGGGTGACGACGACGAGCAGCGTCAGCTGCGATCCGCCGCTGGCGCCCGTGTCGTCCGCGCCGAAGATCTTGGCGAGGGCCGTGATGGCGTTGTAGTCGTTCATCTTCTCGCCGAGCGGCTGCGTGCTCTCCCAGATCATCAGGAACCCGCCGAGGATCGCGGGCAGCAGCACCACGCCGAGCATCGCCGTGATGGCGCCCGCGGAGTGCCGCAGCATCGAGCCGACGGCGAGCGCGAGCACGCCGAGCAGCGAGACGTACAGGCCGCCCTTGAAGACCGTCCCCGCCCAGGGGAGGTCGCCGGCCTCGGGGCCGCTGTTGGCCGCCGACGCGGCCAGGCCCACCAGGAGGATGGACCCCGCGGACACGACGAAGGCGACCACGAAGAAGATCAGGATCTTCGCGGTGAGGACGCGGTGGCGCTGCGGCGACGCGGTGAACGTCGTACGGATCATGCCCGTGCCGTACTCGGACGAGGTGACGAGCACGCCCAGCGTGATCAGGCAGATCTGCCCCAGCATCAGACCGAAGAAGGCTGGGACCGTGAACGGCATGTCCGCGTAGTCGGCCGGGTCGGTGTTGGCGACGGCGAGCAGGCCGATGCCGATGACCAGGAGCAGGAAGATGCCCAGGGTCCACATCGTGGAGCGGACCGACTTGATCTTCGTCCACTCCGAGGAGAGGGCGTTGCCGAGGTGGGTCTTCTTGACCGGGATCGGCGAGGTGTAGGCGTTCGCCATCGCCTGCTGCCAGGCGGAGGGCGGCGCGGGGGCGGCGGGCGCGGGTGCCATGGGGGCGCCCTGCATCGGGGCCCCCTGCACGGGGGCGCCCGCCTGTGCGTATGCCTGCTGGGGCTGCGCCTGCGGCTGCTGCTGCGGAGTCGGAGGCGTGGTCATCGCTGGTCCTCGCTGTCGCGCTTGGTCATGTCGGGGGCGGGGGCGGGCGCGGCGGCAGGGGCCGCGGGCGCGGCTGCCGGGGCCTGCTGCGGGGGAGCGGCGGCGTACGGGTTCGGCGTCCCGGGCGCGCCCTGCGGCTGCGGCATCGCGAACGGCTGACCGCCGGGCTGGGGCGGCGGCGGGGCGTACCAGCCGGGCTGGCCCTGGCCGGGCACCGGCGGCTGCTGGCCGGGCGGCAGGGCGCCGGGCGGCATCTCCTGCTGGAATCCGGCGCGCTGGTCGACCGTGGAGCGGTAGTCGACGGCGCCCTGCGTCATCCGCATGTACGCCTCCTCCAGCGAGGCCTGGTGCGGGGAGAGCTCCCACAGGCGGACGTCCGCGCCGTGCGCGAGGTCGCTGATGCGGGGGAGCGGCAGGCCCGTGACCCGGAGCGCGCCGTCCTGCTCGGGCAGCACCTGGCCGCCGGCCTCGGTCAGCGCGGCCGTCAGCTTCTCGCGGCCCGCGCTCTCGCCGTCCGGCGTCCGCACCCGCGCGAAGTCCGCGGAGTTGTGCGAGATGAAGTCCTTGACGCTCATGTCGGCGAGCAGCTGGCCGCGGCCGATCACGATCAGGTGCTCGGCCGTGAGGGCCATCTCGCTCATCAGGTGGGACGACACGAAGACCGTGCGTCCCTCGGCCGCGAGCGACTTCATCAGGTTGCGGACCCAGAGGATGCCCTCGGGGTCGAGGCCGTTGACCGGCTCGTCGAAGAGCAGCACCTGCGGGTCGCCGAGGAGCGCCGCCGCGATGCCGAGACGCTGGCCCATGCCGAGCGAGAAGCCCTTGGAGCGCTTCTTCGCCACGTCCTGCAGACCCACGACGCCGAGCACCTCGTCGACCCGGCGGGCCGGGATGCCGGAGAGCTGCGCGAGGCAGAGCAGGTGGTTGCGGGCGTGCCGGCCGCCGTGCACGGCCTTGGCGTCGAGGAGCGCACCGACCTGGCGCGGCGCGTTCGGCAGCTTGCGGTACGGATAGCCGCCGATCGTCACCTGCCCGCTGGTGGGCGCGTCGAGCCCCAGGATCATGCGCATCGTCGTCGACTTGCCGGAGCCGTTCGGCCCGAGGAAGCCGGTGACGGTTCCGGGCCGCACCTGGAAGGAAAGGTTGTACACGGCTGTCTTGGCGCCGTAGCGCTTCGTCAGGCCGACTGCCTCGATCATTCTCCGCACCCATCGAATGGTTCAGGACGTCGGGGCACACGCCCCCGTAAGGGTTAGGAGGATAACGGTGAGCTGACGGTTCCAGCCAAGAGCAAGTAAAACCGGCGCTTCACACGGAAGGGTGGGGCAGCTCAGTCCAGGGCAGCACCCAGCCCTCCTGCGCGAAGAGCAGTGTCCCCCGCGCGCGCAGCTCCGGGTCCGCGGCGGCCCTGCGCACCCAGGTGGCCGCGTCGGGGCCCAGCAGCTCGCGCAGCGGCGCGGACGCGTCGAGCAGCGCGTCCAGGAGCGCCGCCTGGTCGCCGCCGCCGGGCCGGGGGAGGCCGGTGAGCGGGTCGGCGAGGACGCCGCGCGCGCTGACGTAGACGGACGCGCCGGGGAGCCGCTCGCCGGACGGCAGCGTCATGGCGTACGCCTCGCCGGACAGCGGCATCCGCCGGTAATTGGGGAGTTCGGTGGCATCGACCGCGGGCAGCTGTGCGGGATCCAGCCACGAGACGACGAGTGTGCGCTGCTCCCCGGGGCGTGGGTAGGGCGCGGTCGCCACGTACCCGGCCCGGCCGATGTGCGCCGAGCAGCCCACGCCGAGGCCGCGCAGCCGCACGGGCACCATCGGCACGGTGCCGGCGATGCCGAGCCTGCCGAGCTTGTGGGCGAGCTGGCCGGGGGAGGCGTTCGAGCCGACGGCGAGCACGGGGTGACGTCCGGCGACGGGCGGCTGCCCGAGGGCGCCGAGGACGTCGTCGAGGGTGCGGCGGGGCCCACGGGGGCCGTCCACGGTCCACGCGCCGAGTCCGCCGGGGCGGGCGTGCAGCGGCAGCAGCTCGGTCCCGGTCAGCAGGGCGGGCGCGGTGACGGGCGGGCCGGGGTAGGTGAGGGGCTGCAGCGCGGGCACGCCGTCGAGGCCGAGCGCCGCGAGCCCGCGGTCCTGTGCCGTCACACGCCCCCCTGAAGTACCGCTACGCGTCCCGCTTCTTCAGCAGTACGTACCCACCGATCAGCGCGAGCACCACCCACGCCAGCATGATCGCGAGACCGCCCCACGGCCCGTACGGGGTGTCGTCGTCGAGCGGCGACTTGACCTGCATGATCTTGCTTCCGGCCTGGTCGGGCAGGAAGCGGCCGATCTTCTTCGTCGCCGAGACGTTGCCGAGGATGCTGGAGATGAGGAAGAAGAACGGCATCAGGATGCCGAGGGAGAGCATCGGGCTGCGCAGCATCGCCGCGACGCCCATCGAGAACACCGCGATCAGCGTCATGTAGAGCGCGCCGCCGATGACGGCGCGCAGCACGCCGGGGTCGCCGAGGTGCGCCTTGTAGGGCCCGAGCGCCCCTTGGCCCACGAAGAAGGCGAGGAAGCTGGTGACCAGGCCCACCACGAACGCGAGCAGCGTCGCCACGGCGATCTTGCCGAACAGGAAAGTGGCGCGCTGCGGGACCGCCGCGAGCGAGGTGCGGATCATGCCGGTGCTGTACTCGTTCGCGACGACGAGCACTCCGAAGACGATCATCGCGAGCTGGCCGAGGGACATTCCGGCGAAGCTGATGTACGTCGGGTCGAAGGTCAGCCGGTCCTTGGCGTCGAGGCTGTCGTAGTCGTTCTTGGACAGGATGCTGATCAACAGGCCGAGCGCGATCGTGACGACGCAGGCGAGGCCGAGCGTCCAGACGGTCGACGAGACCGAGCGGATCTTGGTCCACTCCGATTTCAGGACTTGTGCCGCGGCCATCGCTCAGCCCTCCTTCCGCTGCTGCCAGCCTTCGCCCCAGCCGCCGGGCGGCGGCGGTTGTGCCGTTCCGCCGTCCGTCCTGCCGTCCGTGTGCGCGTGGTACTCGACCGACTCCGCGGTGAGCTGCATGAAGGCTTCTTCCAGGGAGGCCTGCTGGGGACTGAGTTCGTGGAGGACCAGCTGATGGCTCGCGGCGAGTTCGCCGAGCGCCTCAGCCGGTGTCCCGTCCACTTCGAGGGCGCCGTTGCCCGCCTCGACCGCGGTGACGCCCGCCTCGTGCAGGACGTCGAGGAGGCGTTCGCGCTGCGGGGAGCGGAGCCGGACGTACGACCGGGAGTTCTGCCGGATGAAGTCGGACATCGACGTGTCGGCGAGGAGGCGGCCCTGTCCGATGACGACGAGATGGTCGGCGGTGAGCGCCATCTCGCTCATCAGGTGCGAGGAGACGAAGACCGTCCGCCCTTGCCCGGCAAGGGACTTCATCAGGTTCCTGATCCAGTGGATGCCCTCGGGGTCGAGACCATTGACGGGCTCGTCGAACATCAGGATCTCGGGGTCACCGAGGAGCGCCCCGGCGATGCCGAGGCGCTGGCCCATGCCGAGTGAGAAACCCTTGGCCTTCTTCTTCGCGACGGCGGTCAGGCCGACGGTGTCCAGGACCTCGGAGACGCGGGAGCGCGGGATGCCGTTGCTCTGCGCGAGGCAGAGGAGGTGGTTGAAGGCGCTGCGGCCGCCGTGCATCGCCTTGGCGTCGAGCAGGGCGCCGATGTACTTGAGGGGGTCCTTCAGCTGCGCGTAGTGCCGGCCGTCGATGCGGACGGACCCGGCCGACGGGTTGTCGAGGCCGAGCAGCATGCGCATGGTGGTGGACTTTCCCGCGCCGTTCGGCCCGAGAAAGCCGGTGACCATGCCCGGCCGCACGGTGAAGGTCAGGTTGTTGACGGCCACTTTCTCGCCGTACCGCTTGGTCAGCCCCTCGAGCTCGATCATGCGGCAACGCTAAAACGGGACAAAGCCCCCTGCCACTCGGGTGGCGGGGGGCTTCGCTGTCCTGCTGATGCGCTTCAGCGCGTCTGCTGAGCCGGAACTCCGCGGGAAACGGGCTCGTCGTCGGCAGGAGTACCGGCCGCGGCCACGGCCGCACCGGTCAGCGTCGCCAGCATCTCGCGCACGTTCGTCAGCTGCGCGTTGATGGAGTCGCGACGGTTCGTCAGAGCGGCGAGCTCGCGCTCGGACTCCGAACGGATCCGGTCCGCCTTCGCGTTCGCGTCGGCCACGATGTCCTCGGCCTGGCGCTGCGCGGTCTCCACCGTCTGACGGGCGCGGCGCTCCGCGTCCGTACGCAGCTTCTCGGCCTCCAGGCGGAGCTGCTCCGCGCGGTGCTCGATCTCCGCGAGGCGCTTCTCCGCCTTGGCCTGACGCGAGGCCAGGTCGCGCTCGGACTGCTCACGGCGCTTGGCGAGGTTCGTCTCGAAGTCCGCGGCGGCCTGGGCGGCCTTGGCGCGGGTCTCCTCGAAGAGGGCGTCGGCCTCCTCGCGCTTGGACTGCGCGTCCTTCTGGGCCTCGGCCCGCAGCGCGCTCGCCTCGCCCTTGGCCTTCTCGACGATCCGGACGCCCTCGTCCTCGGCCTTGGCCTTGCGCTCGGCCGCGAACGACTCGGCGTCGTTGCGCACCTGCTGGGCGGCGGACTCGGCGAGCTCGCGGTGCTGCTCGGCGGCGCGCCGGGCCTCCTCGCGCAGGTCCTTCGCCTCCTCCTCGGCGAGGCGGAGGATCTTCTCGACGCGGGCACCGAGACCGGCGTACGACGGCTCGGCGTCGGCAACCTGGGCCTGGGCGTTCTGCGTCTCGAGGTGCAGTTCCTCGATGCGCTTTTCCAGAGCAGTGATACGGGCAAGAGCGCTGTCACGGTCGGAGACGAGCTTGGAGATACGTTCGTCCACCTGAGCGCGGTCGTACCCACGCCGCACAAGCTCGAAGCCGTAGGGGGAAGTGTCGCTCATGGGGTTCCTGTCGAATGAGACCGGTGAGGTGATAGAGGGAATCCTAGGGGTCCAAGCGGCGTGTCATCGAGCAGATGCCCGTTTGATCTGGAGAATGACACCCCTTTTGAGTGGTCAACCGCAGGAGCGCTTGCCAGAGACAGGGCCAAAGGTCCTTTCAGAGCACGGGTGATGCTCCTTGGCTACCCATCCGACTGCTTGCCACTCGAACGAGTCGACCCTGCCGCGGCTCCGGCCTTGACGCCACCCGCGCCCGAACCGCCGCCCTGCCCGGTCTTCGCACCGCCCGACGGGGCCTCGAAAGACTCCAACGCCTCCAGCACGTCCTGGACACGGGAGATCTCCGCATTGATGTCGGCCCGGCGGCGGACGAGGACTTCGAGCTCCTGCTTGCCCTCCTCCACCGTACGCGTCGCCTCGGCCTCCGCCTCGGCCTTGATGCGCTCCGCCTCGCGCGTCAGCTCGCTCTTCTTCGCCTCGGCCTCCTTCAGGAGACCCTCGGCCTTCTTCACGGCGGAGATACGGACCTTGCTCGCCTCGGAGTTGGCGTCGGAGACGAGCTCCTTGGCCTTCGCCTCAGCCTCGGCCAGCTGCTCCTCCGCGGCCTTGACCAGCGCGTCGCAGCGCTCGCCCGCCGACTTCATCGCCTCCGCGGACTCGCGGCGCGCCCGCTCGTGCAGCTCCTCGATCTCGGCCGTCAGACGGTCGCGCTGCTCCTCCGAACGCTCCCTTATGGCGGTCGCGTCGCCACGGGCGCCGACCAGCAGCTCGTCCGCGTCCGTACGCGCCTTCTCCACCAGCGAGTTGCCCTCGACCGTCGCCGCCGCGACCAGCCGCTCGGCCTCCTTGCGGGCCGCGCCCACCATCGTGTCGGCCTGCGCCTCGGCGTCCGTCGTCGCCTTGAGCGCCTTCTCCTGCGCGTCCGCCGTCAGCTTCTCCGCCTCGGAGGCGGCCTCCGTGATGAGCGTGTCGACCTGCTCGGCCGCTTCCTGACGGCGCTTGTTGGCGGCCTGGCGTGCCTCGTCGAGGGTCCGCTCCGCCTCCTCGCGCGCCTCGGACGTGAGCCGCTCGGCCTCCCGCGCCGCCTCCGCCTTGACCCGCTCGGACTCGCCGCGGATCCGCTCGGCGTGCTGCTGCGCGGAGTTGACCGTCTCCGCGGCCTCGGCGCGCAGCCGCTCCGCGTCGCCCGACGCGTCCGAGATGAGCTTCTCGGCCTTCGCCACCGACTCCGCGCGAACCCGCTCCGCCTCGGTCGTCGTCTCGGCCTTGAGTCGCTCCGCCTCCGCGGTGGACTCCGCGCGGACCCGCTCGGCCTCGGTCGTGGACTCGACCCGGACCCGCTCGGCTTCGCCGAGAGCCTCCGTACGGACCCGCTCGGCCTCCGTGGCCGTGTCGGACTGCAGCTTCTCGGCCTCGCTGCGGGCCTCGCCGATCAGCGTGTCGGCCTGGCTCGCGGCGTCGTTGCGGATGCGGTTGGCGTCCTCGCGGGCGTCGGCACGCGTGCGGGACGCGTCCTGCTCGGCCTGCGCGATGGTGTCCGACGCCTCCGTGCGCACCCGCTGGGCGTGCTCCGAGGCGTCCGAACGCATCCGCTCGGCCTCCGCGATGGCCTCCGAAACGGTTCGCTCGGCCAGGGACTTCGCGGCCTCCGACGCCTCCGACGCCTCGCGCCGGGTGCGGTTGGCGTCCTCGGTGGCGCGCTCCCGCTCGGCATAGGCATCGGAGCGGACGCGGTCGGCCTCCTCCTGCGCCTCGGTCCTCGTGCGCTCGGCGGCGTGCTCGGCGGCCGAACGCAGGCCCGCGACCTCCTCCTGCGCCGCCTCGTGCAGGCCGGCGACGGAGTCCCGTACGGACTGGGCGTGCTGCTCGGCGGCCGAGACCATCTCGGTCGCGCGGCGGTCGGCCTCCTCGACCAGACGGATCGCCTCGGCCTGCGCCTCCTCCACGCGCTTGCGGGCGGAGGCGAGGAGCTCCTCGCTCTGCTCGCGGGCCCGCTCGCGCTCCTGGTCGGCCTCCGCGCGGGCGGAACCCAGCGTCTCCTCGGCCTCGCGGCGGCGGCGCGCGGCCTCCTCCTGGGCGGCGGCCAGCTCCTCGGCGGCCTCCGTGCCCACCCGCTCGGCGGCCGCGGCGGCCTCCGCGCGCACGCGGTCCGCGGACTCCTGCGCCTCGGTCTTCAGCCGCTCGGCCTCGGCCGCGGCCTCCGAACGCAGGCGTACGGCGACGTTCTCGCCCTCCGCGCGCGCCTGCGACGCGTCGGCGGCGGCCTCCGTGCGCAGCCGCTCGGCCTCGGTCTCGGCCTGCGACTGGAGCGTGCGGATCCGCTCGGCGGACTCCGTGCGCAGCCGGTCCGTCTCGTCCGCGGCCTCCTTGCGGATGCGCTCGGCCTCCGCGCGGGCGTCGGTCAGCGCCTGCTCGGCGGCGGACAGCCGCTCCTCGGCCTCCGTGTGCAGCCGCGTCAGCTCTTCGGCGGCCTCCGCCTGACGGGCCGCTATGGCCTGCTCGGTCTCCGCGCGCAGCGCCCGCGCGGCCTCCTCGGCCTCCGACTTCGTGGCCTCGGCCTGCTCGGCGGCCTCCTCGCGGTGCCGCTCGGCCTCCGCGCGGGTGCGCTCCAGGGTCTCCTCGGCCTGCGTGCGCAGGGTCGTGGCGCGCTCGACGGCCTCCGCGCGGACCCGCTCGCTCTCGGTGGTCGCCGCCGTGCGCAGCTCGTCGGCGTCGGCCTTCGCCTTCGCGAGGAGCTCCTCGGCGGACTTGGCCGCCTCCTCGATCTGCTGGACCGCCTCGCGCCGCGCCTCGCTGCGGATGCGGTCGCCCTCGGAGGCCGCGTCGGCCCGCAGCTGCTCGGCCTCGCCGCGCAGCCTGCGCGCCTCCTCCTGCAGCTCGACGGTCTTGGCGCGGTACTCCTTGGTGTCGTCCTTCGCCGCGCCCTTGAGCTCCTCGGCGATGTCGTGCGCCTCCGCGCGCAGCCGGTCCGCCTCGGTCTCCGCCTCGGAGCGGATCCGCTCGGCCTGCTCGGTGGCGGCCTTCGTGGTCTCCTTGGCGTCCTTGGACGCCTTGTCGAGGACCTCCTCGGCGGTCCGCGCGGCCTTCGCGAGCTGGCCCGCGGTCTCCTCTGCGGTGATCGTGCGCGCCTTCTCGGCGGCGTCCGCGATCAGCTTCTCGGCCTCCGCGCGGGCGTCGGCGACCAGCTGCTCGGCCTCGGACCTGGTGGCCTCGGCCTCCTTGGTGGCCTCGCCGACGAGACGGGCGACCTGCTCCTTCGCGGTGCGCGTGCGCTGTTCGTTGGCGCCCTCGGCGGCCTGCAGCTGCTTGGTCGCGGTGTCCTTGGCCTCGGCGAGCACCTTCTCGGCCTCGGCGCGGGCCTCGCGCAGCGCCGTCTCGGCCTCGGCCATGCGCTGCTCGGCGGCGCGGTTCGCCTCCGCCGTCTGGCGGCGTGCCTGGTCGGACTCGGCCGCCGTGGTGGAGCGCAGCTGCTCGGCGTGGTCGGTGGCCTCCTGGGCCTGCGTCGACGCGGCGTTCAGGAGGCGCTCGGCGTCCGTTCGGGCCCGGCGCAGGATGGCCTCGGCCTCGGCGCGGGCGGCCTCGGCGTCACCGGCGAGGCGCTGACGGGCCTCCTCGGCGACGCGGGCGGCCTCCGCGCGGGCGGCGGCCAGGGCCTGGTCGGCCTCGGCGCGCGACTCGTCGAGGAGGCGGCGGGCCTGCTGCTCGGTGCGGGCCCTGAGCTGCTCGGCCCAGGCCACGTTCTCGTTGACGTGCGACTCGACGGTCTGTCGGCGCTCGTTCAGCTCCTGGTCGAGCTGCTGGCGCCGCGTCACGGCCTCGGTGTGCAGCTCGGACTGGAGTCTGGCCTGCTGCTCGGCGTGCTCCTGGAGGATGCGCTGGGTCTGCGCCCTGGCGTCGCGCAGCTCGCGCTCGGCGTCGGCGCGCAGCTGTTCGGCCTGGATCTGGGCATTGCGGAGCATCTGCTCGGCCTGATACCCGATGTCCGCGCTGTCGTAGGCAGGGCGGGACGCGAGGTTGCGGCGCGCCTCGTGCAGCTTGGCGCGCAACACCTCGACCTGGTAGCCGAGGTCCTCGGCGTGCTGGACGGCCTTCTCCCGCTCGGTCTTCAGCCGGTCCATCTCGGCCTCGAACCGCGACAGACTGTCGGTCTCAGCCCGCGAGTTCTCTTGGCGTTCGTAGCCCCGCACTGCGCGGTCCCATCCTTCCCCAAGCTCTACGAGCAGGGGATACCCCAACCCTGGTCGCAACTCTCTCCAACGAGCCCCGTTCATCCGCCGAACGAGGCCCCCGGGGGAATGGTGTCAGATCAACAGCGGAGCATGGGCTGCTGCCCCGACGCTCGTCCCCCGAAACCCGGACCCCGGCATGTGGCCGCCCCGACTTCGGACGGCCGCCCCTCACCCTACCGGCCCGGATATACGGAGGTCAGTGCTCCAGGGACTCGGAGGGTGCCGAAGTGACAAGTTCCGTCAGGACTCCGTGACAGTCCTTCGGGTGCAGGAAGGTGATGCGCGACCCCATGGAGCCGATGCGGGGCTCTTCGTAGAGGACGCGTACGCCCTTGTCCTTGATGGCCGCCGCGTCGCCGTCGACGTCCGCGGTGCCGAAGGCGATGTGGTGCACGCCCTCGCCGTTCTTGGCCAGCCACTTGCCGACCGCGGAGTCGTCGCGGGTCGGTTCGAGAAGCTGCAGGTAGGAGGCGCCTCCGTCGCCGGTGTCATTGATCTTCAGCATGGCCTCGCGCACGCCCTGCTCTTCGTTGACCTCGGAGTGGGTCACCTCGAATCCGTACGTCGCGCGGTAGAACTCGACGGTCTTGTCGAGGTCGAAACAGGCGATCCCGATGTGATCGATTCGCGTCAGCATGCTTCAAGTGCAGCGCTTGATGCAGTGATTACGCAACGTGCGCGCGATCACAGTCGCCGCCCGGTGACGGCGGGGGTACTGCTCAGTACATTCAGATAAACCCTCGTTAACTCCTCTCCTCCCAAGGGGTCGTCGCACATGGCAGGAACGACCGGCACCACCTCAGTGATCGTCTCGGGCGCACGAACGCCCATGGGCCGTCTCCTCGGCTCGCTGAAGTCCTTCTCGGGTGCGGATCTGGGGGGCTTCGCGATCAAGGCCGCGCTGGAGCGCGCGGGCATCGGAGGCGACCAGGTCCAGTACGTGATCATGGGCCAGGTGCTCCAGGCCGGGACAGGGCAGATCCCGGCACGCCAGGCCGCCGTGAAGGCGGGCATCCCCATGAACGTCCCCGCACTGACCATCAACAAGGTCTGTCTCTCGGGTCTCGACTCCATCGCACTCGCCGACCAGCTCATCCGCGCCGGCGAGTTCGACATCGTGGTGGCCGGCGGCCAGGAGTCCATGACCAACGCCCCGCACCTGCTCCCCAAGTCCCGCGAGGGCCACAAGTACGGCGCGATCGAAATGATCGACTCCATGGCGCACGACGGCCTGACCGACTCCTTCGACGGCGTCGCGATGGGCGAGTCCACGGAGAAGCACAACACCCGCCTGGGCATCCGCCGCCCGGAGCAGGACGAGGTGGCCGCCCTCTCGCACCAGCGGGCCGCCGCCGCCCAGAAGAACGGCCTGTTCGAGGCCGAGATCACCCCGGTGGAGATCCCGCAGCGCAAGGGTGACCCGGTCCTCTTCGCGCAGGACGAGGGCATCCGCGGCGAGACCACCGTCGAGACCCTCGGCAAGCTGCGCCCGGCCTTCGCCAAGGACGGCACGATCACGGCGGGCACGTCCTCGCAGATCTCCGACGGCGCCGCCGCCGTCGTGGTGATGTCCAAGGCCAAGGCGCAGGAGCTCGGCCTGGCCTGGATCGCCGAGATCGGCGCGCACGGCAACGTGGCGGGCCCCGACAGCTCGCTCCAGTCGCAGCCCTCCAACGCCATCCAGCACGCCCTGAAGAAGGAGGGCCTGGCGGTCGACGACCTCGATCTCATCGAGATCAACGAGGCATTCGCGGCCGTCGCCGTGCAGTCAATGAAGGACCTCGGGGTGTCCTCGGAAAAGGTGAACGTCAACGGCGGCGCCATCGCGCTGGGTCACCCGATCGGGATGTCCGGCGCGCGGCTCGTGCTGCACCTCGCCCTGGAACTGAAGCGCCGGGGCGGTGGCGTGGGTGCGGCCGCGCTGTGCGGTGGCGGCGGTCAGGGCGACGCGCTGATCGTCAAGGTGGCCAGGGCCTAGCCCTCGGCAGGCCGCTGTCGTCTCGTACGTGGTACGTAGTGAACGGAGCTGTGATGCAGGACGTCCCCTCCCTGGTGGCGCAGGCCCGCGAGGGCAGGCCGCGGGCCGTGGCCCGGCTGATCTCACTGGTCGAGGGGGCGTCACCGCAGCTGCGGGAAGTGATGGCGGCGCTTGCCCCGCTCGCCGGCCACGCGTACGTGGTCGGCCTCACGGGGTCCCCCGGTGTCGGCAAGTCGACATCGACGTCCGCGCTCGTGAGCGCCTACCGGCGTACCGGAAAGCGGGTCGGCGTCCTCGCCGTCGACCCGTCGTCCCCCTTCTCCGGCGGCGCGCTCCTCGGCGACCGGGTGCGGATGTCCGACCACGCGTCCGACCCCGGCGTCTACATCCGCTCCATGGCCACGCGCGGTCACCTCGGCGGGCTCGCCTGGGCCGCCCCGCAGGCCATTCGCGTGCTCGACGCCGCGGGCTGCGACGTGATCCTCGTCGAGACGGTCGGCGTCGGACAGTCCGAGGTGGAGATCGCCTCCCAGGCGGACACCTCCGTCGTCCTGCTCGCGCCCGGCATGGGCGACGGCATCCAGGCGGCGAAGGCCGGAATCCTGGAGATCGGCGACGTGTACGTCGTGAACAAGGCGGACCGCGACGGCGCCGACGCGACCGCGCGCGAGCTGAACCACATGCTGGGCCTCGGCGAGTCCCGGGGCCCCGGCGACTGGCGCCCGCCCATCGTGAAGACGGTCGCGGCGCGCGGCGAGGGCGTCGACGAGGTCGTCGAGGCGCTGGAGAAACACCGGGCGTGGATGGAGGAGCGGGGGGTCCTCGGGGAGCGCCGGGTCGCCCGCGCCTCCCGCGAGGTCGAGACGATCGCCGTCACGGCCCTGCGCGAGCGCATCGGCTCGCTCCACGGAGACCTGCGGCTCTCCGCGCTCGGGGAGCGGATCGTGGCGGGGGAGCTCGACCCGTACACGGCCGCGGACGAGCTCGTCGAGGGCCTGACGGAGAGCTGAGACATGCCGCAGGGGCGGCGTCGGTGACGCCGCCCCCGCGGTGGTGTTCCTGTGTGTGTCAGTCGTCGTCCTGGCCGTCGTGGTCGTCGTCGTGGGTGTCCGCGCGGTCGGCCGTGACCTTGCCGCTCTTCAAGTCGACGTTGTATTCGGACTCCGCGCCCCGCTTACCGGTCGTCTCCACGTTCCAGGCGGTCGCCGTGGAGTCGTCGTCCAGGTCCACGGAAGTCACCGTGCCCTTGTCGGCGCCGGCCTTCGCGGCGTCCGCGGCGCCGACGGAGGCGCCCTTCAGGGCGGAGTTCACGCGGGCGGCGTCGGCGGCGTCGTCACCGTCGTCGTCCTTGTCGACCCAGGAGCCGAGGACCTTGCCCGTGCCCGGGTCGACCTCGACGTTGTGCCAGGTCTTGCCCTTCAGGATGTCGACGTCCCAGACCAGGCCGCCGTCCTCGTCGTCGAGCTCGGCGGAGACCGCGGTGCCGGACGTGTCCGCGAGGGCCGCCTCGATGGCGTCGGCGGCGGTCACCTTGGCGGCCTTCGCCTCGGCGGTGTTCTCGGCGGCGTCGTCGCGGTCGTCGTCCTTGCGGTCGTCGTCCCGGCCGTCCTGGTCGTCGCGGTCGTCCTGGTCCTTGCGGTCGTCGTCCTTCAGCTGGACGCTCGACTTGCTCGCGGCGCTGTCGTCGTCACCGCCGGTCGCGAAGGCGGTGGCGGTGCCGCCTCCGATCAGGGCCGCGGCGGCGACGGTGGCGATGACGATGTTGCGCTTCATGAGGGTCCTCCCGAGAAAGTGGGCGGTGTGGGCGGCGGCCCGGGGGCTGCTGCCGTTCGCTTTCGACACGGACCAATCTGGCGGAGCGATCCTGAACGCACGCTGAAGCCGCCTGAAGAACTCTTCAGCTTCGCTCTGCCACCCTGAACGCATGCGCCTGTTGATCGTGGAGGACGAAAAGCGGCTGGCCCTGTCGCTCGCCAAGGGGCTGACCGCCGAGGGCTTCGCCGTGGACGTCGTCCACGACGGCGTCGACGGACTGCACCGGGCGAGCGAGGGCACGTACGACCTGGTGATCCTCGACATCATGCTGCCCGGCATGAACGGCTACCGCGTCTGCTCCACGCTGCGCGCGGCAGGGCACGACGTGCCGATCCTGATGCTCACGGCCAAGGACGGCGAGTACGACGAGGCCGAGGGCCTGGACACCGGCGCGGACGACTACCTCACCAAGCCCTTCTCGTACGTCGTGCTGGTCGCCCGCGTGAAGGCGCTGCTGCGCCGCCGCGGCAACGCGGGGCCCTCCCCGGTCCACACCCTGGGAGACCTGCGGATCGACACGGCGGCGCGCCGGGTCCTGCGCGGTGAGGACGAAGTCACGCTCACGGCGAAGGAGTTCGCGGTCCTGGAGCAGCTGGTCCTGCGCACCGGCGAGGTCGTCTCCAAGGGAGACATCCTGGACCACGTCTGGGACTTCGCGTACGAGGGCGACCCCAACATCGTCGAGGTGTACGTGAGCACGCTGCGGCGCAAGCTCGGCGCGGCCCTCATCAAGACCGTGCGCGGCGCCGGGTACCGCCTGGAGGCACCGCGATGAGCCGGCTGTTCGGATCGGTGCGGGCCCGCGCCACGCTCGGCGCGAGCCTCGTCGTCGCCCTCGCCCTGGTCGCGGCGGGCGCCGCCGTGCTGCTCTCGCTGCGCACCAACCTCACCGACCAGGCGGGCTCCCGGGCCGACTCGGCCGCCCGCAAGGTCGCCTCGCAGCTCCTCACGGTCCGGTCGTTCGGCGACCTGGACCTGCCGGACGACGACGACCAGCCCGTCCAGGTCGTCGACGGCGACGGCAGGCTGGTCGCGGCGACCGAGGACCTGCAGAAGATCAGTGGCACCGGCGTCGACCAGGTGAGGCCCGGCCGCGGGGGAGCGGGGGCGAAGGAGGACGACGGCGACGGCGGGGACGGCGAGGACGAGGAGATCGACGACGACACCAAGTACACCAACGGCTCCGCCACCATCGACGGCGAGAGCGCCGAGTACCGCTTCGCCGCCGTCGAGGTCAGCTCGGCGAAGGGCGACTTCACCGTCCACGCGGGCAGCTCGCTCGCCAGCGAGAAGAGCGCGGTGTCCACGGCGTTGACATCGATGCTGATCGGGCTCCCGCTGCTCCTCGCGGTCGTCGCCGGCGTCACCTGGCTGGTGACGCGGCGCGCCCTGCGCCCGGTGGCCGCGATCACCGCGGAGATGTCCGCGATCACCGCGTCCGAGGACCTCGCGCGCCGCGTGCCCGAGCCGGACACGCACGACGAGATCGCCCGCCTCGCCCGGACCACGAACGAGACGCTCACCGCGCTGCAGACCTCCGTGGAGCGCCAGCGCCGGTTCGTCGCTGACGCCTCGCACGAGCTGCGCAGCCCGATCGCCTCACTGCGCACACAGCTCGAAGTGGGCGCGGCGCACCCCGAGTTGCTGGACGTCGACGGCGCCGTCGAGGACACCGTGCGGCTCCAGGAGCTCGCCGCCGACCTGCTGCTCCTGGCCCGTCTCGACGCGGGGGAGAAGCCGGGGGCGGGCCGCGTCGACCTGGCGGCCTTCGCGCGCGAGGAGCTCTCGCAGCGCACCCGGGACCACGTCGAGGTGCACGCGGACCTGAAGAGCGCCGAAGTCGCGGGCTCGCGCGGCCAGTTGGCGCGGGTGCTCAACAACCTCCTGAACAACGCGCAGCGGCACGCACGCTCCCGCGTCACGGTCACCACCCGGAGCGACGGGGCCTGGGCGGTCCTGGAGGTGGCCGATGACGGCAGCGGCGTGCCGGAGAGCGAGCGGGAGCGGATCTTCGAGCGGTTCGTACGGCTCGACGACGCGCGCACCCGCGACGAGGGCGGGGCCGGTCTGGGCCTCGCCATCGCCCGGGACGTGGCGGTGCGGCACGGCGGCACGCTCAAGGTGCGGGAGGCGCCGTCCGGGGGTGCGCTGTTCGAGCTGCGGCTGCCCAGCCCTCAGTCGTCGGCGGAGTGAGGGGTGAGGCCGGCCGCGGCGGTGCGGATCAGGGTTTGCCGCGCTGGGCGCGCAGGTGCTCCGCGATCGGGGTCAGGGCCTTGCGCAGGTCTTCGAGGGCCTCGTCGGAGATGAGGTCGACGAAGTGCCGCCGCACGGACGCGACATGGTGCGGGGCCACCTTCCGCATGGTCTCCATGCCGTCCTCGGTGAGGACGGTGTAGAGACCTCGCCGGTCGGACTCGCAGTTCTCACGGCGCACCAGGCCCGCGTTCTCCATGCGGGTGATCTGGTGGGAGAGGCGGCTCTTGGACTGCAGGGTGGCGGCGGCAAGGTCGCTCATCCGCATCCGGAGCTCTTCCGACTCGGAGAGATACACGAGAATGTCGTAGTCGTTCATGGTCAGGTTGAACGGCTGAAGGTCCTTTTCGAGCTGATACGTCAGCATCCTGTTGACCTCCACGTGGGTGCGCCAGGCGCACTGTTCCTCGTCGGTCAGCCACTGCGGGGCCGTCTCGGTCTCCATGGAATCGATTCTACCTAAGAAGTTGAAAGGTGAACGAATGGTGGGATGTGACGCGCCTCGCACCACCTGCCTCCAGGAGGGGCACAGGCGTTCGCCGTCACACTCCGCAGACTACCGCTCACAGCCCGAAGCGACGCTGGAGGTCCCCCAGTTGTCCGGGAAGGCGCGGTGCACCCGGCTGCTGACCCGGTTGCCCCACAGTGCCCCGTCCGCCGGGTACGCCCCCCTGTTGGGGCACCTCACCCGATGCCCGTTCGGGCATCAGCGCCTCGCTGGACTGGAGCAGGACCGTGCCGGCGCCCACGAACTCGAACTGGTGCTCCTCGCCGGACGTCCCGCCGATGCCGGTCAGTGCCCGCACGCCTCCGATGACGCCCGTGAGGTACCCGTGGTCGTAGTGATGGCAGGGTGACGGGCAGTCCGCCCACCCCACGAGAGCCTGTGGATCCACGCGGATCGGGGGCTCCATGAAGACCACCGGGCCGTTCGACGCGGCGACGAACTTGCCCGTGCCGATGAGGGTCAGAAAACCCGGAACGATCGATTGCTTCAGCGCGAGAGTTGGCTGAAAAGCGAGGAGGTTGCCGGAGCGAATGGTCAGGTTGCCCTCTTCGAGATCGTACGAATTCACGTCGAAGGCCCGGTCGGCGAGGAGCATCTTGCCCTGGCCGTCCGCCACGACCCAGTCGCTCGCGTGCAGCGGCGAATGAAAACTGGTCCGGACCAGACGGTCCAGGCGGCCGTGCCCGATGCCGTTGAACTCGATCCGTCCGTAGTAGGCGATCATCTTCCCCTTCTGCAGGAACCACTGGTTCCCCTTGAGCTCCACGCAGAAGGTGTAGGGATTCACGCTGTCGTCGCTCGGCAGCGTCATCGGATCGAAGACGGTGGGCGCGCCCGCGGGCGTCGAGACGTTCGGATTCACAGCGTTGGGGTTCACAGCTTCTCCTCCGAAGCCTGGACGTACACCGCGCCGGTCCCCGACAGCTCCAGTTGGAAGGCCTCTCCGGAGCCGCGGCCCACCATGTCGCGCCAGCCGAGCGCCGTGGACAGTTTGTTGCGCACGTCGCCGTGGTGTGCGACATACGCCTGCGGGTCCACGTGGACCGGGCGCTGCGGGGTGATCGGCACCTCGATGACGCCACCGTGCGCCATGACGGCGACCGCGCCGTGGCCCTTCAGGGTCGTGGTGAACAGGCCCTGACCGCTGACCTGGCCGCGCACCATGCCCATCACGCCGCCCTGGGAGCCCAGGAACATCGTGCCCTGCTGGAGCGTGCCGTCGAAGGCGAGCAGGCGGTCCGCCTCCACGAACAGCGTGTCCCCGGAGAGGCCGATCACCTGGATGTGGTGGCCGCCGTGCCCGAACAGGACCGTGCCACTGCCCCCGACGGTCATCAGGGGCGTGGCCTCGCCCGCGACCCGGCGTCCGATCATGGAGGCGAGACCGCCCTGGCCGCCCTGGAGGTTGGGGGTGAAGGAGACCTCCCCCTGATAGGCCAGCATCGCGCCGCGCTGGCTGAAGATCTTGGTGCCCGGCCGCACGGTGGCCTCGATCATCTTCGAGTTGATCTCACGGAAGGGCATGTCACACATCCCCCGCGATCGTCGCCCGCTCGCTGGGCTGGACATAGACCAGGCCGTCGCCCTCGAAGCGGATCTGGAAGGCCTCGCCACCGCCCTCGCCCATGAAGGTGCGGAACGTGACACCGGACTGGAAGCTCTGGCGGACGTCCCCCTGGTGCGCGATGTACGCCCCCGGGTCCACCGTCAGCGGATACTCCCGGGAGACGCGCAGCACCACCGCCGGTCCGTCGGAGACGATCGCCGCCTGGCCGGTGCCCTCGACGGTCGTCGTGAACAGTCCGTTCCCCTGCGTCGCGCCGCGCAGGCCGGTGAAGCTGGTGCCGGTGCGCAGGCCGGCGTCGGTGCAGAGCAGATTGCTCGCCTCGACGAACAGCTTGTCGCCGGTCAGCCGGACGAGATTGATCTCGGTGGCGCGGTCGGCGAACCAGCAGGTGCCGTGCCCCTTCACCTCCATCACCGTCATCTGCTCGCCGGTGACGCGGCGGGTCACCATGCCTCGGATGCCCTCACCGCCGCCGGTCATCTTCTTGAAGGCCATCTGGCCGTCGTACGCGACCATCGAGCCGTTCTTCGCCTTCACGGCGTCGCCCGTCATGTCGACGGCGAGCACTCTGCTCCCTTGGAGCCGGAACGTAGCCACGAATCGACGGTAGCCGCCGCGTACCCACCCAGAACAGGGTGAAGGGCCCTGAGCGAACCCGGAGAACACCCCGATGTCACAATGGGGGTCGCTTGTGCGTCCGTTCACAAGATCGACGCCGCCGAGCCCCGCCCGCTGCCTGCCGTCCGTCCCACCGAAGGTGACCCGTGGACATCAAAACCGCTTCCGCACTCCGCCGCCTCCGCCTGGTCTCCGTGCCCGAGGGCATTTCCTGGATCGTGCTGTTGGTCTGCACGATCATCAAGTACACGGTCTCCGAGGACTTCAACGTGGCGCCGGTGCTCGGCCCGATCCACGGTGTGCTCTTCGTCCTGTACGTGGTCTTCTGGCTCGACGCCTGGAACCGCGCCAAGTGGGACCTCGGGACCGGAGCCCTGTACTTCGCGTTCTCGTTCATCCCCGGCGGCGGCTTCATGGCCGAGCGCAAGCTGAAGCGTGAGGCCGAGGCCGCGGTGATCGCGTCGCGCGCCCGCAAGGAAGGTGTCGTGAACGCATGATCGTCGCCTTCTCCGTGACCCCGCTCGGGGTCGGTGAGGACGTCGGCGAGTACGTCGCCGACGCGGTCCGCGTGGTCCGCGAGTCCGGCCTCCCGAACCGCACCGACGCCATGTTCACGTCCGTCGAGGGCGAGTGGGACGAGGTGATGGACGTCGTCAAGCGCGCCGTCGCCGCCGTGGAGGCGCGTTCGCCCCGGGTCTCCGTCGTCATGAAGGCGGACATCCGCCCCGGCGTGACGGACGGTCTCACGTCGAAGGTGGAGACCGTGGAGCGGCACCTGTCCGCGTAGGCGGGCCGCAGCATCGCATGGAACGCCCCCGCCCTTCTGGGCGGGGGCTTTTCTCTGCCCTCGGACTTGAGCGACTGCTCAAACATAGCTACCTTGTGTTTTGAGCAGTCGCTCAAAATGGCGTTGACGTGGGGGTTTGCCGTGAGTCTGTACATCGAGGCGCGCATACGCGCCGATCTCGACGACCTCTGGGCCCGCACCCAGGAACCCGACCAGCACCGGCGCTGGGACCTCCGCTTCGGCGAGATCGACTACCTGCCGCGCCGGGAGGGCGAGCCCCAGCGCTTCCGGTACGCCACGCGCGTGCTGCCCTTCCTGACCATCGCCGGCACCGGGATCTCCGCGGGCGAGAAGCGGCGCCCGGACGGCACCCGGACCTCCGCTCTGCGCTTCGGGTCCCCGCACCCCCTCTCCCTCCTCGAAGAGGGCAGCGGTTACTGGCGTTACGTACCCGTGGAGGACGGCGACGGCATCCGTTTCCTCACCGGGTACGACTACCGCCCGCGCTGGGGCCGGTTCGGGAAGATCACCGACCGGCTGGTCTTCCGGCCCCTCATGGGCTGGGCGACCGCCTGGTCGTTCGACCGGCTCAGGCTGTGGCTGGAGCGCGGCATCACCCCGGAGCGCGCGCTGCTGAACGCCGTGACGGACTTCGCCGCCCGCGTCCTGTGCGTGACCGCGGCGGTCCTCTTCGCCCCCATGGTGGCCCTGGCGGCCGCCGCCACGATGCTGATGCTGCCGCCGCTGCCCACGACTCCCGCCGCCCGCCGCTGCCGGCGCAAGCCGCCGGTACGCGTGCGTGAGCCGCGCATCCTCGCCGGCCTGGGGCCGCTCACCCCCGGCACCTCGCGCACCCCGCGCACCCCGCGCACCTCTCGCACCCCCCACGCCTCTCGCACCCCGCGCACCAGGACCGAAGGGCAGTACTCGTGACGCAGAACGCCTCGATCTTCCGCACCGTGATGGGTGCCGACTTCCACCGGCTCCACCCGCAGCTCCAGCGGCGCTTCTCCGTCGGCCTCGCGAGCGGCGAGGCCTGTACCGGTCGGGGCGTCATGGACCGGATCTGGCACGGGCGCGGGTTCGTGAAGCCGTTCCTCGCGCTCGGCGGCACCCGCAACATCCTCGTCCCGCGCCAGGGCAGGAACGTGCCCTTCGTCATCGAGAACGTGCCGTACGCCGATACGTACGGCCGTGAGACGGTGACCTTCGTGCGCACCTTCGACCTGCCCGGCGGCCCACGCCGCTTCGACGCCCAAATGGTCCTGAGCCCCAAGGGCGACCGCGTGCTCGACTACCTCGGCACGCACCAGCACCTCGCCAGCGACCTCCACTTCCGCGCGCAGCCCGACGGCTCGCTCCTCATCCGCTCCGGAGAGCACCGCTTCCGCGAGGGCCCCGTGGACTGCCGCGTCCCCTCCCTCATCGGGGGCGACGCGGAGGTCCGCGAGTCCTGGGACGAGGCCGCGGGACGCTTCCGCATCCGGGTCCGGGTCACCAACTCCCGCTTCGGGCCCCTCTTCGGCTACGAGGGTTCCTTCACGGCGACGTACACCGACGTCCGTACGTGCGGAGTCCGCCCGGGGCTGCGGCCGGTCCGTGAGGAGGTGCGCGCGTGAGCGCGGCCAAGGACCCGGCCAAGAGCCTGGAGACCCGTACCAAGCTCCTCGACGGCGCGCTGCGCACCCTCACGGAGCAGGGCATCGCCAAGACGTCCGCACGGAACATCGCGGCGACCGCGGGGGTCAACCAGGCGCTCGTCTTCTACCACTTCGGCTCCGTCGACGAGCTGCTCGCGGCGGCGTGCCGGCACGGTACGGAGCAGCGGGTCTCCCTGTACCGGGAGCGGCTTGCCGAGATCGACTCCCTCGCCGGGCTGCTCGCCTTCGGGCGCGAGATGCACGAGGAGGAGCGCGAGGCGGGGCACGTCGCCGTGCTCGGCCAGCTGCTCGCCGGGTCCCAGACGCAGCCGCGGCTCGCGGTGGCCACGGCGGCGGGGCTCGCCCTCTGGATCGAGGAGATCGAGAAGGTCCTGACCCGGGTGCTGTCGGCTTCGCCGCTCGGGGAGTTCGTGGACGCGGTGGGGCTCGCGCGGGCGGTGGGGGCGTCGTTCGTGGGGATGGAGCTGTACGAAGGGGTGGACGCGGAGGGGGCGGGGCGGGCGCTCGACTCCCTCGAGCAGCTTTCTCTCCTCGTCTCCGCCGTCGAGGATCTTGGGCCGCTGGCCCAGCGGGCGGTTCGGCATCGGCTCCGCAGGGTGCGCGGCTGACCCTGCGGTGGCCTTCTCGGGGTCTCGGCCCCGCGGCAACGTCCTACGGGGTGGGGGCGCCGAGCCCGCCGCTTCGCGGCGGATCACTCCCACCCACCCGCCCGCGACGCCCCGCGAGGCAGAAGCTCCCTGCCCCGTCGGATCCCCTCCACACCGCGACTCTCACCGCAACCCCACCAAAACCGCCCACCATAAAACCGCTCGCACGGAGGAACCCCGTTCGACACGCCGGGGAAAGTCCACTTTTGTGAGGGTATCGGCGGAACTTGGACCACCAGAACCTGGAGGGCGCTGTGCGGCAGCCGGAGGGCTACGACTACGAGACCCACAGCACGCTCGCCGGACCGCTCACCGAGCCGGACGGCGACGAAGGGGCAGGGACGGGGGAGGGGAGCGGGCCGTATCGCGTGCGGTACCGCGCGCTGCTCTCCGGCGAACCGCACCGAATACGCGCCGTCCTGCTCATGAGCCTCGCCCCCCTCCTCACGGGACTTCTCCTCGTCTACCTCGTGTGGCCCACCCACTGGACCGAACGCGAAGGCGGCGACCGGTGGCTGATCGGGCTCGACATCACGATGCTCGTGGCGATCGGGCTGATCGAGCTCTTCATGCTCGTCAACGTCGTGTCGATCGCCCACGCGACGATGGTCGCGAGGGATCCGATTCCGGTGCGGCCGGAGAGCGGCACGCGCGTCGCCTTCCTCACCACGTACGTGCCCGGCAAGGAGCCGTTGAGCATGGTGCGGGCGACCCTCGAAGGCGCCGTCCGGATACACCACCCGGGGCCCCTCGACGTATGGCTCCTCGACGAGGGGGACAGCCCTGAAGCGAAGGCGCTCTGCGAGGAGCTCGGTGTTCGGCACTTCACCCGTAACGGCGTGCCCGAGTGGAACCGGAAGAAGGGGCCGCACAAGACCCGCACCAAGCACGGCAACTACAACGCCTGGCTGGCGATGCACCACGCGGAGTACGACTTCTTCGCCTCCGTCGACACGGATCACGTGCCGCTCCCCAATTTCCTGGAGCGGATGATGGGGTACTTCCGGGACCCGGATGTCGCCTTCGTCGTCGGGCCGCAGGTCTACGGCAACTACACGGCGCCCGTCACCAAAGCCGCCGAATCCCAGCAGTTCCTCTTCCACGCGCTGATCCAGCGCGCCGGAAACCGCTACCGCGCCCCCATGTTCGTGGGCACCAACAACGTCGTGCGCATCAGCGCGCTCACGCAGATCGGCGGCCTCTACGACTCCATCACCGAGGACATGGCCACCGGCTTCGAACTGCACCGGCGCCGCAATCCGGTCACGAAGAAGCACTGGCGGTCGGTGTACACCCCCGACGTGCTGGCCGTGGGGGAAGGACCCGCCTCCTGGACGGACTTCTTCACGCAGCAGATGCGCTGGTCGCGCGGCACGTACGAGACGCTGTTCAAGCAGTACTGGAAAGCGCCGTTCACGATGCCCCCCGGGCGCCTCTTCTCGTACTCCTTGATGCTCGTGTACTACCCCATGACCGCAGTGAACTGGCTGCTGGGCATTCTCAGTTGCGTGCTGTTCCTGTGGTTCGGGGCTTCCGGGACGCAGGTCGCCGCCTCCGTGTGGCTCATGCTCTACAGCGATGCGGCCGCGCTCCAAGTGGGGCTCTATCTGTGGAACCGGCGGCACAACGTGTCCCCGCACGAGCCCGAAGGGTCCGGTGGGCTCGCCGGGATGGCGATGTCGGCGCTCTCCGCGCCCATCTACGCCAAGTCGCTCGGCGCGGCCGTCGTGCGCAGGCCCAGCCGCTTCGTCGTGACCCCCAAGGGCGGCGACGCCAGCCCGGACCGGCTCCTCACCTTCCGGATCCACCTCTTCTGGGCCGTCGTGCTCGCGAGCTCCCTGACCGCCTCCTTCGTCCTCGGCCACACCCACGTGGCGATGCGCACCTGGGCCGTCCTCGCCATGGTCATCTCGCTCGCGCCCGTGTCCATCTGGGCCTACGGCCTCGTCAAGGAGCGCAAGGCCCACCCGCAGACGCAGCGGGCCGCCCTGCGCGGCGAAGTCCCCGCCGAGGGCGAGAAGCCGGAGCCCGCGTTCGCCACCGGTACGTCGACTGGAGGGAACTGACCCATGGCCTACCGGCCCTCGAAGCGCACCAGGAAGACACTCCTCGGAGTCGGCGCGGGCGCCCTGCTCGTCGGGCTGAACGCGCCCGCCGCGCTCTCCTTCGCCGAGGAGAAGTACCACGCGTACAAGATCGCCCAGCCCGGCTACAAGAAGAAGTACGGCTCCTGGAAGCAGGTCAGCATTCCGGAGGAGTTCCGCACCAACGCCATTCACGCCGCGCTGCTCCACACGGGCAAGGTGCTGATCGTCGCGGGGTCCGGCAACGAGCAGAAGAAATTCGACGCGGGGTCCTTTGACACCGTGTTGTGGGATCCGAAGAACGACACGTTCAAGAAGATCCCGACGCCCGAGGACTTCTTCTGCTCCGGGCACGCGCAGCTTCCCGACGGGCGGCTTCTGGTGGCGGGAGGCACCGCGCGCTACGAACTGCTCGACGGCGAGGTGGAGCGGGCCGGCGGCGGTATGCGCGTGAAGAACGAGAATCCCGACAAGCCGGTCGTGTTGAAGAAGGGCACCAAGTTCCGGTCGCCCTCGGGTGTCGAGTACGTCAGCAAGTTCGACGTCGAAGTGCCGAAGGCGAAGCGGGACTTCGAGATCACGTACTCCAAGTCCGGTGTGATGCAGCCCTGGAAGACCAAGGTCAAGGCGAGCGAGGCACGGGTCTTTGTCGAGGCGGTCCAGGACGGCGAGCAGTCGGTCACCGAGAAGTCCGCGCAGTACGAGATCGAGGGACTGACCGGCGACGAGGCCGACAACACGTACGGCATCGCCGAGAAGATCGACATGGAGAAGCAGGACTTCCAGGGGATCAAGGCGGCGTACGAGTTCGACCCCAAGGCGGAGAAGTACATCCCGGTGGAGCCGATGGAGAAGGCCCGCTGGTACCCGACGCTCGTCGGCCTTGAGGACGGCAAGGTGCTCGCGGTCTCCGGGCTCGACGACGTGGGCGTCGTCGACCCGGGCGACAACGAGATCTACGACCCGAAGACGAAGAAGTGGACCGACGGGCCCAAGCGGTACTTCCCGACGTACCCCGCGCTCTTCCTCACCAAGGGCGGCAAGCTCTTCTACCCCGCATCGAACGCCGGTTACGGCCCCGCGGAGAAGGGCCGCGAGCCGGGCCTGTGGGACCTGGACACCAACAAGTTCGAGAAGGTCCCGGGCCTTGAGGACCTCGACCAGACCGAGACGTCGGCGTCCGTGCTGCTGCCGCCCGCCCAGGACCAGAAGGTGATGATCCTCGGCGGCGGGGGCGTGGGCGAGTCGGAGAAGTCGACGCGGCGCACGGCCGTGATCGACCTGAAGGAGGACAACCCGTCCTTCAAGACGGGCCCCCAGCTGCCGCAGGGCACGCGCTACCTGAACAGCGTCCTCATGCCGAACGACTCCGTGTTCACGACGAACGGCGCGTCGGACTACCGGGGACGCAGCGCGAGCAACATCCACAAGGCGCAGTTCTACGACCCGAAGACCAACGCCTTCCAGGAGGCCGCGGCGCCCGAGGTGGGCCGCAACTACCACTCCGAGGCGCTGCTGCTGCCCGACGGCAGGGTCGCCACGTTCGGCTCCGACCCGCTCTACGACAACGAGCAGAACACCAAGCTCGGCCACTTCGAGCAGCGCATGGAGATCTTCACGCCGCCGGCGCTGCACCGGGGCGGCGCGACGCGCCCGGTGCTCGGCGAGGGCCCCGAGGAACTGGGGGCCGACGGCCGCGCGACGTTCCGGATCGACCGTCCCGAGAACATCGCGTCGGCCCGTCTGATGCGGCCGAGCGCGGTGACGCACACGACGGACGTCGAGCAGCGGTCGATCGCGCTGAAGGTCACCAAGGGCCAGGGCGCGCTGACGGTGGACGTGCCGCAGGGCGACGCGGCGCTGGTGCCACCGGGCTGGTACATGCTGTTCGTGACGGACAAGGACGGCACGTCGTCCGAGGCGAAGTGGATCCACGTCGGCCAGGACGGCTGACCGCGGGGCCGCCCGGGCCGCCCGAGGAGCGCCGAGTCGGGCTCAGGCGGCCTTGGCGTTGCGTGCGAGGCCCAGTGCGTAGTCCGGCCACCACTGGCCCGCCGCCGGGCCTCCCCGGCACGGGCCGTCCGAGTCGCCCGGCCGCTTGATCCACAGCACGGCGTCGACGAGCGGGTCGCCCGTGCGGTCGGTCGGCGGTGTGCCGAGGCCGCGTCCCGGCGGGTTGCACCAGGCGTCCTGGCGGTCGCCCGCCAGCGGCCCCCTGCCGTTGCGGCTGGTGTCCATGACGAAGTGCTTGCCGCCGACCGTGGCCGACAGCGTGCGGCCGTACGACTTGATCGTCCCGTCGCTCTGGAAGTTGGAGACGTTGACGGAGAAGCCGTCGGCCTGCGCGATGCCCGCCTTCCGCAGCGGCTCGCCGAGCTTGCCGGGCTCGGTGATCCAGCCGGGGTTCCCCGCGTCGAGGTACACCTTGACCCCCGGCTGCCGCTTCAGCCGCTGGATCGCCTCGGACAGCAGCTGGTAGCGGTCCTCGTGGTACTCGGCCGGGGTGCAGCCGTCCACGATGTGCGGGATCGCGTCGGGTTCGAGGACGACCAGCGCGGGCGCGTCGCCGATCGCACCGGCGAACGTGTCCACCCAGGTCCGGTACTGGTCCGCGCTGCCCGCGCCGCCCGCGGAGTGCTGGCCGCAGTCGCGGTGCGGGATGTTGTACGCGACGAGCACGGCGGTGCGGTTCTCCTTCGCCGCGCCCCGGGTGGCCTGCTCGATGTCGGGCGCCGGGTCGTCGCCCGCGGGCCACACGGCCATGGGCTGCTCGGAGATGCGCCGCAGGGCCTGTGCGTCGCGCGTGCGGCCCTGCTGCTGCCACTGCTCGACCTGGCGTGCGGCGGGGCTGTCCGGGTCGACCCAGAAGGCGCTCTTCGGCGGCCCGGCGGATCCGGTGGCGGCCTCGCGGACGGTGGCCTCCTCCTTCGCGCCGGACGCGGAGTCTGAGGAGCAGCCTGCCGGAAGCCCGAGTGCGGCGAACGCCGTCAGTGCCGTGAACGTGCGGAGCAGCCGGTGCATCCAGCCCCCTTGGGCGGTGGTGACGGTGACGGTCGGTCAGCCCGGCAATCGTTACATAAAGGACTAGTCGTGCTCTTGTGCCACACCGCCCCCGGTGGCGAGGGCGATGCCGAGCGGGGTGCACTCGTAGAACACCTGGTGCCCGTACCGCCGCGAGACCAGCAGCCCGCCGTCCCGCAGCGCCGCCAGATGCGCGGACACGGTCGACGGCGCGAGCCCGAGGCGGCGCGCGAGCTCCGACGTGGTGGCGGGCGCGTCGAGCGCGGCGAGCACGGCGGCGCGCCCGCGCCCGAGGAGCCGTACGAGCGCCGCGGGCGTACGGTCCGACGGCTCAGCCCACAGCCCCGCTATGCCGCGCACCGGGTAGGCGAGCGTCGGCTGCCACGGGGCGTCGAAGCCGCTGACCACGTCCGGCCACGAGAAGACGCTCGGGATCAGGATCAGCCCCTGCCCGGAGAGGTGCCGCACGTGCTCGTCGTACCACTCGACGGTGAGGGTCCCCGCGTCCCACGCCAGGCGCCGGTCCAGCTCCGGAAGCAGCCCGCCGAGACCGACCTCGGCGAGTCGCCGCGAGTGGAAGGCGACATCGGCCTCCAGGAGCGCGCGCAGCCGCGGCCAGTCCGGCTCGATCAGCGCGTGCCAGACCGCCTCCATGACGTCCGCGAGCTCCAGGACCGCCGCCGCCGGATCGGCGAGCAGCGCCCGCCCCTTCGGGGAGTCGGCGGCACCCGGAGTGCAGGCGAGCGCCCGCGCCATGTCCTCCCGCGCGGCCACCGGATCGGAGGCGCGGACCCCCGCGATCTCCTCCTCGAAACGGGCCGCCGGCCCGATCGGCGGCGGGCCGAGGAAGTCGGGGGAGTGCCCGCGCCGCGGCATCAGGAGCCAGAGCGCGGAGAGGTCGAGGTCGCGGGCCGCCTCACGGATCCGGCGCAGCCACCGCGGGTGATAGGCGTGGCGGTCGGGGCGCTTGAGGGTGCGTACGGCCTCCTGCGTCTCCCACAGCGGCGACACCGCGAACCGGCAGCGCAGCAGGTCGTCCTGCCGGAAGTGGATGTGGAACGGCACGCAGTCCGGGTCCCTTGTCGCGGTCTCGGTGGTGGGGGGGGCGAAGATTCGCCCGGGGCCGAAACTCTAGGGCAGCGCGCCCTGCCGCGTGAGGCTGCGCGCATGGCCTCGTCCACCGCACCCGCGACCGGCTACACCCGCGTCTTCGCCGTTCGCGAGTTCCGTGCCGTCTTCGCCGCGCACGCGCTCTCCCTGCTCGGCGTCGTCGTCAGCGAGATCGCGCTGACCGTCCTGGTCTACGGCCTCACCCGATCACCGCTGCTCAGCGCGCTCACCTTCGCCCTCGGCATGCTGCCGTACCTGGTGGGCGGCACGCTGCTGTCCGGCATCGCCGACCGGTGTCCGCCGCGCCTCGTGCTCGTGGTGTGCGACGTGCTGTGCGCCGGGTGCGCGGGCCTCATGGCGCTGCCCGCGACGCCCGTCGCCGGACTGCTCGCGCTGCGCTGCGCCATCGCCCTCGTCGCGCCCGTCTTCAACGGCACGCGCATGGCGACCCTCACCGACATCCTCGGCGACGGGGAACTGTTCGTCCTCGGCCGCTCGCTGCTGCGGATCGTCTCGCAGAGCTCTGTCCTGGTCGGCTTCGGGCTCGGCGGCGTACTCCTCACCGTCGTGTCGCCGCGCGGCGCGCTCACCATCACCGTCTGCACGTTCGCGGCGTCCGCGCTGCTGCTGCGGTGCGGGACGAAGCGGCGGCCCGCGCGCGGGGACAGTGGCGGCGGCGCGCTCGTGCGCTACTCGCTGGGCGGCGCACGGGACGTGCTCGGCGACCGCCGCGTGCGGGCCCTCATGCTGCTCTTCTGGGCGCCGCCCATGTTCATGGTCGTCCCCGAGGCGCTCGCCGCGCCCTACGCGGACCAGGCCGGCATCGGCGTCGCGGGCGTGGGCCTCCTGATGAGCGCCGCGCCGGTGGGCACCATCGCCGGCGAGCTGTACGCCGGGTCCGCGCTCTCCGCGGTCGCGCGCGCCCGCATCGTGCTGCCGCTCGCCGCGCTCACGCTGGTGCCGCTCATCGCGTACGCGCTCACGCCGGGTCTCCTCCCCGCGCTCGTCGCCCTCGCCCTCGCGGGCGCTGGCTCCGCCTACACGCTGGGCCTCGACCGCTGGTTCGTCGACGCCGTCCCCGACGAGCTGCGGGGCCGCGCCATGACGGTGCTCACGGCGGGCCTCATGACGATCCAGGGCCTCGGCATGGCGCTCGCGGGTCTCGCCGCGGAGTTCTTCGCGGTGAGCACGGTCGTCGCGGGCTCGGGCGTCCTGGGCACGGTCTGCTGTCTGCTCCTGGTGGCTCAGGTGCGTTCGACCGAATCGCGAGACGGGGCTGACCGGCATGTGACCGGCGGGTAAGGTCGATGGCGTGCCGAAGCCGCTCAGCCTCCCCTTCGATCCCATCGCCCGCGCCGACGAGCTCTGGAAGCAGCGCTGGGGATCGGTCCCGGCCATGGGTGCGATCACCTCCATCATGCGGGCGCACCAGATCCTGCTAGCCGAGGTCGACGCGGTCGTGAAGCCGTACGGACTGACCTTCGCGCGCTACGAGGCGCTGGTGCTGCTCACGTTCTCGCAGGCCGGCGAGTTGCCGATGTCGAAGATCGGCGAGCGGCTCATGGTGCATCCGACCTCGGTCACGAACACGGTGGACCGCCTGGTCAAGTCCGGCCTGGTCGACAAGCGCCCGAACCCCAACGACGGCCGCGGCACGCTTGCCTCCATCACGGAGAAGGGCCGCGAGGTCGTCGAGGCGGCGACGCGCGAGCTGATGGCGATGGACTTCGGCCTCGGGGTGTACGACGCGGAGGAGTGCGGGGAGATCTTCGCGATGCTCAGGCCGCTGCGGGTCGCGGCGGAGGACTTCGAGGAGAAGTAGGTCCTGGAGCGGGACCGGCCCGTTCCGGTCGGGTCGGGGGCGGCGAAGATCGCGCAAAACGGGCGGTTACGCTCGTAGCCATGAAATCCAGCGTGCTGACCCGCTACCGGGTGATGGCCTACGTCACCGCCGTCATGCTCCTCATCCTGTGCGCCTGCATGGTGGCCAAGTACGGCTTCGACAAGGGCGAGGGTCTGACCCTGGTGGTCTCCCAGGTCCACGGAGTCCTCTACATCATCTACCTGATCTTCGCCTTCGACCTGGGCTCCAAGGCGAAGTGGCCGTTCGGGAAGCTGCTGTGGGTGCTGGTCTCGGGCACGATTCCGACCGCTGCGTTCTTCGTCGAGCGCAAGGTCGTCCGCGAGGTCCAGCCGCTGGTCGACAACGGCTCCCCGGTCATCGCGAAGGCGTAACGCGCGTAACACTTCCCCGCCGTACGGGAACGTACGGCGGTTGGCCATCGACTTTTACTAGGACGTCCTAGTAAATTCGAAGGTATGGACGCTGACGCGATCGAGGAAGGCCGCCGGCGCTGGCAGGCCCGTTACGACAAGGCCCGCAAGCGCGACGCGGACTTCACCACGCTCTCCGGGGACCCGGTCGACCCCGTCTACGGGCCGCGGCCCGGCGACACGTACGACGGGTTCGAGCGGATCGGCTGGCCGGGGGAGTACCCCTTCACGCGCGGGCTCTACCCGACCGGGTACCGCGGCCGGACCTGGACCATCCGCCAGTTCGCGGGCTTCGGCAACGCCGAGCAGACGAACGAGCGCTACAAGATGATCCTGGCCAACGGAGGCGGCGGCCTCTCCGTCGCCTTCGACATGCCGACCCTCATGGGCCGCGACTCCGACGACTCGCGCTCGCTCGGCGAGGTCGGCCACTGCGGTGTCGCCATCGACTCCGCCGCCGACATGGAGGTCCTCTTCAAGGACATCCCGCTCGGCGACGTGACGACGTCGATGACGATCAGCGGCCCCGCGGTACCCGTCTTCTGCATGTACCTGGTCGCCGCCGAGCGCCAGGGCGTCGACCCCGGCGTCCTCAACGGCACGCTCCAGACGGACATCTTCAAGGAGTACATCGCGCAGAAGGAGTGGCTCTTCCAGCCCGAGCCGCATCTGCGCCTCATCGGCGACCTGATGGAGCACTGCGCGCGCGACATTCCCGCGTACAAGCCGCTCTCCGTCTCCGGCTACCACATCCGCGAGGCCGGGGCGACGGCCGCGCAGGAACTCGCGTACACGCTCGCGGACGGCTTCGGGTACGTGGAGCTCGGCCTGTCCCGCGGGCTCGACGTGGACGTCTTCGCGCCCGGCCTCTCCTTCTTCTTCGACGCGCACGTCGACTTCTTCGAGGAGATCGCGAAGTTCCGTGCGGCGCGCCGCATCTGGGCGCGCTGGCTCCGCGAGGAGTACGGGGCGAAGACCGACAAGGCGCAGTGGCTCCGCTTCCACACGCAGACGGCGGGCGTCTCGCTGACGGCCCAGCAGCCGTACAACAACGTGGTCCGCACGGCCGTCGAGGCCCTCGCGGCGGTGCTCGGCGGCACGAACTCCCTCCACACCAACGCGCTGGACGAGACGCTGGCGCTGCCCAGCGAGCAGGCCGCGGAGATCGCACTCCGTACGCAGCAGGTACTGATGGAGGAGACGGGCGTCGCGAACGTCGCCGACCCGCTGGGCGGCTCCTGGTACATCGAGCAGCTCACCGACCGCATCGAGGCCGACGCGGAGAAGATCTTCGAGCAGATCAAGGAGCGGGGGCGTCGGGCGCAGCCGGACGGTCAGCACCCGATCGGCCCGATCACCTCGGGCATCCTCCGTGGCATCGAGGACGGCTGGTTCACCGGCGAGATCGCCGAGTCCGCGTTCCAGTACCAGCGGTCCCTGGAGAAGGGCGACAAGCGGGTCGTCGGCGTCAACTGCCTCGAAGGCTCCGTCACGGGCGACCTGGAGATCCTGCGGGTCAGCCACGAGGTGGAGCGGGAGCAGGTCCGGGAGCTCGGCGGGCGGAAGGCGCGGCGTGACGACGCGCGGGTCCGCTCCTCCCTCGACGCGATGCTCGCGGCCGCGCGGTCCGGGGCCAACATGATTGCCCCCATGCTGGAGGCGGTGCGGGCGGAGGCGACGCTCGGGGAGATCTGCGGAGTGCTTCGCGACGAGTGGGGCGTGTACGTGGAGCCCCCGGGCTTTTAGCCCGGTTCGCCCTCTGGGCGGGGCTGGGGGCTGCCCGTGCGTTGTCTTCCGCGGGCCGGCGGGGGCTGTTCGCGCAGTTCCCCGCGCCCCTGAGGGGGCTGCCCCGTGCGCTGTTTTCCGCGGGCCGGTGGGGGTTGTTCGCGCAGTTCCCCGCGCCCCTGGGCCACCCGGGGGCAGGCTCGTCGGAGGCGTGCCCCGTCAGGGGCGCGGGGAACTGCGCGCGCACCCCCACCCGGCCGCAGGCGGTGCGCCGGGCCGCGGGGCTGGAATTTGTAGGTTTAAGGCCCAGGGGCCCGGGCAGGTGCCGGGCCGGCAAGCGACCCCCCGCCCCAGGAGAATCCGTGAGCTCGACCGGTCACGCCCGCACCGCCGCCCTCGCCATCGGTGCCGCCACCTGCACCGTCCTCGGCGCGCTGCTCGTGGGCGGCTCCGGCGAAGTGAGCGCCAGCCCGCCGCCCGAGCCCAAGGTGCAGGACGACTTCGACTCCCTCGGCCCCGACGTGCGCGCCGCGAAGCTCTCCGACGGGCGGACCGCCCACTACTCCGACACCGGCGAGAAGGACGGCAAGCCCGTCCTCTTCATCGGCGGCACCGGCACCAGCGCCCGCGCCTCGCACATGACGGACTTCTTCCGGACGACCCGCGAGGATCTGGGGCTGCGCCTCATCTCCGTGGAGCGGAACGGTTTTGGTGACACCGAGTTCGACGACAGGCTCGGCAAGGGCGACTTCGCGAAGGACGCCCTCGAAGTCCTCGACAAGCTCGGTGTCGACGACGTGTCCGTCGTCGCGATATCCGGCGGCGGCCCCTACGCCGCCGAGCTCGCCGCCCGTGCCCCCGAGCGGATCGCACAGCTCCACCTCGCCGCCGCCCTGCCGCCCTACGGCACGAAGCCCGAGTACTGCGGTCTCTCCGACGACGCGCTCTCCGACGCCGTCAAGGACCAGATCAAGGACCCGCGCAAGTGGTGGGCCTTCCCCGACGACAGCCCCGTCAAGTCCATCCCCGGCTTCGCCGACACGGCGTACGAGGAAGGGGCACGCACGTACAACCAGCGCGGCCAGCAGGCCGACCCCGCGCCCCAGGTGCACGAGCAGAAGCTGTACTGCGGGCGCCCCGGCCCCGACCTGTCGAAGCTCGACGCCCCCGTCTACCTCTACGGCGGCAAGAAGGACACCACCGTGCCGCCCGCGACGCTGAAGACGTGGCAGCAGGAGCTGCCGGGCACGGCGAAGGTGCGCTCGTACGCCAACTCCGGGCACGACGTGCAGTACCGCCACTGGGACCAGATCCTCGTCGACCTCGCCGGACACGGCGACCGCACCGTGGTCTGCAAGGGCGACCACACGCGCGTGCTCGTCGCCCGCGAGGCCGACCGCCTCGTCGCCAAGGGCAAGGCCACCCTCGGCAGCTGCGCCTGGGAGAAGGACAAGTAGGACGACCTCAGGGCGCCGGCAGCGTCAGCCGGAACAGCGCGCCTCCACCCGGCGCCCGTTCCGCCGTCAGCTCCGCCCCGTGCGCGTGCGCGATCTGGCGGGCCATCGCCAGGCCCAGGCCCGAGCCCGGCAGGGCGCGGGCCTTCTCGGCGCGGTAGAAGCGGTCGAAGACGTGGGGGAGGTCTTCCTCCGCGATGCCCGGGCCGTGGTCGCGCACGGTCAGCTCGGTGCGGGTCAGGGAGATCTCGACCGGGCCGCCCGGCGGGCTGAACTTGGCCGCGTTGTCGACGAGGTTGGTGAGCAGCCGGGACAGGCGTGCCGGTACGCCGGGCAGGTTGAGGTCGGTCGCCTCCGGGGCCACGTGGAGCTCGAAGGAGACCGCCGGCCAGTGGCCGCGGGCCGCGTCGACCGTGTGGGCGGCGAGCGGGGCGAGCCGCACCTCTTCGAGGAGGGGCTGCGGCTCCGCGTCCCTGGCCAGCTCGATCAGGTCGTTCACCAGGCCGGTGACCTCGCGCAGCTGGCGGGCGAGCGCGCCGGACGCCCGGTCGCGCTGTGCGTCCGTCAGACGGTCCGCCCGTGCCAGGAGTTCGGCGTTCGTGCGGAGCGCGGTCAGCGGGGTGCGCAGCTCGTGCGAGGCGTCGGCGACCAGCCTGCGGCGGGCGGCGACGGACTCCTCCAGTTCGGCGAGCATCGTGTTGAAGGTGGTGGCCAGGCGGGTCACCTCGTCCTCGTGGCCCGCGCGGGCCGCCCGGCCGGGCGGCAGCTCGATGCGGTGCCGGGCGTCGCGCGTGGCGGCGATGCGCTCGGCGGTGGCCGTGAGACGGGTGATGGGCGCCAGGCCCGTACGCGAGACCCAGTAGCCGCCGAGGGCCGAGAGCAGCACTCCCGCTCCGCCCACCGCGGCCAGCAGCGACGCGGCCTGGCGGACGCCCCGCTCGGCGATGTCCGAGCGCAGGGCGACCTGCACGGCCTCGCCCTCCTTGCCGAACGTGGTGGTGTACATGCGGCCCGGCCTGCCGCCGGGGAGCGTGATGTTCGCGTAGTAGGGCACATGGCTGCCCTCGGCGACCGCGCGCGTCGCCCCCGACACGGGCAGCAGATACGGCTTCGACGGGTCGTCCGCCGCATCCGCGGGGACGATCTGCGAGCACGCGGGCGCGCCGAGGAACCGGCACTCGCCCGTCATGACGCCGAGACCCTCGGAGCGGTGCTGCTGCGCGATGAGCGTCGCCGACTGGGCGAGGTTCTGGTCGAGCTGCTGGTACAGCTTGAAGCGGATCACGAAGAACGCGGCGGCGCACACCCCGATCGCCACCACGGCCACGGCGGCCGCCGCGACCACCGCGAGGCGGGTCCGCAGCGGCCTGCGGCGCCGCCACCGCGCGCCCAGCCTGCGCCGCGCGCTCACGGGGAGCCCAGCCGGTAGCCGACGCCGTGCACGGTGTGGACGAGGCGCGGCTCACCGCCCGACTCCAGCTTCCGGCGCAGGTAACCCACGTACACGGCGAGCGAGTTGGAGTCCGGGCCGAAGTCCCGGCCCCACACCGCCTGCTGGATCAGCTCGCGCGGCAGCACCTGGCCCGCGTTGCGCAGCAGCAGTTCGAGCAGGACCGCCTCCGTGCGGCTGAACTCGACCCGCCGCCCGCCGCGCCGGCCGGTGCGCGTCGCGGGGTCGAGGACCAGGTCGCCGTACGCGAGGTCGTCGCCGTCGTCCGCGGCCCGTTCCGGCGTCGCCCGCCGCAACAGCGCCCTCACCCGCGCCACCAGCTCGTCCAGCGCGAACGGCTTGACCAGGTAGTCGTCGGCGCCCGCGTCCAGGCCGTCGACGCGCTCACTCACCGAGTCCAGGGCCGTGAGCACCAGGACCGGCGTGCGGTCGCCCGCGGCGCGCAGCTGACGGCAGACCGCGAGGCCGTCCATGACCGGCATCATGACGTCGAGGACCACCAGATCCGGCTGCCAGCGGGCCACCGCGGTCAGCGCGCGGTGGCCGTCCGCCGCGCCCCGCACATGATGTCCCTCGACCGTCAGGGCGTCCTCGACGGCGGCGCGGACCTCGGGGTCGTCGTCGACGACGAGGATGCGGTGCGCCGTCCCGCCCGCGCCCGGCGGGCCGCCCTTGCTGGTCACGCTCGTGAAGCTCATGGTCCAAAGGTGCCAAACGCGGCTCTTAAAACCCTCTTAGACCTGCGCGTGAAGCTCCACTGCCATGCGAACCTCTCTCTCCGTCGTCATCGGCGCGGGCGGCACCGGTGGGCACATCTATCCCGGACTCGCCCTCGCCGACGCGCTGCGCCGGGCCGTACCGGGCGCGGTGATCTCCTTCGTCGGCACCGAACGGGGCCTGGAGACCCGGCTGATACCGGACGCCGGGTACCGCCTGCACACCGTCGACATGATCCCCTTCGACCCGTCGCTCGGCGCCCGCCGCTATCTGCTCCCCGCCGCCCTGATGAAGTCCGGCGCCCAGTGCCGGGCCATCCTGCGCGAGCAGGGCGCGCAGGTCGCCGTCGGCATGGGCGGCTACCCCAGCGCCCCCGTCATCGTCGGCGCCCGCATGGCGGGGCTGCCGAGCCTCATCCACGAGTCCAACGCCGTACCGGGCCGCGCCAACCGGTTCGCCGCCCGGCTCACCCCGAACATCGCCGTCGCCTTCGACCGCAGCCGCGCCCACCTCCCCGGCGGCGAGCGCGCACACACCACAGGCATGCCGATCGCGGCGCCGCTCGCCGCGCTCGACCGGGCCGCGCTGCGCCCGCAGGCCCGGCGTGAGCTCGGCGTGCCGCCGGGCGCCCGCCTGATCCTGTTCAACGGAGGCAGCCTCGGCGCGGCCCGCCTCACGGCGGCGGCGGTCGGCCTCGCGGCGCGGTGGCGCGAGCGCACGGACGTACACCTCCTCATCAAGACCGGACCCGCGGCCCTGGAGGAGACGCGGGCGCGGCTCACCGCCGAGGGCGGTGACGCGGTCGCCCGCGCCGTCCCCTACCTGGACCGCATGGACCTCTCCTACGCCGCCGCCGACCTCGTCGTGTGCCGCGCGGGCTCGGCGACCGTCGCCGAACTCGCCGCCACCGGCGTCCCCGCGGTCCTCGTGCCCTACCCGCACGCGCCCGGCGACCACCAGACCCACAACGCCCGGGTCCTCTCCGACGCCGGCGCGGGCCTCCTCCTGCCCGACGCCGAGACCACCGCGGACCGGCTCGCGCAGCTCGTCGGCCCGCTGCTCGCGGACCCGGTGCGGCTCGCCGCGATGAGTGGCGCCGCCGACCCCGGACCGCACGCCCGCGCCGCCGACCTGCTCGCCGAGCGGGTCCTCCGGCTCGCCCACCACACCCCTCACCTGGAGCACGCATGAGCACCTTTTCCTGGCAGAACCGCACCGTCCTCGTCACCGGCGCCGAGGGTTTCATCGGCTCGACGCTCGTCGACCAGCTCCTCGAAGCGGGCGCGAAGGTCCGCGCGTTCGTGCACTACAAGCCGTACGCGGAGAAGGGCCACCTGGCCCACCTCCTCGGCGACCCGCGGGTCGAGATGATCGCGGGCGACGTGCGGGACGCGGGGCGCGTGATGGACGCGGTCGCCGGGTGCGACACGGTCTTCCACCTCGCCGCGCTGATCGGCATCCCCTACTCGTACGACTCCCCGGGCGCGTACGTCCAGACGAACGTCGTCGGCACCGAGAACGTCGCGGAGGCGTGCCGCAGGCACTCCGTGCGGCGCATGGTGCACACGTCCACGAGCGAGGTGTACGGGACCGCCCTGACGGCGCCGATCAGCGAGGCGCACCCGCTCCAGCCGCAGTCGCCGTACTCCGCGTCGAAGATCGGCGCCGACATGATGGCGCTCTCGCACTGGCACGCGTTCGAGCTGCCGGTGACGGTGGTGCGGCCCTTCAACACGTACGGTCCGCGGCAGTCGGCCCGCGCCGTCATCCCCACGATCCTCGCCCAACTGCACGCGGGCGCGCGGGAGATCAAGCTGGGGTCGCTGACGCCCACGCGGGACTTCACGTACGTGACGGACACGGCGCGCGGCTTCATGGCGATGGCGGTCGCCGACCGGGCGCTCGGTCACGCGGTCAACCTCGGCGTGGGCCGGGAGATCTCCATCGGTGACCTCGCGGAGGCGTTGATCGCGGCGTCGGGGCGGGAGGCGTCCGTGGTCGTCGATCCGGCGCGGCTTCGTCCCTCGGGGAGTGAGGTGGAGCGGCTTCTGTCGGACAACTCCCGGGCGCGGGAGTGGGGCGGGTGGGTTCCTGAGGTCTCCCTCTCGGAGGGGCTCAAGCACACGTCGGCCTGGGTCGCAGAGAACCTTGCCCTGTTCGCGCCTGAGCGGTATCAGGTCTGAGTTGCGGCTGCGGGTCGTGGGGGCTGGTCGCGCAGTTCCCCGCGCCCCTGGCCGAACCGTGCCTCCGTCACCCGCTCAGGGCTGTGCGGCCGCCGCCGCCAAACCCCCCAGGAGCAGGAGCGTGAAGCGGCGGGCCCACTCCTCGTCCACCGGTTCCGCGCTGACCAGGGCGCGGTGGACCACCGCGCCCGCGATCACGTCGAAGATGAGGTCGGCGGTGCGGGACGCCGAGACCGCGTCGGGTTCGGCGGGGAGTTCGCCGCGCTCCTGGGCCCGCTTGCGGCCCGCGAGGACGAGCCGCTTCTGGCGGTCGACGATGGACGCGCGGATGCGGTCCCGCAGGGGCTCGTCCGTCGTGGACTCCGCGACCACCGCCATGAGCGCCGTCTTCGTCTCGGGCCGCCCGAGCAGCACCGCGAACTGCAGGACGACGCCCTCGATGTCCGCGGCGAGGCTGCCCCGGTCGGGCAGTTCGAGCTCGTCGAAGAGTTCCGCCACCGCGTCCACGACCAGTTCGCTCTTGCCCGCCCAGCGCCGGTACAGGGTCGTCTTGGCGACGCCCGCGCGCGTGGCGACGGCGCCCAGCGTCAGCTTGGACCAGCCGAGTTCGACGAGGCCCTGCCGGGTCGCCTCCAGGATCGCGGCGTCGGCGGCCGCGCTGCGCGGGCGGCCGCCGGTGCGGGCGGGAGGCGTGGTGGACGACGTGCGGCTCTGCATGGCGGCGACCATACCGGTCAGTACGGAGCCGTTCGGGGTGGTGAGTGAGGGAGATCACCGGAAGGGGGCTCCCCAGGCCCGGGAGCCGACAGTTACGCTACGACCCGTAGCGAAAGCTACGAGCGACAGACCACACAGCACCGGCCAGGGGTGGGGACCCCGGGCCACCGACCGGTCCGCCGGTCTCCACAGGGACTCGAACCGTGCCGCCCCAGGCCCCCGCATTCCGGCGGAGGGTCACGGACGGGCACGGTTCCCGCACGGCTTGGGGGAGGATGTACTCATGCAGCCACGGAACATGTCCATGAGCGGAGTCGTCGACCTCGCCGCGGTGAAGGCGGCCCAGGAGGCCAAGGCGAAGGCGGAGCAGGCGCGCGCCGAAGCGGCCCGGCAGGGCGGGGGCGCGGCGGGCGCCGCGATCTCCCCGGCCTCCCTCGTCATCGATGTCGACGAGGCGGGCTTCGAGCGCGACGTCCTGCAGCGCTCCACCGAGGTCCCGGTCGTCATCGACTTCTGGGCCGAGTGGTGCGAGCCGTGCAAGCAGCTGGGCCCCCTCCTCGAGCGGCTCGCGCAGGAATACAACGGCCGTTTCCTTCTTGCCAAGATCGACGTCGACGCGAACCAGATGCTGATGCAGCAGTTCGGGGTCCAGGGGATCCCGGCTGTCTTCGCGGTGGTGGCCGGACAGGCCCTGCCCCTTTTCCAGGGTGCCGCCCCCGAGGCGCAGATCCGCCAGACCCTGGACCAGCTCATCCAGGTCGGCGAGGAGCGCTTCGGCCTGACCGGCCTGGTCGTCGACGGCGGTGCCGACGCGCAGGGCGAGCAGGCCCCCGCGGCGCCCGAGGTGCCGGCCGGTCCGTACGACGCCCTGCTCGAAGCGGCCGTGCAGGCGCTGGACGCGGGCGATCTCGCCGGCGCCGTGCAGGCGTACAAGAACGTGCTCAGCGACGACCCCGCCAACACCGAGGCCAAGCTCGGCCTCGCCCAAGCCGATCTGCTCCAGCGCGTGCAGGGCCTGGACGCGCAGGCGGTCCGCAAGGACGCGGCCGAGCGGCCCGCGGACGTGCGGGCGCAGATCGCCGCCGCCGACCTGGACCTGGTGGGCGGTCATGTCGAGGACGCCTTCGGGCGGCTCATCGACACGGTCCGGCGCACGGTCGGCGACGACCGGGACGCCGCGCGGGTGCGGCTGCTCGAACTCTTCGAGGTCGTGGGCGGCGAGGACCCGCGCGTGACGTCGGCGCGGACGGCGCTCGCCCGGGTCCTCTTCTGACCCCGACCCCCACCCCCCCCGGCTGACCTGTCCCTAAACACGGGGCGTTGTGATGCCGGAGTGAAAAGTTGGTTCCCAGGCGTCACAGCGGCCGCACTTTGCCAAAACTTGGCAATTGCGGCCGCTGTTACTCCGAGTAAGACATCGGCTTCCCTCTGCGTGGATACGTCCGATGATGCCCCGTTCTGCGACACCGCTGGGGGCCACCGTCCGTGCCCGACCGATACCGCCCGGTCGCGCTTCGGTTATCCGGCCGTTACTAGCCAGTAACGAACCCCCTTGTGCGGGGGCCGAGAATGCACCACGATCGGCCACGCTCGGTCCGTTGACCCGTAGCCCGAAAGCCAGTCGGGAACGGGCCTTTCGGGTCCCCACCGAGCAGGCCGGTGACGCCGTCGCCGGTCTGGACAGGGGGGTCTCTGCCGTCACCGGCAGGGCCTGTCCGCGAGGTTGTGCGTGATGCGTCAGGCGCGACCAGTGGTTGTCGCTCGGGGGTGATCGCCGGTGAACGTGGTGCGGTTGCGCGCCTCCGATGCGGGCGCTCTCCTTCCCGAGGACGTAGCACTTCTCCCATCCCTGCCCGGCTGAGCCGCCCGAAAGGGAGCAGCCAGGGCCGGAGATGTACGTCCGAGAAGGAGGAAAGTCATGGAATCTGTGGCTCGTGGCGGAACCAGATGGAAGCGGTTCGCCGTGGTCATGGTGCCGAGCGTCGCGGCTACCGCCGCGATAGGCGTCGCCCTCTCGCAGGGTGCGCTCGCGGCATCGTTCAGTGTGTCCGGCCAGTCGTTCAAGGTCTCGGCCGACAAGCTCGACGGCCACGGAATGGTTCAGTACGGCGGCGTTGACGTCGGTGTCGACATGGAGGGCAAGAAGGCCGCCCACCCCGTGTCGGTCTCCGCCTTCAAGAAGGCCGAGATCACCAACATGTGCCAGTCCGTCGTGACGCACATCCCGGTGCTCGGCGACGTCACGCTCCAGCTGAACGCGGGCGGCGGCAAGAAGCCCGTCGAGGCCAAGAACCTGTACATCGACGTGGCGCAGCTCGATGCCGACGCCGAGTTCAGGGACATCAACATCGGTGTCGCTGCCGGGTCCTCCACCAAGGGCCCCGGCATGAAGGGCGGCAAGGAGCAGGCGAACCCCAACGGTTTCGCCCAGGAAGCCGACCGCGCCATCCTGAAGGACATCGAGCAGACGGCCTGGGCCACCAGCGCCGGCACCTTCAAGCTGAGCGGCCTCAACATGAAGCTGCACAAGGGCAAGAAGGAGTGCTTCTAAGCACTCGCTGAGCCCTTGACCCGCCGGTTCGTCAGGGCGGGGAGGGGGCGGCGGCTGGCCGGGCGGGCGGGGAGATCCACTCTCCCGCCCGCCACCACAGAGCTTCACCGAATTCACGTACCGCCGGTTCCAAGGAGCTGTTTTCCCATGAGCGCCAAGTCACCGGGGCCGAACGACCACTTCCTCACCGTCTACCGCAGGAAGTTCCGGGCCTGGCGGGGCTCCCGCCCGTTCTGGGCAGGCCTCCTCACCATCCTTGGCGGCGTGCCGATCGCCTACCTGCCCTACGGCAACATCAAGCTCGGCAACCTGACACTCGCCCTGGCCACGACGGCGGGAGCGGGTTCGCTGATCATCGGCGTACTCCTGATGGTGCTCGGTCTGACCATGTGGTTCCAGGTGCACACGCGCGTCTTCGCGGGTGTCGCGGCGATCCTGCTCGCCCTGGTCTCCCTGGTCGTCTCCAACATCGGCGGCTTCCTCGTCGGCTTCCTGCTCGCACTGATCGGCGGCGCCCTCGGCATCGCCTGGGGTGAGCCCGGGAGCGTGCCCGCCAAGGGCGCGAAGGGCGCGAGGGCCGCGAAGGGGCGTACGGAGAAGGCGTCCGAGCCCGCGGTCGCGGGCGGCCCGAACGGTGTGGACGGTGCGAGCGCTACCGACGATCTGTCAGCAACGAGCCCGGTGGACGGGACGAACGGGAGGCACCGTGCAGGCTGACGAGGTGCACCACGACGACTCCGCGGGGGAGTCCCGTGCGAGATCCGGGCCGCGTCACGCGGCCCCCAGGAAGCCGCTGCTCACCCGTCTGCAGATGCCCGCGGGCAAGGCGATAGCCCTCGCGGCCATGCCGAGTGCGGTGCTCATGGGAATGGGCCTGACGCCCACGCTCGCGCAGGCGAAGCCGGGCGTCCCCAAGAACCCCTTCCGGGACGGCCCGTGTGTCACGGCGCCGGACGACGCTTCCAAGGACCTGGAAAAGGAAGCGAAGGACGCGCAGGACGCCAAGGACGCCGAGGACGCCAAGAAGAAGGCCGAGCAGGACGAGGCGGCCAAGGACGAGGCGGCCAAGGACGAAGCGGCCAAGGACGAGGCAGGCAAGGGCGAGGGGGGCAAGGACTCCACCGAGCCGACGCCCTCCTCCTCCGGCGACAAGGCCGGTACGGACAAGTCCGGTTCCGGCGACGGGGACAAGGACACGGCCGAGGAGCCCGAGCCGGACCCCACGCCCTCCAAGACCAAGAACCCCTGGGACCCGCTGGGTGTGGGCGACGCGCTCAAGGACGTCTTCACGCCCGACAAGCCCGCCGACGAGCCTTCCGACAAGCCCGCCGACGAGAAGTCCCCGGACGCGACGCCGTCCCCCTCCGCCTCGGAGGAGACCAAGTCGCCCGAGGACAAGGCCAAGGCCGAGGACAAGGTCGAGGACACCGTCAAGGACACGACCGACAAGGTCACCAAGCCGGTCGAGGACGGCGCCGACGAGCTCAAGGACAAGGCCGACGAGCTCAAGGACAAGGCCGAGGGCGACGAGTCCGACAAGGCCGAGGAGTCTGAAGAGTCCGCGGACCCCATGGCCCCGGACGCGGACGGCAAGAAGCCGTTCCCGTGCGTGGTCGAGAAGAAGGTCGACGGCGACGCCGAGCAGACACCCGTGCCGATCCCGGACGACCCGTGGCAGCTGGAGGCCAGCTCCCTGCTCCTCAAGGGCCTCGACTACAAGGGCGTCGTGAACCTGACGACGGCCGGCGGCAAGAAGAAGCAGGCGCTGAAGTTCACCGTCGACAACGGCACGGACATCGGCGACCTGCACCAGATCGCCCCCGGCCCCGACGGCTCGAAGTACCACATCAAGGCGGACGAGGGCTCCACGTCCACGATCCGCGACGGGCAGACGATCATGTACACGGAGCGGCTGCAGGGCAACCTGTTCGGCCTGATCCCGATCGTCTTCGACCCCGAGCACCCGCCGCCGCTGAACGTCCCGATCGCCTACTTCACCAAGGTGAAGGTCACGCAGGCCGCTCAGTTCGGCGGCACCCTGACGGTGCCGGGCCTGGAGCAGACGATCGACCGCTAGCAACCGCTCACGAGGACGTGAACGAACGCCGAGGGCGCCCCCTTTCGCAGGGGGCGCCCTCGGCGTCGTACGGCGTCGTACGGGGGAGCGGAGGTCAGTCGCGCTCGCCGCCGCCCAGGTGGTGCACCCGGACCATGTTGGTGGTGCCGGGGACGCCGGGGGGCGAGCCCGCCGTGATGACGACCGTGTCGCCGTCGTTGAAGCGGTTGAGCTTGATCAGCTCGGCGTCGACGAGCTCGACCATCGCGTCGGTGTTGTCGACGTGCGGCACGACGTAGGTGTCCACGCCCCAGCTCAGCGTGAGCTGGTTGCGGGTCGACTCGTCCGTGGTGAACGCCAGGATCGGCTGGGCCGCGCGGTAGCGGGAGAGACGGCGGGCCGTGTCACCGGACTGCGTGAAGGCGATCAGCGCCTCGCCGCCCAGGAAGTCCGCGATCTCGCACGCGGCACGGGCCACCGAGCCGCCCTGCGTACGGGGCTTCTTGCCCGGCACGAGCGGCTGGAGCCCCTTGGAGAGCAGCTCGCCCTCGGCGGCCTGCACGATCTTCGACATCGTCTTGACGGTCTCGATCGGGTACGCGCCGACGCTCGACTCGGCCGACAGCATGACCGCGTCGGCGCCGTCCAGGATGGCGTTGGCGACGTCGGACGCCTCGGCGCGCGTGGGGCGCGAGTTGGTGATCATCGACTCCATCATCTGGGTCGCGACGATCACCGGCTTGGCGTTGCGGCGGCACATCTCCACGAGGCGCTTCTGCACCATCGGGACCTTCTCGAGCGGATACTCGACGGCGAGGTCGCCACGGGCCACCATCACGGCGTCGAACGCCGCGACGACGCCCTCCATGTTGGCGACGGCCTGCGGCTTCTCCACCTTGGCGATGACGGGGACCCGGCGGCCCTCCTCGTCCATCACCTTGTGGACGTCCTTGACGTCGTTGGCGTCGCGCACGAAGGACAGGGCGACCATGTCGCAGCCCATCTTCAGGGCGAAGCGGAGGTCCTCGATGTCCTTCTCCGACAGGGCGGGCACGTTCACGGCCGCGCCGGGCAGGTTGATGCCCTTGTGGTCGGAGATGACACCGCCCTCGACGACGATCGTCTTCACGCGCGGGCCGTCCACCTCGACGACGCGCAGCTCGACGTTGCCGTCGTTGATGAGGACCTGGTCGCCCTTGGAGACGTCCCCGGGCAGACCCTTGTAGGTCGTGCCGCAGATGGACTTGTCGCCGGGGACGTCCTCGGTGGTGATGGTGAACTCGTCACCGCGCACCAGCTCGACGGGACCCTCGGCGAAGGTCTCCAGACGGATCTTCGGGCCTTGCAGGTCGGCGAGGACACCGATGGCACGGCCGGTCTTGGTGGCGGCCGCGCGGACGCGGTCGTACCGCCCCTGGTGCTCGGCGTGCGTGCCGTGGCTGAAGTTGAATCGGGCCACGTTCATGCCGGCCTCGATCAGCGAGACGAGCTGCTCTTCGGAGTCGACGGCGGGGCCCAGCGTGCAGACGATTTTGGAACGGCGCATGGGGCGATCCTATCGGTTTGTTTCGCTACGGAATATTCCGTCTGGTGGAATCTACAAATGGGCGGACGGGCGCTCAGGCGTTGCGGTCACTGACCAATGCATACGTCTGATCGGCGATCTCCAGTTCTTCGTCGGTGGGCACCACGGCGACGGCCACGCGCGCGTACTCCGGCGAAATGAGACGGGCTTCGTCGGAACGTACGGAATTGAGTGCGCCGTCCACCGCGAGACCCAGCTCCTCCAGGCCCGCCACCGCGGCTTCCCGCACCGGAGCGGCGTTCTCGCCGACCCCGGCGGTGAACGCGATGGCGTCCACCCGGCCGAGCACCGCGTAATAAGCGCCGATGTACTTCTTCAAACGGTGGATGTAGATGTCGAAGGCGAGAGCCGCCTCTTCGTCACCGGCGTCTATACGGCGCCTGATCTCCCGCATGTCGTTGTCGCCGCAGAGACCGATCAGACCGCTCTTCTTGTTGAGCAGAATGTCGATCTCGTCGATGGACATTCCGCCGACCCGGGCGAGATGGAAGATCACCGCCGGATCCATGTCACCGGAACGGGTACCCATCACGAGCCCCTCCAGCGGCGTGAGCCCCATGGATGTGTCCACGCACTTCCCGCCCCGCACCGCGCTCGCCGAGGCGCCGTTGCCCAGGTGCAGCACGATGACGTTGACGTCCTCGGGCGCCCTGCCGAGCAGCGCCGCGGTCTTGCGCGAGACGTACGCGTGGGACGTGCCGTGGAAGCCGTAGCGCCGCACGCGGTGCTCGTCGGCGGTCTTCACGTCCATCGCGTAGCGCGCCGCGGACTCCGGCATCGTCGTGTGGAACGCGGTGTCGAAGACGGCGACCTGCGGCAGGTCGGGACGGAGCGCCTGGGCGGTGCGGATGCCGGTGATGTTCGCCGGGTTGTGCAGCGGAGCCACCGGGACCAGGCGCTCGATCTCCTTGAGGACCGCGTCGTCGATCACCGTCGGCTCGGTGAACTTCAGACCGCCGTGCACCACGCGGTGGCCGATCGCGGCGAGCTCGGGGGAGTCCAGGCCGAGCCCGTCCGCGGACAGCTCGTCGGCGACGGCCCGCAGCGCCTGCTCGTGATCGGCTATCGGCTCCTCGCGCTCGCGGGGCTCGGCGCCGCCGCCGGTCAGCGGGGTGTGCTTGAGCCGGGAGGTCTCCTCACCGATCCGCTCGACCAGGCCCACGGCGAGCCGCGAGCTGTCCCGCATGTCGAGGAGCTGGTACTTCACCGACGACGAGCCGGAGTTGAGGACGAGTACGCGCGTGGCGGTCACTGATGGAGGCGCTTTCTGTGGGGGGTGGTCAGGCGGTGGGCGCCTGGGCCTGGGACTGGATCGCCGTGATGGCGACGGTGTTGACGATGTCCTGGACGAGCGCGCCCCGGGACAGGTCGTTGACCGGCTTGCGCAGGCCCTGGAGGACCGGGCCGACGGCGATCGCGCCGGCCGAGCGCTGCACGGCCTTGTACGTGTTGTTGCCGGTGTTCAGGTCGGGGAAGATCAGCACGCTGGCCTGGCCGGCGACGTCCGATCCGGGCAGCTTCGTGGCCGCGACCGACGGCTCCACCGCGGCGTCGTACTGGATCGGGCCCTCGATCTTCAGGTCCGGGCGCTGCTCGCGCACCAGCTCGGTCGCCTCGCGCACCTTGTCGACGTCGGCGCCCGAACCGGACGTGCCCGTCGAGTACGACAGCATCGCGATCCGCGGCTCGACGCCGAACTGCTCGGCGGTGGTCGCCGACTGCACGGCGATGTCCGCGAGCTGCGGGGCGTTCGGGTCCGGGTTGACCGCGCAGTCGCCGTACACGAGGACCTTGTCGGTCAGGCACATGAAGAACACGGAGCTCACGATGGAGGCGTCCGGCTTGGTCTTGATGATCTCGAAGGCCGGGCGGATGGTCGCCGCCGTCGAGTGCACGGAGCCGGACACCATGCCGTCGGCGAGGCCCTCCTGCACCATCAGCGTGCCGAAGTAGTTCACGTCGGCCACCACGTCGTACGCGAGCTCGACGGTGACGCCCTTGTGGGCGCGCAGCTCGGCGTAGGCGGCGGCGAAACGGTCCCGCAGCTCGGAGGTCTGCGGGTCGATGAGCTCGGAGTCGGCGAGGTCCACGCCGAGGTCGGCGGCCTTCTTGCGGATCTGCTCGACCGGGCCGAGCAGGGTCAGGTCGCAGACGCGGCGGCGCAGCAGCACGTCGGCGGCGCGCAGCACCCGCTCCTCGGTGCCCTCGGGCAGCACGACGCGGCGCCGGTCGGCACGGGCCCGCTCCAGGAGCTTGTGCTCGAACATCATCGGCGTGAGGCGGTCGCTGCTGGGCGCCGAGACGCGCTTGAGGAGGTCCGCGGTGTCGACGTACCGCTCGAAGAGACCGAGGGCGGTCTCCGCCTTGCGGGGCGTCGCCGCGTTCAGCTTCCCCTCCAGCGCGAAGAGCTCGGCCGCGGTGGGGAAGGAGCCGCCGGAGACCGCGACGACCGGGGTGCCGGGGGCGAGCCGGTCGGCGAGGGTGAGGATCTCCTGGCCGGGCTGCTCGTTCAGGGTCAGCAGGACGCCGGCGATGGGCGGGGTGCCTGCGCTGTGCGCGGCCAGCGAGCCCACCACGAGGTCGGCGCGGTCGCCGGGGGTCACGACCAGGCAGCCCGGCGTCAGGGCGTTCAGGAAGTTGGGCAGCATGGCGCCGCCGAAGACGAAGTCCAGGGCGTCGCGCGCGAGCCCCGAGTCGTCGCCGAGCAGCACGCGGCCGCCGAGCGCGTGGGTGATCTGCGCGACCGTCGGCGCGGAGAGCGCGGCCTCGTCCGGCAGCACGTAGCAGGGCACGGGGAGGCGGGCGTCGAGGCGCTCGTGGATCTCGTCCCGGTCGGCGGGGGCGACCCGGTTGGTGACCATTGCGAGGACGTCGCAGCCGAGCGAGTCGTACGCGCGGTAGGCGTTGCGCGTCTCGGCGCGCACCGACTCGGCGGTCTGCTTCCGGCCGCCGACCACCGGCAGCACGGAGGCGCCGAACTCGTTGGCGAGCCGTGCGTTCAGCGCGAGCTCGTCCGGCAGCTGGGTGTCGGCGAAATCCGTGCCCAGCACGAGAACGACTTCATAATCCCTCGCGACCCGGTGGAACCGGTCGACGAGTTGCGAGACCAGTTCGTCGGTGCCCTGCTCGGCCTGGAGCGCGGACGCCTCGTGGTAGTCCATGCCGTACACCGACGCGGCGTCCTGCGAGAGCCGGTACCGGGCGCGCAGCAGGTCGAAGAGCCGGTCGGGGCCGTCGTGGACCAGTGGCCGGAAGACGCCCACCCGGTCGACCTGTCGGGTGAGAAGCTCCATGACTCCCAGTTCGACGACCTGGCGGCCGTCGCCCCGGTCGATGCCGGTCACGTACACGCTGCGCGTCACGCGTGCTCTCTCCTTCTTCGAGTTCTTCGAGGTCGGTGGACTCGTCGCCGCCCCGAGTCGGACAAAGTACCCGATATCGCGGCTGTGTCCTCTTGACAATACCTCTGCGGCTGATTAGGTCGCCCGCCGGACGAAAGGCCCGGCGACCCGGTACCAAGGTCCCCGAACGGCCCCTGTCCAAGTCCCCGCCCCGCTGTCGGACACACATCCGTCGGACATCTGTGAGCGGCGACCCCCCTTCGGCCGTGGAACAATCGGACCGGCTCACAAGTACCAGCAGCGAGCAGGAGACACAGCGCGATGCGTATCGGAATTCTCACCGCGGGCGGCGACTGCCCCGGCCTCAACGCAGTGATCCGGTCGGTCGTGCACCGCGCCGTGACGCACCACGGCGACGAGGTCATCGGCTTCGAGGACGGCTACGCGGGCCTGCTCGACGGGCGGTACCGCGCCCTCGACCTGAATGCCGTCAGCGGCATCCTGGCCCGCGGCGGCACCATCCTCGGCTCCTCCCGCCTGGAGCGCGCGCGCTTCCGCGCGGCCTGCGACAACGCCAAGGAGCTCATCGAGCGCAGCGGCTTCGACGCGCTCATCCCGATCGGCGGCGAGGGCACGCTCACGGCCGCCCGCATGCTCTCGGACGCGGGCGTACCGGTCGTCGGCGTCCCCAAGACCATCGACAACGACATCTCCTCCACGGACCGCACCTTCGGCTTCGACACCGCCGTCGGCGTGGCCACGGAGGCGATGGACCGCCTCAAGACCACCGCGGAGTCCCACCAGCGCGTGATGGTCGTGGAGGTCATGGGCCGCCACGCGGGCTGGATCGCCCTGGAGTCCGGCATGGCCGGCGGCGCGCACGGCATCTGCCTGCCCGAGCGCTCCTTCGACCCCGCCGACCTGGTCGCCATGGTCGAGGAGCGGTTCTCGCGCGGCAAGAAGTTCGCGGTGATCTGCGTCGCCGAGGGCGCGCACCCGCAGGACGGCACGATGAACTACGGCAAGGGCGCGATCGACCAGTTCGGCCACGAGCGCTTCCAGGGCATCGGCACGGCGCTCGCGTACGAGCTGGAGTCCCGCCTCGGCAAGGAGGCCAAGCCGGTCATCCTGGGCCACGTCCAGCGCGGCGGCACCCCCACGGCGTACGACCGCGTCCTCGCGACCCGCTTCGGCTGGCACGCGGTGGAGGCGGTGCACCGCGGCGACTACGGCAGGATGACGGCGCTGCGCGGCACGGACATCACGATGGTGCCGCTGGCGGAGGCGACCACGGAGCTGAAGACGGTCCCGAAGGACCGGATGGACGAGACGGAGTCGGTCTTCTAGGGCCTTCCGACACAGGCCCTGGCCGCCTCCCGGTCCCCGGCGGGAGGGGGTCGACCTTCGCCCTTTACCCCCGTCCGCCGCGCACCAGCCCCCAGAAGTGCTCGAGAATCCGCTCCAGGAAGTCCCGCCCGGCTTCCCCGGACGCATCGGAACCGGCCCCTCCGCCCCAGCTCAGGGTCCGGGCCATCCGTGACTGATAGTCCTCGTGCATCTGCCGCAACACGTCCTCGACGTGCCGCTTCTCCAGGGGCAGCAGCTTGCTGACGGGCCGCACGTACCCCTGCCAGCGGGTGCTGACGGCACTGCGGAGCAACTCGGCGAGCTGCTCCGCCCGCCCCGTCACGGTCACGAAGTCGGGCGGCGACAACTGGAGCACCTCGGCGAGGGCGGCGGACTGCCGTTCGTTGCCCCGCCACGTGTCGGTCTCCTCCATCCGCAGATACGCCTGGATCTCCACGCCCGCCCCGCGCGCGACGTCCTCCGGCGCGAGCCCGCGCACGATCCGGTGCTCCCGCAGAGTCCGCGCGGCCCCCATCAGCTCCCCCGGCGAACACCACAGCGTCGCGGCGAGCGCGGTGAGCTCGGCGGACGTGGGCGAGGAGAGCCCGCGCTCCCAGGCGGCGATGGTGTCGGCGGTGACATAGGCGAGCCCGTAACTGGCCCGCATCCCATAGGCGACATGCCCGTGCGCCATCCCGAGCGCTTCCCGAAGACGCCGGGCGGCGGGAAAGTCGAAGGGAGGCGTGGGCTGCGGCGGCTGGGCCCGGTGCGGCGGCTGGCTGGGTTGGCTCGGTTGCACGGGCACACCGTAGGCGCCTGTGGGGGTGGTGACTACGGTGTGTTTCTACGAGGTTGCGGGTTGGTGGGAAGGTACGGGGGTACGGGAGCTCGCCTAGGCGTACGGGTTCTCCGAGAACTCGGGTGCCTCGGACGGGAAGTCCTCCGGGAAGAAGTTGAGCCGCAGGGTTCCGGTCAGGAGATCGAGCAGCACTCCCGCGGAGGATTTCGAGGACGTGGCGAAGAACAGCTGGCCGGCCGAGACGAAGATCGAATCCCACTGTTCCGGATCTCCGGCGGGGATCCACATCAACGCGTCGCCGTTGTCCGTCGTGCCCCACTGCACCAGGTCCTCGGGGTTCACGCCATAGGGCTCCAAGCGCGCCCGGAGGGCACCTGCTTCCTTGCTCCCGAGGATCCTCTGCATCTCTCTGCTGCGGTCACCGATGTCCAGGTTCCTGTTCGCCGCGCCGCAGCCGTAGATCCACAGAAACTCATCGAAACAGCCGACGCCGTAAAGGCGGTTCAGCTCGCGGTGTACCGACGGGACGACGACCTCCGGGCTTCCTGCATCACAGGAGCCCAGGGCGATCGGATCCTCGGGGGGCGGGCAGAGGGCGGTGAGGGCGCGGATGTCGTCATTCATGCGGCACTTCCTACATGTTGCTGAGCCTTCGGCTGAACGACCAGCCGTAGTCGTCGGCGGCTTCGATGAGGACGTGGCTCGGCACCACGCCGCCATTGGCGTACTCGGGGGTGACACTCATGACAACCGTATTGCCACTGTTCCTCACATGGTCGGCGATGATGCCCTCGGCGTCAGAGATCGGCCCGTTGTTCTGCGTGGCGCTCTGAGTGACCAGGTTCCTCATGTCTCGGCCGTCTCCACCGAATTGCTGCCCGATGAGGTGTCCTCGTGAGTGGCCGGCCGCGCCGCCCTGAAAGCCCGGAGTCGCATAGCGTCGACCCCGCCCTGCGGGAGCTCCGATCAGATTGTTCTGAGCATCGATCAGTGTCTGGGGTGTCACTTCGGCATATGCGGGGCCGCGCTGTCCGTTGGCGGCGATCTCGCTGTAGTACGGGGACAGGCCCAGAGGGTCGGCCCAGACATGCGGGTTGTGGACGTAGGCCAAGGCATTGGGAGCCGGTTTGAGGCCGAGCGGGTCCGGTGTCAGATAGCGACCGGACTCCGGGTCGTAGTGCCGGAAACAGTTGTAATGCAGCCCTGTTTCGGGGTCGTGGTATTGGCCGGGGAAGCGCAGGGGCGTATACGCCGTTGCCCCTGCGTTCCAGGAGGTTGTTCCCCAGACGGTACTCCGTGTCCGCCAGGCGATTTCTCCGCTTTCGCCGATGAGTTCGGTGGGGCTGCCGACAAGATCGGTCACGATGGCGAAGAAGCGGGCGTCGATCTCGTCCTGCGGGGCGTCGAGCGCGGCAACACGCTCCCGCTGGGCAACTGGCTGCAGGCCCAGGTGATCCCACGTGACGGAGATGGCGTTCGGCAGCTCCAGGCCGGTCGTTGTCTGCTCGCACAGCGCGAATCCGTCCCAGGTGAATGTCACCTGTTCCAGAACGGTGTGGCCGTCGTCGGCGAGACGCTGCTTCGAGCTGCGACGGCCCAGCGGATCGTACTGATAGTGCCAGTGCGTGCCGTCCGGAGTGGTCGTGGAAACCAGCCGGTCTTCCGCGTCCCATGTGTACCGCCAAATCTCCGGCTTTCGGGAGATCCGGGTTTTCCTGCGCAGAACGATGCGACCCGCTGCGTCATGTTCATAGTGAACATTTCCGGCACCGGTGAGCCGCGTGCCGGAATAGGAGCGGCCGCCCGTGGCCTCGTGTCCCGGGTGCGTGGCAGGCCAGTACGCGTCCACCTGATTGCCTGCGTCGTCGTAGGCGTACCGCTCCAGCCAGTCGCGTCCTTTGACGGACGTGACCCGTCCCGTGGCATCCAGCGTGAAATGCTGCGTGCCGTTCAACTGGTTCTGGACGGTGGTCGGGTAGCCGTCCTGCCGGTATGTGTAGGCGCGTTGCTGGATGCTGCGTCCATCGGCGGCTGTCACGGCCTGGGAGGAGAGAAGACCGAGTTCGTCGAACGTGTGAGTCAGGGTCACGGTGCCGTCGATGTGGCGGCTCAGCTCTCGTCCTGAAGCGTCCCGGTCGAAGCGGATGGAGTGCCCCGAAGCGGTCAGCTCGTTCAGGTTTCCGGCCGCGTCGTATTCCCAGGCGGTGATCGCTCCGGAAGCGGTCGTACGTCGGATTCGACGCCCCAGCTGGTCGTACTCGAGACAGAGCGAGCGGCCGTCGAACGACTCGGAGGTCAGCTGACCGTTGCTGTCGTGCAGGCGGGTGAGAGTGTTCCCGTCCGGGTTTGTGGCGTGTCCGAGCAGGTCGTCGAGCCCGTAGGAGAAGGTGGTGGTCCGCCCGTCGCTCGTCCTGCTGACCACGTGACCAACGGCGTCGTACGCGAAGTGAATCGTCTGGCCGCAGGCGTTGGTGCGGGACGTCAGGCGCCCGGCGGCGTCACGCGTGTAGGCAAGGGTGCGGCCGTCGAAGTCGGTCTCGGAGGTCAGGCGCCCGGCAGCGTCGTAGATGTACTTCCACTTCGCGCCTTGGGGGTTGACGACCTCGGTGAGGCGTAGCTGGGCGTCGTGGGCGAATGTGTAGTGCGCGCCGTCGGGTTCCGTACGAGAGGCCGGCAGGTCGAAGTGCGTGTACGTGAATCGAGAGACTGCTCCTGTGGGGGTGACATAGGAGACGCAGTTCCCCTCACCGTCGTAGTCCCAGGACTCGACGGAGCCGTCGGGAGCAGTGCGCTGCGACAGCTGTCCTTCGGTTGTCCACGTCAGTCGCGTACTCGAGCCTGGACTGTCGGAGATGGTGGCTGGTCTCCCGAAGGCGTCGTAAGTCCAGACCGAGCGGTCGCCACCGGGTTCCGACGTCTCCGTCGGCAGACCCGCTGCGTTGCACTGGACGAACCTTTCATGACCCAAGGTGTCAGTGACTCTGACGAGGTGGCCCGCTTCGTCGTAGGTGTAGCGGGTGACTGCTCCCGAGGGCTCGGTGACGGCGGTGCAATTGCCCCGCTCGTCGTACTCCCGCAGCCAGGTCGAACCGTCCGGCAGTGTGACAGCTGTCGGGTTCGCGGTTGCGTCGTACACGTAGCGCAGGGTCGAGCCGTCCGCACGCGTCAGCGTTTGGGGCAAGCCCGCCGCGGTGTTCGAGACGCGTGTGACGTGACCGAGTTCGTCGGTCCGGGACACCACATGATGGTTGGCGTCGTACGTGGTGCCCACTACCCCGCCCAGCGGGTCGATCTCCGCGATGACCTGGCACCTGTCATTGACGACGAACCGGGACACGGCACCCTGTGCCGTCGTCAGGCTGGTGACGCGGCAGTCGGGCCATCGTGGGTCGGTTCCGTCGTAGGAGAGCGTGACCGCAAGGTGGCCGGCTTCACCACCTTCCGCCGTACATCGATCGCGTTCGTCGTACGCGTATGAGTAGCTCCTGTCGTTGCGGTCGGTCCACGAAGTGACACGAAGCCGCTCGTCATACGTGAACCGCAGGGCCAGACCGGAGGAGTTGACGTCCTCCGCGAGGTTGCCCTGCTCGTCATATCCGAAGCGCTTCACCATTACATCGCCACCGTCGGAAGCGGCGTTGCCGAGTCCGAGCGAAGTGACGCGGCCGCCTTCGACCTCCACCTTCAGGTGGTAGCCCCCGGAGTGCCGGAGCCCGGTGGGCCTGCCGTACTCGTCATAGTCGTAGGAAATGCTGTTGCCGTTGCGGTCCGTCGTGAGTTCCAGGCGAGCCAAGCCGTCAACGGGGGAGCCGAAGTGATGGCCCAGTCCGTCGAGGGGATTCTCGACGCGGTATCCGCCGTTGCTCAGTCGACTCAAGGGCCAACGCGGCCCGGATTTCGGGAGAGCCGGTGGATCTCCCGCTCGAAGGACCGGATAGGTGAGCAAGAGGCCGTCCTCGGTGACGAAAACGATCCCTTCCTCGTCGACTTCCAGTCGCTGATCGACGGTGGAGGCCCACGTGGGGCCGAACCACCATCCCGCACGGTAGTCCGAGGCGACACGACGTCTGAAGGTCAACGGCAGAGCACCTGGCAGGGTGATGTCGATCTGCGGCAGAAACATGCCGCCCGTGGCCATGTCGACCGGGTCACTGCCCCGGGAGCGAACGACGTTCCTCGCGCGGTCGAACGCTCCCCTGCCGCTGTCCGCCAGCATGTTCTTGGCATTCTTGCCCAGGCCTTTCACCCCCTGGGCCATGCCCTTGAGACCCATGGCCTTGAGCCCCTTGAGGCCCTTGCCGAGTTTCGCGGCGGTCGTCAGGCCCTTCATGCCGGGTACGCAGTCCAGGGCGGCGAAGGCGACGTCCAGGAGGCCCGCTTGGCCTTTCGCGTATTTGTTGAGCGTGTCCGCGAGGACGATCACCGCTGCCACGATGACGATGGCGGCGAGGATGGGCCCGCCGATGATCATCGCGATGATGCCGACGACGGCGACGACGACCTTGCAGACGGCGACGATGGTGTCCCAGTTGTCGGAGACCCAGTCGCCGATCTCCTCCCACCACTTGCGGTTGGGGATACCCGCATCCGACGCCTCGTCGATCTTCTTCTTCGCGGTGCCCGCGGCCTCCTCGCGCATCTTGCGCGCGTCGGCCGCCATCTTCTTCGCCGCTTCCAGAGCGCTCTTGGCGGAGTCGACGTCGCCCTGGGCGGACTTCTGGGCCTTCTCGGCGGAGTGCGCGTTGCGGGTGGCGGCCTTGACCTTGTCCTCGTCCGGCTTGGGCACGTCCTTGCCGCCGCCGGGCTTGTCCTTGTACTTGTCGGCTTCCTTGCCGGCCCGCTCCACCCACGAATCGGCGGAGGAAAGACGGGACTTGGCGGACGACAGATCGGCCTGCGCCTCGCGGCCCTTGACCAGGGCCTTGTCGGCCAAGGTCTGGGCGCGCTCCAGCTCCGGCCAGTACGCGGACAGCGCGTCACCCGCCATCTCGTAGGACTTGCGGAGCTTCTTCAGCTTGTCCGGGGCGTCCTCGAACTTCTCCGTGAACGCGTCCGCGGTCTTGCCCACCCACTTCAGGATGGCCTCGTCGCCCGCCATCCCTTTGATGTCCCGCAGGACTTTTCCCACGTCATCGGCGAAGTCGTGCAGGTTCTTGGCCAGCGACCGCACCCGGTGCGGGTCCCCCGGCGTCGGATCCTTCTCCAGATCAAGCACATGCCAGTCCGACGGACGATGGCTTCCCATACGACTTCCCCCGCCCCCGCTGCCTCGCTCGTAACCGTACGCACGAGCGAAGCTATCGAATGAGGCCGCGTTACGTGAAGCTGGTAATGGGGGCCGTGGGGTTGATGGCCAGGCGGCGAGGAGTGTGTCCACAGCGACTCAGGTTGCAGGGCCGTCATGTGGGTGGCTGTTGGTGTACTTCTTGCTGACCTTGCCGATCTCCGTCCAGTGGTCTTCGTCGCGGCGGTCGAACCATACGGGGCGTTGTCTCGCCGAGCGGCGCTTCTCGAAGCTGACCTCTGCCTGGACGCCGTTGACGGAGACCTGTTGGAGCTCGCGGTCCAGGGTGTGGCGGAGGGACGTGGGTGCGGTGTCGTCCTCGGGGAGCGCGGTCAGTGCCTTGGCCAGGGCCAGTGCGCCGTCGTACAGCTCCTCGTTGCCGCGTGCCGGGAGGTTGTCGTCGGGCTCGGCCGCATAGTTGCGTACACGGATGACGCCGTCGGGGAGCGCTCTGTCCCTCTTCTCCTCGGCCGACCGGTCCTCCGAGTCCGCGCAGGTGCCCTCCTGGTCGCCCTGGCCGATCACCGGGCCCTCGAAGCCGCCGGACCGGAGCCTGTCCGCCCATACGTCGACCGGAGTGCCGGTCGGCACTACGACCGCGTCCGCCCCTGCCTCCGCGACCAGAGAGGGGATCTGCGATGTCTTCACCTTGTCGGGTGTCACGTCCAGGGCCTCGACGGAGACGCCGTTTCTGCGGAGTGCCGTGCCGATGCCGTCCTCGCGGTTCACCCAGAGCTTGTCCTCGGCGACGAGCACCCGGCGTGCGTCGGTCTGCGAGTGGAGGTAGCGGGCGATCGCCTCGCCCTGCCGCGCGTCGTCCGCGGGGATCGCGAACGCGCCCCCGGCGTGCGCGTATTCGTGGCAGGTGCTGATCTCCGGCAGGAACGCCTCGTCCGTGTCGTGCACCCACGAGAAGTCGACGGTGTCGCCGATGACGGCGAGCATGTCCGGGTGTTCCGCCAGCAGCTCGCGGCTGCTCACGTCCGGGTTCGCGGTGACGGGGACGAAGCGGAAGCGGCTTCCGTCGTGCTTGTCGCCGAGTGTTTCCGCGAAGGCTGACTCGACCGTGCGCAGCTGCTGCGTCGTGAACTGTCTGTACTCCGACTTCGCGTACGTGTCCGGGGCGCCGCCGTCCGCCGAGGGTTCGCCCACGTGCCGGTAGCTGTGGGCCACGCCGATCTCGAGGGTGGCCTCGCCGGGGCTCGGGTCGGGCGTCGCGAGGGCGCGTATGCCCAGGCCCGCCGGGATGCCGAGGGCGAGGAGCAGCGCGGCGGGGAGGAGCAGGCGGCGGCGGGCGCGGCGAGCGGGGGCCGGGCTGACGGACACGGCGGTCGTGGCCTTGGCCTTGGACGTGGCCGCCGTCGTGGCCGTGGTCGTGGTCGAGCAGTGCTTTGTGACCTCGTCCTGGATGGTCGGCGGAGTGTCGTCCTTCTGGAGTTGCGGCAGCGTGGGGAGGGCACTCGTCGACGTCTCCAGACGGGCGAGCGTCGTCGCCGCGTCCGGCGGGCGGTCCGCCGGGTCCTTGGCCAGCAGGTCCAGGATCAGGTGTGCCAGCGGCCGCGGCACCTCGGGGCGCGCCGCGCTCGGGCGCAGCGGCGCGTCGTTGATGTGGTTGTGCATGACGCCCGCCGCCGAGCCCGTGAACGGGGGCCTGCCGACGAGGAGTTCGTAGAGTACGCAGCCCAGCGCGTACAGGTCGGTGCGGGCGTCGCCCGGCTCCTGGCGGAACCGTTCCGGAGCCAGATACGGCACGCTTCCGAACGGCAGTTGCCCGGTTCGTGTGAGGCGCGTGTCCCCGGCCGCGCGCTCCACGAACGTCGCGATGCCGAAGTCGACGACCTTCGCGGTGCCGTCCGGCGCGACCATCACGTTGCCCGGCTTGATGTCCCGGTGCACGATGCCCGCCGCGTGCGCCACCTCCAGAGCGCGGCACACGTCCGCCGCCCAGCGCAGCGCGTCCGCCACGGGCACCCGGACGCTCTCGCGCAGCACCTGGTCCAGCGATCGCCCCTGCACGAGGGCCATCACCAGGTACGGGATGCCGTCGTCCTCACCGTGGTCGTGGACGGCGACGATGTACGGGCTGTCCAGGGAGGCGGCGGCGCGGGCCTCCTGCCGGAAGCGGGCCAGGAGTTCCCGCCGCTCGTCCTCGGACGCGGCAGGACCCGGTACGAGGAGCTTGACCGCGACCTCGCGGCCGAGGCGCGTGTCGCGTGCGCGCCAGACCTCGCCCATGCCGCCCGCGCCGATCGGCGCGAGCAGCTCGTAACGGCCGTCGAGCAACCGCCCCCGCACCGTGCTGCCTCCCCCTCGTGGAACTCGTGGAACTCGTGGAACTCGTGGAACCGTGTCGTCAGCGGTTGATGGACTGGATCTCCTCCACCACCACGTCCTGCTCCGCGCCGAACTCGCCCTCGGGCAGTTCCTGTTCCTCAGTCACGCCCGTGCCCGTCCAGTGGATCTTCCACGTGACCGTGGCCTTCAGCGGGTACGAGCCGTCGCCCGACGAGCGCAGGTACTTCACGCCGCAGGGCGGGGTCTCCTTGGACTTGCCCTTCGCGTACGGCGTGCCGATCTTGTCGCCCACCAGGTCGCAGACGCCGTTCTCCGGGTACGTCTCCGCGTCCGCCGTGCCCGGGTCGATCTTCAGGGAGACGGGCACGGCGGTCGTCGTGGCCTCGATGTCGAGCACGTCGACCCTGGCGGTCACGGACACCGGCTTGAACTCCGCGGCGTCCAGCCACGCCCATGTCGGCAGGTTGACCTTCGTGGCGCCCTCGGGCGCGAGGGACACCTTCGTGCCGGGTACGCGGATCTCGGCGTAGGCGAGCTTCGCGAGGATCTCCGCGTCGATCGCCTCGGGGGCGTCCGCGGGCGGCGGGTCGCCCTGGTCGACCCAGAACGTCTCCTTCGTGCACTTGTCCCAGCCGGGCGGGTAGGTCTTGTTGGGGAACGCCGTCCACCAGTAGCCCTTGCCGGCCTTGTCCAGGTTGAAGTTCTTGTACGGCTTGCCCTTGACGTAGCGCTCCTGCTGTTCGAGGTCCCACTCGTGCCCCGTGGAGTCCACGGCCCAGACCGCCTCACGCTCCTTCTTGAACTGGGCGGGGGTGTACGTCGGGCCGTACCAGCAGGGCGGCGGGCTGTAGGCGCCCGTGGGGGCGATCGCGCCGGACTTGGGGCCCGAGCCGTTCTTGGAACGGTCGTAGGAGATGCCGCCCGCGGAGGCGATCAGGGTTCCGTCGCCGCCCTCCTCGGTGGGGCCCTTGGCGTCGCCGTTGGTGCTCCCGCCGTGGCCGGTGCCCGCCGAGGCGGGGCCGGGCAGGAGCAGCACGGCGGCCATTGCCACCGCTCCGGCCGCGATCAGTGGTGTCCTGCTCGTCCTTGTCATGGCTGACATGTGGCGTTCCCCCGGTCTGATGTGGTCGTCTCGGTGACCCAGACGCCCTGTTCGTTCACGCGCAGTCGGCTGCTGTACAGCACGAAGTCGTCCTTGGACGGAGCCTGCGCCTTCGCCGTCTTGCCCGTCTTGAGGCTCTTGTTGTGCGCCTTCCGCTGGTCCTCGCAGTAGACGAGGCCCGCCGTCTTGCCGCCCGTGACATCGACCCGGGCGTTGAAGTACCGCTTGACGCCGGTGATGCGGTCCTTGTAGTCGACGTACTCCTGCACGAACTTCTGGCTCCCGGCCGCCGCGTTCCCCTCGGAGTAGAAGCGGTACGCCTTGTGCAGCGGTTCCTGCTCGGCGATGGCCATGTCGACGGCCTGCACGTACTGCTCCGTGTCGGCCAGGACCGCGTCCTTGGTCTTGTCGCCCGTCCTGGACCAGTCGAACTTGTACGTCAGGTCCGACGGCAGCTCGATCTTCGGGCGCCGTACCTCCGCCCCCGCCTCCCCTGACTCGTCCGCCGATGGCGACTTCTCGTCGCCCTGGTCCGCGCCGGCGATCTTGTCGTCGGCCTTCGGCTTGTCGTCGTCGCTGCCGCAGGACGTCAGAAGCAGCGCTGCGGAGGCCGCGAGCGCGGCCGTCGCGAGGCGGAGAGGGCGGGGCACGGTTCGACTCCTGGCTGGTGGGGGCTGATGGGTCACGCGGCGTGGCTGGTGGGGGAGGCGCGAGCTCAGCACGCTAGTGCGGTCCCAGGCCCGATACCAGGGAGATGTGTGACCACGAAAGGGGCGAGGAGGAACGTATCGCCGCGAACTCGTGTCACAGTTTCGTGTCCGTCGTAAGACCGGATCGCGTCAGCCCGAGCCGGGCCCCCGCCGGGCGCCGCCGTCAGCCCTTCACCGCGCCGCCCAGCGCGAACCCGCCCCCCAGCTTCCGCGAGACGAGGACGTACAGCAGGATCACCGGCGTCGAGTAGAGGATCGAGAACGCGGCCAGCTGGCCGTACACCACCGTCCCCTTGTTGCCGAAGAAGTCGTTGATGCTGACCGACGCCGGCATCTGCTCCGGCGTGAGCAGCAGCATGAAGGGGACGAAGAAGTTGCCCCACATCATGACGAACGAGAAGACCGTCACCACGGCCACGCCGGGGCCCATCAGGGGCAGCACGATCCGCAGCAGGGACTGGAAGGACGACGCGCCGTCCGTCCACGCCGCCTCCTCCAGCTCCTTCGGGACGCCGTCCATGAAGTTCTTCATCAGCCAGATGGCGAAGGGGAGTTGGGACGCGGCGAAGAAGAAGATCGTGCCCTGCATCGTGTCGATCAGGTCGACCTGCACGAACAGCGCGTACACCGGAACCATGATCGCTGTGATCGGCAGGCTCGTCGCGAACAGGATCGTCAGCATGAAGGGGCGGTTCAGGCGGGAGCGGTAGCGGGAGAGGGGGTAGGCCGCGAGGGCCGCGCAGACGACCGTGAGCAGCGTGCCGCCGCCGCAGAGCAGGAGGCTGTTGAGGAGGGGGGTGAAGGTGATCTCGGGGGTGAGGACCTGGTCGTAGTTGTCGAGGGTGAGGCTGTCGGGGAGCCGTACCCTCAGGTCCGCCTTCGGGTCGAGGGAGGAGAGGACCACCCAGGCGAGGGGGAGGATGAACGCCGCCGCGACGACCAGCAGGCCCGCGTCGGCGGCGAGGCGGTGCGACGCGCGGCGGGAACGCGGCGTACGGGCCGAACGCGGAGTGCGGGTCGAACGGGCGGCGCGGGTCGAACGCGGGTCGTGCGTGAGCGACTTGACGGGCACTCAGACCTCCGTACGGAGCAGACGCATGTAGACGACGGAGAAGAGCGAGCCGACGAGGAGCAGCAGCAGGGCCACGGCCGTGCCGTAGCCGATCATGCTCTTCTGGAAGGCCTGCTCGTACATGAAGAGCGGGAGGGTCTGGCTGTCGTTTCCCGGGCCGCCGCGCGTCATCACCCAGATCAGACCGAAGACGGAGAGCGTCTGCAGGGTGTTGAGCATGAGGTTCGTGCCGATCGAGCGGCGGATCATCGGCAGCGTGATGTGCCACATGCGGCGCCAGCCACCGGCACCGTCGACCTCCGCGGCCTCGGTGATCTCCTTGGGGATCTCGTTGAGGGCGGCGGAGTACACGAGCATCGAGAACGCCGTGCCCCGCCAGACGTTCGCGAACGACACCGCGAGGATCGGCAGGGTGAACAGCCAGTTCTGGGAGGGGAGATGGAGGAAGTCGAGGACGGCGTTCAGGGTGCCCTCGCGGCGGAAGAACGCGTAGAGGAGAAAGCCGGCGACGACCTCCGGCAGCACCCACGCCGTGACGACGATCGCGCCTGTGAGGGTGCGGACCGGCTTGGACGCGCGCTGCATGAGGGTGGCGAGGGCCAGGCCCAGCGTGTTCTGGCCGACGATCGAGGAGAGGAACGTGAAGACGAGGGTGAGCCAGACCGCGTTGAGGAACCGCTCGTCGCCGAACGCCTCGCGGAAGTTGTCGAGCCCCACGAAGCTCGACTCGGCCTGGCCGGTGAGCTGGAGGTCGGTGAAGGCGATGTACGCGCAGTAGCCGATCGGGCCCGCGAGGAACAGCGCGAGCAGGATGACGGCGGGGGAGACGGGCAGGGCCCGGAGCAGGCCGCGGCGGGCGCGGGCCCTTGGGCCGGGGGGCTCGGCGGCCGGGGGCGTGGAGCGCGGGCCCGGCGGTGACGTCTTGGCGACGCCGCCGGGGCCCGCGGACGGTGCGGGGGATGCGGTGGTCACGTGCGGGCGCTCACTCTCCGGTGCCGGCGGGCACCAATTCTTCGGTGGGTGCGGGCGCTCACTCTCCGGTGCGGGCAGGCACCGATTCTTCGGTGGGTGCGGGCGCTCACTCCTGGGTGCGGGCAGGCATCGATGCGGGCGGCGGTACCGGCGTACCCGGCGCGCTACTTCTCGATGACCTGGCCGTCCGTCGCCGAGTCGACCTCCTCGTCGTACCCGCTCGCGGCGTCCTCCACCGAGCTGTCGCCCGTCGTCACCGACTCCATCGCCTCCTGGATCGCCGTGGAGACCTTCGGGTACTCGGGGTACGCGGGCCGGTAGTACGTCGAGGCGACCAGGTCCGTGAAGAACTTGATGCCGGGCTGCGCCTTCACGTACGTGGGGTCGGCCGCGACGTCCTTGCGGACCGCGATGCCGGAGTTGGCGATGTACCACTTCTTGGCGTTCGCCTTGGTCTGCATCGTCTCGATGAACTTGAAGGCGAGGTCGGGGTTGTCGGCCTTGGCGGGGATCGCCCAGGTCCAGCCGCCGGACATGCTCACCTTGCCGGGCGCCTGCCCGTTCTGCGTCGGCATCGCGGCGAGGCCGAGCTTCTTCGACCACTCGGGCCACTCGTGGCCCGCGCCCTTGCCCCAGTCCTGCGGCAGCCACGAGCCGTCGAGGTTGATGGCCAGCTTGTCCTCGGGCAGCAGCTCGCCCCGCACACGCGTGGCGAAGTTCGGGTCGAGGGCGTCCGAGACGTCCGGGCCGAGCTTCTCGTCGTAGACGGTCTCCACGAACTTCAGGGAGTCCTTGAAGCCCTTGCTGCCCGTGACCCACTTCTTCGCCGCCGGGTCGTAGAGGGGGTCCTTGCCCGTGCCGTACGCGAGCATCTGGAAGCCCTGCATGGTGGCCGCCTCACCGGCCGGTTTGCCCGTGTACACGTTGAGCGGCGTGACGCCGGGGACCTTCTTCTTCACCGTGCGGGCCGCTGCCAGGACGTCGTCCCACGTCTTGGGCTGCCAGTCGGCAGGCAGGCCCGCCTTCTTGAAGATGCCCTTGCTGAACCAGAGGCCGCGGGTGTCCGTGCCGTCCGGCACGCCGTACGTCTTGCCGTCGGCCGCCTTCGCCGCCGTCTTGGCCGTGCCGATGAACTGGTCCCAGTCCTTCCACTTGGCCAGGTAGGTGTCGAGGGGCTTCAAGTACCCGCTGGTGATGTCCGAGTTGATGAGGAACGTGTCCTCGTAGACCAGGTCGGGGGCGGTCTTGGGGGAGCGCAGCATCTGCTGCAGCTTCGTGTAGTACTCGGAGTCCGGCGCCTTGATCGGCACCAGCTTGACCTTCTTGCCCGGGTTCTCCTTCTCGAACTGCTTCTTGATGTCCTCCAGATAGGTGTCCATGACCCTGATCTGGTTGTCCGTGGACTGCTTGAAGGAGATCTTCACGGTGTCGGGGTCGTCGCCGGAGCCGCCGCCGCACGCGGTGAGGGTGCCGGCGGCGAGCAGGGTGGAGGCGGCGAGGAGCAGTGGGGTGGTGGTGGGGCGCACGGGCACGACCTCCTACTGGCCGACGCGGCGGGGCTGCCACGTGGGTTGCCCGGTGAACGTAAGGGCGTGTTCGGAGCAAGGTCAATGCCTCTGCGGGCGCTGTGCGTTGTTGCTCGTCACCACCGTGACAACGTTGTTGTCGGGCGTACGTTGGTGAGGCCTCCGGGGTGGGAAGTGCGGAGCGCCGTGCGGGGATGTGGAGGGGTTCAGTCGTTCGGCGTAAGCCAGCGGTAGACCAGTTCGGGGCGGCCGACGTGGCCGTACTGGGGGCTGCGGGCCGCGCGGGCCGTGTCGACGAGGTGTTCCAGGTAGCGGCGGGCGGTGATGCGGGAGAGGCCCGCGGTCTGGGCGGCGGCGGTGGCGGTGAGGCCGTCGGGGGCGTCGCGCAAGGTGCGGATGACGCGTTCGAGGGTGGGGCCGCTGAGTCCCTTCGGCAGGGCGGCGGGGCCCGGCGCGCGCAGGGTGGCGAGCGCGCGGTCCACCTCGTCCTGGCCGGTGGCCTCGCCCTCCGCGGCGGCGGTGCGGAACTCCGCGTACCGGGTGAGGCGGTCGCGGAGCGTCGCGAAGGTGAACGGCTTCAGGACGTACTGGACGACGCCGAGGGAGACGCCCTCCCGGACGACCGCGAGATCCCGGGCCGACGTCACCGCGATGACGTCCGTGGGGTGACCGGCGGCACGCAGGGAGCGGGCCAGCTGGAGGCCGTGGCCGTCGGGCAGGTGCAGGTCCAGGAGGATCAGGTCGACCGGGGTGCGGTCGAGGGTGCGGCGGGCCTCGGCGGCGGAGTGGGCGGGGCGGTCGATGGCCTCGAAGCCGGGCACCCTGTTGACGTAGAGGACGTGGGCGTCGGCCGCGACGGGATCGTCCTCGACCACGAGTACGCGGATCACCGGTCGCCTCCGTCAGGGTCTCTGTCACCCGGGACCGGGCGGACAGCGGCAGCGGCCCGGCCCTCCGCGGCAGCGGGGTGGACCTCGGTCGGGTCCGGCGTCAGGGTCACCTCGAACTCCGCGCCGCCCTCCGCGGATTCTCGTACCGTCAGCGTGCCGCCGTTGCGGGTGACCGTCTGATGGACCAGGGCCAGGCCGAGGCCGCGGCCCGTCGCCGCCTTCGTCGACCAGCCGCGTTCGAAGACCGCGTCCCGCTGTGCGGGGTCGACGCCGGGCCCCGTGTCCGAGACGCGCAGCAGGAGCCCCGTCGCGTCGGCCCGCGCCGTCACCGTGACCCGCGCGGCGTGCGACCCCTGCGCCGCGTCGACCGCGTTGTCGATGAGGTTGCCGAGGACCGTCACCAGGTCACGGGCGGGCAGGGACGCCGGGAGCATGCCGTCGTCGATGCTGCTGTCGTCGGAGACGACGAGCTCCACCCCCTGCTCGTTGGCCTGCGCCGCCTTGCCGAGGAGGAGGGCGGCGAGGACGGGTTCGCTGACCGCGGCCACCACCTGGTCGGTCAGCGCCTGCGCCAGCTCCAGCTCGGCCGTGGCGAAGTCGACGGCCTCGTCCGCGCGGCCCAGCTCGATGAGGGACACCACCGTGTGGAGCCGGTTCGCCGCCTCGTGGGCCTGCGAGCGCAGCGCCCGCGTGAAGCCGCGCTCGGAGTCCAGCTCCCCGGTGAGCGCCTGCAGCTCGGTGTGGTCGCGCAGGGTCACCACCGTGCCGCGGCGCTCGCCGCCCGACACGGGGGAGGTGTTGACGACCACCACGCGGTCGGCGGTCAGATGCAGCTCGTCGACCCGCGGCTCGGCCGCGAGCAGCGCGCCCGTGAGCGGGGCGGGGAGCCCGAGCTCGGAGACGTTCCGGCCGATCACCGGCCCGCCCGCCACTCCGAGGAGCTCGCGGCCGCCGTCGTTGATGAGGGCGATGCGCCGCTGCCCGTCCAGCATCAGCAGCCCCTCGCGCACGGCGTGCAGCGCGGCCTCGTGGTAGTCGTGCATGCGGCTCAGCTCGCCGGCGTTCATGCCGTGCGTACTGCGGCGCAGGCGCGCGTTGATGACGTACGTGCCGATCCCGCCGAGCACGAGCGCCGCGGCCGCCACCCCGATCAGCGCGAGGAGCTGGCCGCGGGCCTTCGCGGTGATCTCCTCGATGGTGATGCCGGCGCTGACCAGGCCGACGATGCGCCCTTCCCCGGCGGCCGGACCGTCCCAGATGGGGGTGACGACGCGTACGGAGGGGCCCAGCGTGCCGGTGTACGTCTCCGCGAAGGTCCGGCCGAGGAGCGCGTCCGCCCGGTGGCCGAGGAAACGCTCGCCGATGCGGCGCTCGTCGGGGTGCGTCCAGCGGATGCCGCTCGGGTCCATGATCGTCACGAAGTCGACGCCCGTGTCGTGCTGCACCCGTGTCGCGTACGGCTGCAGTTCCTTCGACGGATCGCTGCCGCGGACCGCCTCCCGTACGGAGGGGGAGTCCGCGACCGCCCGCGCCGCCGCGGTCGCCTGGCGGCGGGCGCCTTCCTCGGCCTGGTGCTTGTCGCTCAGGTACGTGAAGAGCGCGCATCCGGCGACCACCGCCGTGACCAGCACGATCTGCATCGCGAAGAGCTGGCCCGCAAGGCTGCGGGGGAGCCTGCGCGGGCGGGTGGGGCGGGTGCGGGACATGGTGCCAGTCTGCCTTCTCGTACAAGTGGTCGTATAAGTGCGAACTAAATGAACGCAAGGGTGACCGCCCTCACAGGCCGGGAGATAGTCACCGGGATCCCCGGGGCGCGAGCGGTGCACCGGGATGCGAGCCCGCCACCCGGGACGGGGTGCCGGACGCGCAGGCCGTGAGCCGATCGCAGAGAACGTGAGCCGCACGTACCGAAGGCACCGGAGCAAGGCACACCGGCACACCGGCACCACCGGCACACCGGCACCACACGCACCACAGGCATCACAACGCCGACGACGTCGTTCAAGGAGGGCCCCGTGACCACCACGGCCGACCCACAAGCGCAGCCCGCCGCCAAGCGGGACCGCACGCACTACCTCTACATCGCCGTCATCGGCGCCGTGCTGCTCGGCATCGCCGTCGGCTTCATCTGGCCGGACTTCGCCAAGGAGCTGAAGCCGGTCGGCACCGGATTCGTCGACCTGATCAAGATGATGATCTCGCCGATCATCTTCTGCACGATCGTTCTCGGCGTCGGTTCCGTCCGCAAGGCCGCGAAGGTCGGCAAGGTCGGCGGTCTCGCGCTCGGCTACTTCATCGCCATGTCCGCCGTCGCGCTCGCCATCGGCCTCATCGTCGGCAACATCCTGCACCCGGGCTCGGGCATGGACATCACCGAGTCCGAGAAGGGCGCGGGCCACAAGGCGGCCGACGAGGCGGACAAGGGCCTCGTCGACTTCGTGCTCGGCATCATCCCCAAGACCTTCGTCTCCGCCTTCACCCAGGGCGAGGTGCTCCAGACCCTGCTGGTGGCGCTGCTCGTGGGCTTCGCGCTGCAGGCCATGGGCCGCTCCGGCGAGCCCGTGCTGCGCGGCATCGAGCACATCCAGAAGCTGGTCTTCCGGGTCCTCGGCATGATCATGTGGGCCGCCCCGGTCGGCGCGTTCGGCGCGATGGCCGCCGTCATCGGCGAGACGGGCCTCGACGCGCTCAAGGCGCTCGCCACGATCATGATCGGGTTCTACGTCACCTGCGTCCTGTTCATCGTCGTCGTACTCGGCACGCTGGTGCGGCTCGTGACCGGCGTCAACCTGTTCAAGCTGCTCAAGTACCTGGGCCGCGAGTTCCTGCTCATCCTCTCCACCTCGTCCTCCGAGTCCGCGCTGCCGCGGCTCATCGCGAAGATGGAGCACCTGGGAGTCAGCCGCCCCGTCGTCGGCATCACGGTCCCGACCGGCTACTCCTTCAACCTCGACGGCACGATGATCTACCTGACCATGGCCTCGCTCTTCATCGCCGACGCCATGGACCAGCCGCTCGGCATCGGCGAGCAGATCTCCCTGCTGCTCTTCATGATGATCGCGTCCAAGGGCGCGGCGGGCGTCTCCGGCTCCGGCATCGCCGTCCTCGCGAGCGGCCTCCAGTCGCACAAGCCCGCACTGGTCGACGGAGTCGGCCTGATCATCGGCGTCGACCGCTTCATGAGCGAGGCCCGCGCCCTCACCAACTTCGCGGGCAACGCGGTCGCCACGCTCCTCATCGGCACCTGGACCAAGGAGGTCGACAAGGAGCGGGTCACGGCGGTGCTGGCCGGACAACTCCCCTTCGACGAGCGTACGTTGGTGGACGACGGCCACGGGCCGTCCGCCGTCGAGGACGCCGAGCGCGGGCGCGGCACGGACACCGTGCCGGAAGCGCGGGACGACGGCAAGGAGCCGGTGAAGGTGTAGTTCACCGGCCCGGCCGTGTGAAGGGGCCCCCGAATCCCTCCTCCAAGGGGGCCGCCGGCGCCGCCCGCGACGTACGAGAGCTTCCTCCTCGTGCGCCGTGGGCGGCGCTTTTCGCTGCCCGGTACGGGGGCGTCGGCGCTGCGCTCAGTCCAGCCCCGCGATGATCTCCCGCGCCCGCTCCGAGGGAACGCCCGCCGACATGAGTGCCGTCGACGCGGCGGCGCGGCCCGCGTCCTTCGGGTCGAGGAGGCCGTCGTTCACTGCCTCCATCAGGCCGAAGAGCTGCTGTTCGTGGACGTATGCGAGAGCGGCGGGCGGCAGGGACGACGTGAAGGCGCCCTGGGCGAGGCCGAGGCGCAGGACGTTGACGCACTCGTCGCGGACCGGGGCGAGGCGCTGTCTGATGCCCTCCATCGCGACGCTGCGCTGCGCGAGGCCGACGAGCAGGCGGTAGCCGTCGGCGATTTCCCAGACGGCGACCATCGAGTGGGCGAGCGACTCGGCCGGGTCGTCCGAGCGGGCGCGTCCGGAGGCGTGGGCCGCCGCGACCGCCTCGACCGCGCCGTCGATGAGGGCGCCGACCAGGGCCTCCCGGCTGGGGAAGTGGCCGTAGACCGTCCTGCGCACGACGCCGGCCGTGCGGGCGATCTGGTCCATGGAGGCGTCCGGATCGCGCAGCAGTTCGGCGAGTGCCACCTCCAGGATGCGGCGGCGGTTGGCGTCGGCTCGGCTCATGGGCTCCATTGTGCACGCGCGTTCAGGAGGGTCCAGGAGGAGAGTTCCCGCCCGTTTTGCACAGCCCTGTGCAGTGGCGTAAGTTGCACACTCGTGTGTAATTGCACAGTGCTGTGCAAGGTCACCGGACAAGTACGTATAAGAACCATGGAAGGGTGAGGCTTCGGTGGCTCTACTCATGAACCGACCGGTCGAGGAGATGAAGCAGCCGTACGCGCGCCGCTGGTGGGCGCTGCTCGTGCTCTGCCTGAGTCTCCTGATCATCGTGATGGCGAACACGGCACTGACCGTCGCCGCCCCCGACATGACCAAGGACCTCGGGCTCTCCAGCTCCGACCTGCAGTGGGTCATCGACGGCTACACCGTCCCGTACGCCGCGCTGATGCTGCTGCTCGGCGCGATCGGCGACAAGTACAGCCGCCGCGGCGCACTCGTGCTCGGCCTCGTCGTCTTCGGCGCCGGATCGGTCGCGGGCTCGCTCGTCGACAGCTCGGGCGGCGTCATCGCGGCCCGCGCGGTGATGGGCTTCGGCGCGGCGATGATCATGCCCGCCACCCTCTCGCTGCTCGCCGCGACCTTCCCGCGCGCGGAGCGGGCCAAGGCGATCGTGCTGTGGACCGCCACGGCCGGTCTCGCGATCGCGGCCGGGCCGCTCGTCGCGGGCGCGCTCCTCGAGGACCACGGCTGGGCGTCGACCTTCCTGATCAACGTGCCGATCGCCGCGATCGCCATCGTCGGCGCGCTGCTCCTCGTACCGCCGTCCAAGGCGGGCCACTCGAACCGCATCGACTACGTCGGCGGTCTGCTCTCGGTCATCTGGACCGGCGCGCTCGTCTACATGATCATCCAGGGTCCGCACTTCGGCTGGGACGCCAAGGCGATCTCGGCGGCCGTCGTCGCGGGCGTGGGCCTGGTGGCGTTCGTCGGCTGGGAGCTCCGCCACCCGCACCCCATCCTGAACGTCCGCCGCTTCCTCGACCGCCGCTTCTCCGGCTCGAACCTCGCGGTCGCGCTGTTCTTCCTCGCGGTCTTCGGCGCGTTCTACTACCTCACGCAGCACCTGCAGTTCGTCCTCGGCTACAACCCGCTGGAGACGGGCGTGCGCATGCTGCCGCTCGCGGGCGCGGTCTTCGTCGGCTCGGCGCTCACGGGCTATCTGACCCCGCGCATCGGCATGAAGATCACGGTGTCGGCGGGCATGGTCGCGGGCACGGTGGCGCTCGCGCTCCTGACGCGCGTCGACGCCTCGTCCTCGTACGGTGACTTCGTCGCCCCGCTGATCATCCTGGGCCTCGCCATCGGCCTCGCCCTCTCGCCCTGCACCGACGCCATCATGGGCGCGTTCCCCGAGTCCGAACTCGGCGTCGGCGGCGCGGTCAACGACACGTCCCTGGAGCTCGGCGGCTCGCTCGGCATCGCCATCCTCGGCTCGGTCCTCGCCAGTTCGTACTCCTCGAAGCTGAGCGACGCGGCGGCCGCCTCCGGCACGAAGCTGCCCGACGGCACGCTGGAGACCGCGCAGGACTCCGTCGGCGCGGGCTACGCGGTCGCCCAGGGCATCGGCGACAAGGCGCACGAAGTCGCCGGGCAGGCCGCGAAGGCGACCTCGCCGGAGCAGGCCGCCCAGCTGAAGGGCCAGGCCGAGCAGCTCGCGCAGGGCGCTCACAAGATGGCGGACTCGGTCGGCTCCGCGTTCTCGGATTCCGTGGCGCACACGAGCCTCGTGGGTGCGGTGATCCTCGGTGTCGGCACGGTCCTCGTGGCGGCGCTGCTGCCGAGGAAGTCCGCCTCGACCGCGGATGCGGCCGTAGCGGAGGGCGCCGACGCGGACGAGGGCGTACGGGAGCGGGAGCCCCAGCGGTAATTGCACGCAGGTTTCAGCGGTAGCGGCGCCGGGGGGCGCCGCTACCGCTATTCGTGCGCTCGGATGCCGATGAGCCGGACGCGGTCGCCGCACAATCGGGTCATGTCGTCGACATCGGACGTCAGCATGGCCACCGGACCCGGCTGGCGCAGCGCCAGCTCGGCCACGGTCGCGTCGATCGCGTACTTGTGGCCGTGCAGCCCTGCGGCCTTGAGCAGTTCCGCGGACGCTTTCGCGGCGCCCTCGGTCACCGGCTCGACCTTGACGCGAGAGAGCGCCCAGTGGAGTCGAGGCATGTCCAACCGCGCGTGGCCGACTTCCACGATGGTGTTGGCGCCGACGACGAAATCGGCGCCCATGGCGTGGAAGACCTGGAACATCGCGAGGATCTTGCGGTCCTGAGCGATCCAGGCGGAGAGCCCCTCGGAGTCCAGGACAACGGTCTCGACGTGCTTGATCACGCCGCGCTCGCCGAGCCGTCGGCGTCCGCCGTGCCGAAGATGCGGCCGCGGGCCTCGGCCAGCTCCTCCTCGGTGAACGCCCCGAGCTCTTCCTGGTGATGCCGCAGGTCGGCGCCGAGCAGCTGGTGCCGCAGCTGACGTGCCACTGCCTCGGCGACGTATCCGGAGACGTTGTCGGTGAGCTTCCGCAGTTCGGCGACCTGATCGGTCGGCAGTGTCACCGTGATGCGTGTCGTGTCGGCCATGCTCCGAGCATACTGCGGTATGCGCGCCCTCGGGCAGTTCTGGAGGAGGGTGCTCCAGGAATGGCTGGGCCGAAACCCGAGGCCGCCGAACCCGGTTCCCCTCAACCGTTGACACCACTCCATCTGAAGTACTACGTTCTGACCACTTCACTCGTAGTGCAACAGTCGACGTGGCTCGCCGCCACGGCCAAGGCCAAGGAGCCCGTATGCGAAAGCTCGTCTACTTCATCGCCGTCAGCCTCGACGGATTCATCGCAGGACCCGACGGCGCCGACCCCACGGGCCCCGACGGCTTCTGGCCGGTCGCCCAGGACTACGTGCAGCACCTGTCCGAGACGTACCCCGAGACGTTGCCCGCCCCCGCCAGGGAGGCCTTCGGCATCACCGGCGAGGGGGCCCACTTCGACACCGTCCTCGAAGGCCGCAGGACCTACGCGATCGGCCTGGACGCCGGACTGACCAACGCCTACCCCCACCTCCGCCACTACGTGTTCAGCCGCACCCTCACCGAGAGCCCCGACCCGGGCGTCGAGCTGGTTGCCACCGACCCGGTCGAGAAGGTGCGGGAGCTCAAGAAGGAGGACGGCAAGGACATCTGGCTGTGCGGCGGCGGCGAACTCGCCGGAGTGCTGCGCGGCGAGATCGACCGGCTCGTCGTCAAGATCGGCCCCCTGACGCTGGGTTCGGGCACGCCTCTGTTCGCGCAGAAGACCGCGTTCGACCCGGTGGTGTACGAGCGCAGCGACGCCGTGCTCCTCGACAGCGGCACGATCTTCGTGACGTACGACAAGAAGGCCTAGCTTCGTGACGTACGACAGGAAGGCCTAGCTTCGTGTCGTACGACAGGAAGGCCTAGCTTCGTGTCGTACGACAGGAAGGCCTAGGCGGCGCCGAGTACGTGGCCCGCACCCGCCGCCGCCCCCAGCAGCACCTCCACCAACTCGTCGGGGACCGAGAGCATCGGCCAGTGACCCGTCGCCATGTCGAAGAACGTGGCGCGCGGGTCGGCCAGGTGCTGGACCAGCGGCAGGCCCGACGCGACCAGGGACTCCAGCGACGCGATGTCCATCGAGCCGCCGGTCGTGCAGAAGATCCCGGTGGTCGGGAGCGCGGCCACGGCCTTCGAGACGCGGAGCTTCTGGGCGTACGGGCCCGCCGGCGCCGGGGAGGCGAGGCGCGCGAGCCGGGCCAGCCCGTCGTCGGACACCCCCGCCAGGTTCCCGTGCTCCCGCCACTCCTCCGGTGACGGCGCCGGGATCCGCCAGCCGTCCTCCGCCCGCTCCTGCTGGGACAGCGTCCGGTCCCTGGCCGGGCCGTCCGGCATCTGCTCGCGCACCTGGTCGATCATGGAGTAGCCGTCCTGCGGCATGGGGGAGTCCAGGTACACCAGCCGTGCGATGCGGTCCGCGCGGCGGTCGGCGGCGCCCACGGACGGGTAGATGCCGTAGCAGTAGCCGACGAGGACCACCTCGGGCGCGTCGATGTGGTCGATCAGCTGCGTGACGTCCTCGATGTGCGTGTCGAGGTCGACCCCCGGCCCTGCCAGATGACGGCGGTCGCCCAGACCCGTGAGCGTCGCCGCATGCACGTCCGCGCCCGCCGCCCGCAGCCCCGCGGCCACCTCCCGCCACAGCCAGCCACCCGTGTACCCGCCCGACACCAGCACGAACGTCGCGGTCATGGTTCCTCCTCGTACGGTCACAGCGGGCGCGGGACCGCCCCGCGCCCGCCGGTACGGTAGGAACTCCCCCTGAGGGAGGTTCAAGCCGTGACGCCCGAAGACAAGCAGCACGACGACCTGTGGAGCATCGGACAGCTCGCCGAACGAGCCGGCGTCACCGTCAAGACCGTCCGCTTCTACTCCGACCGCGGCCTGCTCCCCGAAGCCGCCCGCAGCGGCGGCGGCCACCGGCGCTACGGCCCCGACGCCCTCGACCGGCTCCGCCTCATCCGCTCCCTGCGCACACTCGACCTCCCCGTCCCCGACGTGAGCCGTGTCCTGGGCCATGAGGGCCATGCGGACCAGGAGGGCGTGCTGGAGGACGTCATCGCCGGGCAGTTGAAGGACGTCGGGTCCCGGCTCACCGCGCTGCGCTGGCGTGAGGCGGCGCTGCAACTCCTCACCGACTGCACGGTCGAGGAGCGTGCCGAACGGCTCCGCCTCGTGGGCGCCGTGACCACGCCGCCCGGGACCGCCGCGCTCGCCCGGTTCTGGCGGTGCTGGCTGCCCGCGCGGCTGCCGTCCCGGGTGGTCGCGGCCGTCGTCGACCGGGCCGTGCCCGTACCGCCCGACGCCCCGACCCCAGCCCAAGTCCTCGCCTTCGCACGGTTGCAGGACTTCGTCACCGCGCCCTGCTTCGTCTCGGGGCCCCGGGCGGGCACGGATTACGGTCAGCCCGAGGTGCACTCGTCCGGCAAGGGGTACCGGCCCGCCGTGCTCTACGAAGGGCTGCCCGAGGCCTTCGAGCTGGCCGCGCCGGACGTGCGGGCGGGCCGCGCCCCGCGCGAGGGCGAGGCCCTGGACTGCTTCGTCGCCGTCCACGCCGCGGCGCTGGGCCGCCGCGACACCCCGGACTTCCGCCGCACGCTGCACCGGATGCTCGCGGCGGAACCCCGCATCGACCGCTACTGGCAGCTGGCGGCCGAGGTGGCGACCGCGCCCGCCGGGTCCCCGCAGCCGACCCCGGGCAGCACCGACAACTGGCTCCGCGCCGCGCTGAGTTCGTACGGTACGGAGGACACCTACGGTCGTGTCCACACCCCCACGTAGTCCACCAGCATCGCGTGCCCGGGCCGTGTCGCCGCCGTCGGTGTCGCCCGGCCCGCGACGCCGTCCGGGAAGCCGCCGCCCATCGCCACGTTCAGGAGGATGAAGTAGCCCTGGTGGGACGTCATGTCGTTCCACGTCTTCGTGGAGAAGCGGTTCTGGCTCAGGGTGTGGAACTGCTGCCCGTCGACGTACCAGCGCAGCTGGTTGGGGGTCACCGAGCGGTCCCACTCGAAGCGGTACGTGTGGAACGCCGACTGGCAGGCCGCGCCGGGGCAGGCGCGGCTCGCGCCGAGGCCCTGGGTCTCGTTGCAGTCCCCGCCCGGGTTCACGCCGCAGTGCAGCACGCCCCAGACGGCGTTGATGCCGTTCACGTTCTCCATGACGTCGAACTCGCCTATGGAGGGCCAGTTCTGGTAGTTGCCCTTGTAGGGGGAGCCGAGGGCCCAGAACGCGGGCCAGTAGCCGAGCGCCGCGTCACCCGTGACGTCCGGCATCCGGATGCGGCCCTCGATGGCCAGCGTGCCGCCCGCCGGCGCCTTGAAGTTGCTGCGCTTCGTCTCGATCCGCGCCGACGTCCACTTGCCCGAGGCGTTCTTGCGCGGTGTGATCCGCAGGTTGCCCGTCCCGTCGAGGCTCAGGTTGTCACGGGAGTTCGTGTACTCCTGGATCTCACCGGTACCCCAATTGCCCGGCCCGCCCGGGTAGTTGTGTCCGAGATCGACCTGCCAGTCCTTGGCGGAGGGACCGCTGCCCGCCGCGCCGTTGAAGTCGTCGCTCCATTTCAGGGACCAGCCGGGCCGGGGCGGCGGCACGTCACCGCTCGCCGTGCCGGGCAGCAGCAGCGCGCCGAGCAGGCCCGCGGTCGCGAGTGCGGCCAGGACGGGGGTTCTGTGGGGCATCGGCATCGTGCACCTCCGTGGGGGTGGGCGACAGCGCTGGGTCCAACGCTGTCTGAGAGCGCTCTCAGAACCGTGCTGCTGGTTTTGTAGTTGTGGCCGGGCGGCCCGTCAATGGGTGGGTTGCGTCAACTTCCCGAAGACGTGCGGCAGGTGCCGGTCCCTGCCTCGTCAGGGAAAACCGCTGGCCTTGACGCCCACGTCAAGGATTACCTTCGACGCATGCGAATCGGCGAGCTCGCGGCGCGCGCGGGGACGACCACGCGGACGCTGCGCTACTACGAGTCCCGGGGGCTGCTCCCCGCACGGCGGACCGGCAACGGCTACCGCACCTACGACGAGGACGACGTTCGGCTCCTGGAGCAGATCAGGACGCTTCAGGACTTCGGGTTCGACCTGGAGGAGACCAGGCCCTTCGTGGAGTGTCTGCGCTCCGGCCATCCGGAGGGCGACTCCTGCCCGGCGTCGCTCGCCGTCTACCGCCGCAAGCTCACCGAACTCGACGCGCTGATCGGCGAGTTGAGCGCGGTGCGCGATCAGGTCGGAGCGCAGCTCGCGCGCGCCGAGGCCGCCCTGCCCGGCGGCCCGGAGCCGCGGTGCGAACTCACGGGATGACGGACGAGGGACGAGGAGAGTGGGCAAGTGAAGGCAGCAGGCGTGGCCGAGGTGACCGACGCGGATTTCGAGGGGGAGGTGCTGCGGGAGGCGGACCGCCCCGTGCTCGTGGAGTTCACGGCGGACTGGTGCGGGCCGTGCCGGCAGCTGGCGCCGGTCCTCAGTGAGCTGGCGCGCGAGGAGGCGGAGCGCCTGAAGATCGTGCAGCTGGACGTGGACCGCAGCCCGGAGACGGCGATCGCGTACAAGGTGCTCTCGGCACCGACCATGATCGTGTTCCGTGGCGGCGAGCCGGTCCTGCAGATGGTGGGCGCGCGGGCCAAGCGCAAGCTCCTCGCGGATCTGGCCGACGTGCTCTGAGGCGACGCGCTCCGAGGAGAAACAAAAGAAATACCCCGGGCGAATTGACGTCCGGGGTATTTCTCTGCGTATATTGGATTCTTTCGCGAAGCTCTGCACATTAGGACAGCGCGGCTCCGCGAGAAGTTCAATAAGAGCACTGTAACTGGCGAGGGGCTGAATTGTCAACCGAGGAATTGCGTGAAGAGCAGCAATTCGTCTCCGGGCTGTACGCGCGCCTGGACGCGCTGCGCGAGGAGGCCGAGTCCGCCGTGCGGGCGTCGTTGTCGCAGGTCGGCAATGGTCTGCAGGCGCGTCTCGAGCGGGACGTCCTGGTCGCGGAGCGGTCCGGGCTGCTCGCCGCCTTCGACGCGGGAGAGAACGGTCTATGCTTCGGGAGGCTCGAATTCCGCGACGGCCGTGATCACCACATCGGACGCATCGGAATCCGCGCGTCCGACATCGAGCGCACCCCGCTCGTGATCGATTGGCGTGCCGATGTCGCGCGCCCCTTCTATCTCGCGACGGGCCACACGCCGATGGGCCTGCGCAGACGCCGGCACATCACCACCAAGGGCCGCGAGGTCACCGCCCTGCACGACGAGCTCCTCGACCTGAGCGACACGACCCGCACGGGCCACGAGGGCGCCGACGCCGACGAGGTGCTGCTCGCCGCCCTCGACTCGGCCCGCACCGGACGCATGCACGACATCGTGCAGACCATCCAGGCCGAGCAGGACCGCATCATCCGCGCTCCGCACCGCGGCGTCCTCGTCGTCGAGGGCGGCCCCGGCACCGGCAAGACCGTCGTGGCGCTGCACCGGGCCGCGTTCCTGCTCTACGCCCACCGCGAGCTGCTCGCCAAGCGCGCGGTCCTGATCGTCGGCCCCAACCCGGCGTTCCTCGGCTACATCGGCGAGGTCCTGCCCGCCCTCGGCGAGACCGGCGTGCTGCTCTCCACGGTCGGCGAGCTCTTCCCCGGCGTGACCGCGACCGGCACCGACACCCCCGAGGCGGCCGAGATCAAGGGCCGCGCGGAGATGGCGGACGTCCTCGCCGCGGCCGTCCGCGACCGGCAGCGCACCCCCGAGCCGGGCGAGCCCATCGTCATCGAGCACGACGACGGCGACCTGATCCTGGACTGGACGATCGCCGACCAGGCCCGCGAGGCGGCCCGCGCCGCGGACGTGCCGCACAACCTCGGCCGCCCGCACTTCGCCTTCCGTGTCATCGACGAGCTGACCGCGCAGCTCGCCGAGCGCATCGGCCACGACCCGTACGGCGGCCCGAACTTCCTGGGCCCCGACGACATCGCCCAGCTCGGCAAGGGCGTCGCGGCCAGCGCCGAGGTGCACGCCGCCATCGAGGAGCTGTGGCCGACGCTCACCCCGCAGCGCTTCCTCGCCGAGTACCTGGAGGAGCCGACCGGGCTCGACGAGCGGGACGCCGCCGCCGTCCGCAGGCCGTACGACGCGCCCTGGACCGCCGCCGACGTCCCGCTCCTCGACGAGGCCGCCGAACTGCTCGGCCACGACGACAGCGCCGCGCGGGCCGCGTCCGAGGCGGAGCGGGCCAAGCAGATCGCCTACGCGCAGGGCGTGCTCGACGTGTCGCGTGCCTCCCGGACGTACGAGTTCGAGGACAAGGACGAGGACGACGCCGAGGTCCTGCTCGCGCACAACATCATCGACGCGGAGCGGATGGCGGAGCGCCAGGAGGAGGCCGACCACCGCAGCGCCGCCGAGCGCGCGGCCGCCGACCGCACCTGGGCGTTCGGGCACATCATCGTCGACGAGGCGCAGGAGCTCTCCGCCATGGCGTGGCGGCTCCTCATGCGGCGCTGCCCGACCCGCTCCATGACGCTCGTCGGCGACCCGGCGCAGACCGCGGAGGCGGGCGGCTGCGGCTCGTGGGACAGCATCCTCGCCCCGTACGTCGAGGAACGCTGGGAGTACACCCGGCTCGGCGTGAACTACCGCACGCCCGTGGAGATCATGGACGTGGCGGCGGAGGTGCCGCGCATGGAGCGGCCCGACTTCATGCCGCCGAGCTCGGTGCGGTCCACGGGCGTACGCCCCTGGGTGCGCCGCACCGACGACCTCGCGGCCTCCGTGGCCGACGCGGTCGCCGCCGAGGCCCGGGACGAGGGCCGCCTGGCGGTGATCGCCCCGCGCGAGCTCCACACGGAGCTCGCCGCACACCTGCCCGGGGTGACGGCCGGGCAGGCCCCGGACCTGACGCGGCCGGTCGTGCTGATCGACCCGCGTCAGGCGAAGGGCCTGGAGTTCGACACCGTCCTGGTCGTGGAGCCCGAGCGGTACGGGACGAGCGACCTGTACGTGGCCCTGACCCGGGCCACCCAGCGCCTCGGCGTCCTGTACACGGACGAGCTGCCCGTCGCGCTCAAACAGGTCGAAGCCACACCGTAGCCAGCGGCGGCAGGGTCAGGTGCAGGGACACGGGGCGGCCGTGGGACGGGGTCGGGGCGGGCTTCAGCGGGTCGGGGGTGGTGACGTCGCCGCCGCCGAAGCGGGCCTCGTCCGTGTTCAGGACCTCCTGCCACGCGGCGAACTCGTCCGGCACGCCCAGGCGGTAGCCGTGCCGGACGACCGGTGAGAAGTTCGAGACGGCGAGCAGCGGCCGCCCCTCGCTCCCCGCGCCGTCCTCGGCGGGATACCGGAGGAAGGCGAAGACGTTGTCCTCCGCCGCGTCGCCGTCCACCCAGGCGAAACCGCCCGGGTCCGTGTCGCGCTGCCACAGAGCGCCCTCGCGCCGGTAGACCGTGTTCAGCTCGCGGACCAGGTCCCGCATGCCCCGGTGGTCGGCCTCCGCGCCGTACGCCGGGTCGAGCAGCCACCAGTCAGGACCGTGGCTCTCCGACCACTCGGCGCCCTGCGCGAACTCCTGCCCCATGAAGAGGAGTTGCTTGCCCGGATGGGCCCACATGAAGCCCAGGTAGGCGCGCTGGGTGGCACGCTGCTGCCACCAGTCGCCCGGCATCTTCGACACCAACGACCTTTTGCCGTGGACGACTTCGTCGTGCGAGATCGGCAGGACGTAGTTCTCGCTGTACGCGTACACCATCGAGAACGTCATCTCGTTGTGGTGGTACTTGCGGTGCACCGGCTCCTTGGACACATAGCCGAGGGAGTCGTGCATCCAGCCCATGTTCCACTTCAGGCCGAAGCCGAGCCCGCCGAAGCCCCCGGGGCCCTGGTGGTGCGTGGCCCGCGTGACGCCGTCCCAGGCCGTGGACTCCTCGGCGATGGTGACGACGCCGGGGGAGCGGCGGTAGACGGTGGCGTTCATCTCCTGGAGGAAGGCGACGGCGTCGAGGTTCTCGCGCCCGCCGTGCGCGTTCGGCGTCCACTGGCCGTCCTCGCGCGAGTAGTCGAGGTAGAGCATCGAGGCCACGGCGTCCACGCGCAGGCCGTCGATGTGGAACTCCTCGCACCAGTAACTGGCGTTGGCGACCAGGAAGTTGCGCACCTCCTTGCGGCCGTAGTCGAACTCCAGCGTGCCCCAGTCGGGGTGCGCGGACCGGGCCGGGTCCTCGTGCTCGTACAGCGGGCGGCCGTCGAACTCGGCGAGCGCCCAGTCGTCGCGCGGGAAGTGCGCGGGCACCCAGTCCATGAGGACGCCGATCCCCGCCCGGTGCAGCGCGTCGACGAGGAACTTGAAGTCGTCGGGCGTGCCGAGGCGGGCGGTCGGCGCGTAGAAGCCGGTCACCTGATAGCCCCAGGACCCGCCGAAGGGATGCTCGGCGACGGGCATCAGCTCGACGTGCGTGAACCCGAGGTCGGCGACGTAGGCGGGCAGTTGCTCGGCGAGCTGGCGGTACGTCAGGCCCGGCCGCCACGAGGCGAGATGCACCTCGTACACCGAGAAGGGCGCCTCGTGGGCGGGCACCTCCGCGCGCCGGTCGAGCCACTCCTGGTCATGCCACTCGTGGCGCGACTCGTGCACCACCGAGGAGTTCGCGGGCGGCGCCTCCGTGCGGCGGGCCAGCGGGTCGGCGCGCTGGGTCGTGGAGCCGTCGGGCCGGGTGATCTCGAACTTGTACAGCTCGCCCTCGCCGACGGACGGCACGAACAGCTCCCACACGCCGCTGCCGCCCAGCGAACGCATCGGGAACCCGAGCCCGTCCCAGAAGTTGAAGCCCCCGACGATCCGCACCCCGCGCGCGTTGGGCGCCCACACCGTGAACCGCGTCCCGGTGGCGCCCTGATGCGTCATGAGCCGTGCGCCGAGCGCTTCCCACAGCCGCTCGTGCCGCCCCTCCCCGATCAGGTGCAGATCGAACTCGCCGAGCGAGGGCAGGAAGGAGTACGCGTCGTGGATCTCAAGATCCGTGTCCTCGTACGTGACGTGGAGCCGGTAGTCCTCGGGCACGGCCCGCAGCGGGAGCACCGCGGAGAAGAAGCCGTCGCCGTCGTCGCGCAGCTCGGCACGGAGCCCGTCGGCGACGACGGCGACCGCCTTCGCGTACGGGCGCAGCGCCCGGAAGGCCGTGCCGCCGGGCACGGAGTGCGCGCCGAGGACGCCGTGCGGGTCGTGGTGGGTACCGCTCAGGAGCCGGACGCGGTCGCTCTCGGGGACGGGGGAGTCGGTGACGGCGGGTTCGGTCGGCTCGGCGGGTGCGGCGGGCTCGGTGACGGGAGGCTTGGCGGCGGGGGGCTTCTTCGCGCTCCTGGTGGTCTTCGCGGGCTTCGCGGCGGGCTTCGAGGGCTGCGCGGTCTTCGCCGCCTTCGGGGTCTTCCCGGTCGTCGCACGCTTCGGGGCCGGAGTGGCCGGTGGGGTGGGGGCGGCGGCTTCGTCGGACGGTTTGCGGGGGCGCGGGCACACGGGAGAGGCCTCCTCCAAAGGAGTGGTCAGTGGGCTTCGTCGGCGGGGCCGTCCTCGGCGAGGCGGCGGACCGCGGCCAGCGGGACCGGCAGCCAGTCGGGGCGGTGGCGCGCCTCGTACAGGACTTCGTAGACCGCCTTGTCGGTCTCGTGGGCGCGCAGCAGCACGGGATCCGTGCGCGGGTCGCGGCCCGCCACCTCCGCGTACCCCGCGCAGTACGCGGCCCGGCACTCCTCGGCCCACTCGGGCGACCAGGTGCCGTGGGACGCGGCGTAGTCGAAGGAGCGCAGCATGCCCGCCACGTCGCGGGCCGGCGGCTGGGGGAGGCGGCGCTCGGCGAGCGGCCGCGCGGGTTCGCCCTCGAAGTCTATGAGCGACCACTGGCCGTCGGGGGAGCGCAGGCACTGCCCGAGGTGCAGGTCGCCGTGGACGCGCTGGGCCGTCCACGCCTGCCCCTCGCCGCCGAGGTCGGCGAGCGCCTCGAAGGCGGTGAGCAGCCCGGGTGCGTGGGGCCGCAGCGCGGGAACGGCCTGTGCCGCCGCGGTGAGGCGCTCGGCCATGGCGTCGGCGACCAGCTCCACCTGCGCCCGGCCCAGCGTGACGGTGGGCAGCGCGGTCGCGAGGGCCGCGTGGACCTCCGCGGTGGCGCGGCCGAGCGCCCGTGCCTCGCCGGTGAAGGGCTCACCCTTGTCGCGCATCCGCAGGGCGAGCTCCCAGCCGTCGTCGGCCCCGGCCAGATACGGCTGGAGCACCCCGAGGCCGCAGCTCTCCTCGGGCGCGGACGCCCCCGTCTCCAGGTCGGCGAGGAACCACGCGGCGGGAGCGGGCACCCGCGCGCAGCCCTCCTTTGCGAGCCGCAGCGGCAGTTCGAGGTCCGGGTTGAGGCCGGGCACGACGCGGCGGAACAGCTTGAGGATGAACGTATCTCCGTACACGAGCGAGGAGTTGGACTGTTCGGAGGTGAGCAGGCGCGGGGCGAGGCCCGAGGGGATCTCGACGCCCATGTCGCGCTCGAAGCGGAGGACTCCGTGGCGCCCCGGTATCCGGAGCCGTTCCAGGAGCAGTCCGGTGAGCCGCGGGTCGTGCAGCGCGTCGTACACGGTGTGGCCGGTGAGCGGGCCCTCGGTGACGTGCCCGATCATCGCGGGGGCCAGGTGCGGGGGGAGCGTGCGCCGCACCCCGAGGAGCAACTGGTAGCAGTCGGTGGGGCGTTCGGCGTGAGCTCCGTCGAGTCCCGCGTCCTGCGCGGACATCATCGGCTGGCGGACCCGTAGGAGGAGATGGAGCAGGCCGGAGGGTGAGCTGCGCGGCAGGAGCTCGGTCGCCGTCACCGCTTCCAGGGCGGTGACGGGGCGGCCCTTGCCGGCGAACCACCGCTGCCGGGGCAGCCACGCGCGCAGCAGCGGGTCGAGCGAGGCGAGCAGCGCCGAGGCGTGCACACCGGGGCGTATGGCGGCTTCCGACATGGCGTCGCGTCCTTTCCGCGTTCGCGGACGAGGCAGGGTGCGGGAGTGCCGGTGGTGCGGCTGGGGGTGCCGGTCGTTGCGTAGGAGTGCCCAGGGCGGGGCGGTGGAAACCGCCCCGCGAGGCGTCGCGCTGCCGGAGCCTACGCCGGTTCCTTGCGCAACCGGAACCAGTAGAACCCGTGTCCCGCGAGGGTCAGGAGGTACGGGAGCTCACCGATGGCCGGAAAGCGCACCCCGCCGATGAGCTCGACGGGATGGCGTCCCGCGAAGGTCTGGAGATCCAGTTCGGTGGGCTGGGCGAAGCGCGAGAAGTTGTGCACGCACAGCACCAGGTCGTCGCCCTCGTCCTCGTCGGTCTCGCTCGACGGCGCCTCCCGCAGGAAGGCGAGCACGGCCGGGTTTGAGGAGGGGAGTTCGGTGTACGAGCCCAGTCCGAACGCCGGGTTCTGCTTGCGGATCTCGATCATGCGGCGCGTCCAGTGGAGCAGGGAGGACGGGGAGGACATGGAGGCTTCGACGTTGGTGACCTGGTAGCCGTAGACGGGGTCCATGATCGTGGGCAGGTAGAGGCGTCCGGGGTCGCTGGAGGAGAAGCCCGCGTTGCGGTCGGGGGTCCACTGCATGGGGGTGCGCACCGCGTCGCGGTCGCCGAGCCAGATGTTGTCGCCCATGCCGATCTCGTCGCCGTAGTAGAGGATCGGCGAGCCGGGCAGGGACAGCAGGAGTGCGGTGAAGAGTTCGATCTGGTTGCGGTCGTTGTCCAGGAGCGGGGCGAGGCGCCGGCGGATGCCGATGTTGGCGCGCATGCGCGGGTCCTTGGCGTACTCCGCGTACATGTAGTCGCGTTCTTCGTCGGTGACCATTTCCAGGGTCAGCTCGTCGTGGTTGCGCAGGAAGATGCCCCACTGGCAGCCGGAGGGGATGGCGGGGGTCTTGGCGAGGATTTCCGAGACGGGGTAGCGGGATTCACGGCGTACGGCCATGAAGATGCGGGGCATGACGGGGAAGTGGAACGCCATGTGGCATTCGTCCCCGCCTTTTTCGAAGTCGCCGAAATAGTCGACGACGTCCTCGGGCCACTGATTGGCCTCGGCAAGAAGAACCGTGTCCGGATAGTGTGCGTCGATTTCGGCGCGGACGCGTTGCAGGAAGGAATGGGAGCGGGGCAGGTTCTCGCAGTTGGTGCCTTCTTCGGCGAAGAGGTAGGGGACGGCGTCGAGGCGGAAGCCGTCGATGCCGAGGTCGAGCCAGAAGCGCAGGGCGGAGATGATTTCTTCCTGGACGGCGGGGTTCTCGTAGTTGAGGTCGGGTTGGTGGGAGAAGAAGCGGTGCCAGAAGTACTGCTTGCGGACGGGGTCGAAGGTCCAGTTGGAGGCTTCGGTGTCGACGAAGATGATGCGGGCGTCCTGGTACTGCTTGTCGTCGTCGGCCCAGACGTAGTAGTCGCCGTAGGGGCCTTCGGGGTCGGTGCGCGAGGCCTGGAACCACGGGTGCTGGTCGCTGGTGTGGTTCATGACGAAGTCGATGATGACGCGCATGCCGCGTTGGTGGGCGGAGTCGACGAATTCGACGAAGTCGGCGAGGTCGCCGAATTCGGGGAGGACGGCGGTGTAGTCGGAGACGTCGTAGCCGCCGTCGCGGAGGGGGGATTTGAAGAAGGGAGGCAGCCAGAGGCAGTCGACGCCGAGCCATTGGAGGTAGTCGAGTTTGGCGGTGATGCCTTTGAGGTCGCCGATGCCGTCGCCGTTGCTGTCCTGGAAGGAGCGGACGAGGACTTCGTAGAAGACGGCGCGTTTGAACCATTCGGGGTCGCGGTCCTTGGCCGGTGTGTCCTCGAAGGTGTCCTGGACGGGCTCGTTGACGATCATGGTGTGGGTGACCCTCCGATCAACGGTGAGAGGACGGTCGCAGGACCGTGAAGAGGTGCGCGGGCGCGCGGCCGGGTTCCAGGCGCACGTAGTTGGCCCTGCCCCAGTGGTAGGTCTCGCCGGTGAGCTCGTCGCGCACCGGCACGGACTCGTGCCAGTCGAGGCCGAGTTGCGGCATGTTCAACGAGACCGTGGCCTCCTGGGTGTGGTGAGGGTCGAGGTTGGCGACCACCAGAACAATGTTCGAACCGTGCTCGCCGACGGCCGATTTCGAGTACGCGATCACCGCCTCCTGATCGGTCTCGTGGAAGTGCAGGTCGCGGAGTTGCCGCAGCGCGGGGCTGGCGCGCCGGATGCGGTTGAGCGCGGTGATCAGCGGGGCGATCGTGTCTCCTCTTCGCGCTGCCGACGCCCAGTCCCGTGGCCTGAGTTGGTACTTCTCCGAGTCCAGATACTCCTCGCTTCCGCGCCGGACGGCGGTGTTCTCGCACAACTCGAATCCGCTGTAGACACCCCACGTCGGCGACAGCGTCGCGGCGAGCACGGCGCGCACCGCGAAGGCGGGGCGGCCCCCTTCCTGCAGGTAGGCGTGGAGGATGTCGGGGGTGTTCACGAAGAAGTTGGGACGCAGGAAATGCGCGGTCTCCCGCGACAACTCGGTGAGGTAGTCGGTGAGTTCGTCCTTTCCGTTACGCCAGGTGAAGTAGGTGTAGGACTGCTGGAAGCCGATGGCCGCGAGGGTCCGCATCATCGCGGGCCGTGTGAACGCCTCGGCGAGGAAGACGACGTCGGGGTCGGTGCCGTTGATGTCCGCGAGCACCCGCTCCCAGAACACGACGGGCTTGGTGTGCGGGTTGTCGACGCGGAAGACGCGTACGCCGTGGCCCATCCAGAACCGCAGCAGCCGTACGGTCTCCGCGATCAGCCCCGGCAGGTCCTTGTCGAAGGCCAGCGGGTAGATGTCCTGGTACTTCTTCGGCGGGTTCTCGGCGTACGCGATGGTGCCGTCCGCCCTGCGGCGGAACCAGTCGGGGTGCTTCTCCACCCACGGGTGGTCGGGGGAGCACTGGAGCGCGAAGTCCAGGGCGACTTCGAGGCCGAGATCGGTGGCGCGGCGCACGAACGCGTCGAAGTCGTCGAGCGTTCCGAGGTCCGGATGGACGGCGTCGTGTCCGCCCTCGGGTGATCCGATGGCCCACGGAACCCCCACGTCGTCGGGGCCCACCGACAGGGAGTTGTTGGGCCCCTTGCGGTAGGTGGTGCCGATGGGGTGGATCGGCGGCAGGTACACCACGTCGAAGCCCATCTCGGCGATGGCGGGCAGCCGCGCGGCGGCGGTGCGGAAGTTTCCGGGGACGGGTGGCGCCCCCGCCTCGACGACGGCGCCCTCCGAGCGCGGGAAGAACTCGTACCAGGACCCGAAGAGGGCCCGGCGCCGTTCGACGAGGAGCGGCAACTCCTCGGATGCCGTGACGAGTTCGCGCAGCGGATGCCGGTCCAGGATCGCCCGCACCTCGGGGGTGAGGGCGGCAGCAAGACGGGCCGCCGGTGAGCGGCCCGTGTCGCGCAGTGCGTCGGCGGCGCCGAGGACGTCGGCCCGCTGGCCCCCGGGTATGCCGGCGGCGGCGCGCTCGTGGAGCCGGGCGCCCTCCTCCAGCATCAGATCCGTGTCGATGCCCGCGGGTACCTTGATCTGCGCGTGGTGGCGCCAGGTCGTCATCGGATCGCCCCACGCCTCCACGGCGAAGGTCCAGCGTCCTTCGGCGTCCGGCGTCACGTCGGCGCCCCACCGGTCGGTGCCCGGTGCGAGTTCCCGCATGGGGGTCCACGGTCCTGGGCGCCCCCGGGGGTCGCGCAGGACGACGTTGGCGGCGACCGCTTCGTGTCCTTCGCGGAAGACGGTGGCGGTGACCTGGAACGTTTCTCCCGGCACCGCCTTCGCGGGTTTTCGCCCGCCGTGGACGGCGGGGCCCACGTCCAGGACGGGAATGGTGGGGTGCGTGGGCGAGCTCGGCGGGGTTGAGCCTAGAGGCATGTCTGACCGCTCCTGTCCGCTGCACGGATACGGGGTCCTGAGAAAGCTCCACGGTGCGTGCCGGCCGGTGGGCCGAGTGCGTACCGAGGGAGCCTTCCCACACCCTTCGGGTGGGCAATCCGGCGCTTTGTTAACTACTAGTGCGTAAGGGCGCATGCAAGACCGGCCTCGCCATGAATGGCAAGAGCGGACCGAATTCGCATATGCCGTATGGCTTGTTGAACCGTGCGCATATGCCCGGCGCGGAGAGAACGCGCGGCGCGACGGGGCGGTACGCGCGCCGCCGCCGGCCGAGGCAGAGGTCCGAAAACCGCCGGTGTGCGACGCGCCCACAGGGTCGTATGGGGGCATGACCACTGATTCGGACGCCTCGACCATGACGGATTCCGTACGGGTGCTGACCGCCATGTACGCGGCGGAGGAGAAGTACCTGGCGGCGGGCGGCCCGGGGCGCGCCTCCTTCGACCTGCTCGCCCCGTACTTCTCGCCGGATGTCGTCCTCCACCAGGCGGAAGGCCTGCCCTACCGAGGGGTGTGGCGCGGCCACGACGGCATGGCGCGGTTCTTCCTCGCGATGAGCGAGACGTGGGAGGCCTTCACCATCACGCGTCAGGAGTTCCTCGCCACGGGGCCGACGGCGGTCGTACGGAGCGACATCCGCGCCCGCGCCCGCGCGAGGGCCCGCGCACTCGCCTTCCCCCTCCTTCAGACCATCGAGGTACGGGCAGGTCGGATCACGGAGGTCCGGCCGTTCTACTGGGACACGGCCGAGATCGCGGAGGCGTGTCGGGGACACGTCGGGTAAGGTCGCGCTCTTCGGCAGGCCGTGCACCTGGTGTACGGCCTGGTCGTACCTCCGATGTACGGAATGGCGGAGGTCGGGCACTTCCTGGCGAACGGCGCATGGCAGGAGTGGCCGGCCGAACAGGCCGCCGCCGTCGGGGAGTTCCTGCGCGCCTGGTGGACGTGGACCCTCACGCAGCCGGACCCGCCCGAGCCCGCACACGAGATCTTCGCACTGTGCACCGAGGCGTCCGGCACGCCGGAGCCGTGGCTCGGCATAGGGGAGCGGCTCGCGGGACCCGTGCCCGACCGCCACCTGGCCCTCGCCGTCACGGAGTGGGAGTACGAGCTGCTCGGCGACACCAGTCCTTGGACGGAGCGGGAGGAGGACGAACGGAAGCGGAAGAAGCTCTCCGCCTGGCTCGTCCGCCACGCCCCGGCCCGCCTGCGCGCCCACGGGGCGTCCGAGGACCTCCTGCACCGCGTACGGATCCTCGGCCTGGAGCTCCACTCCCGGTGGGACGACCCGTACTGGCCGGGGCACCGCTACGCCTGAACCCCGTGACCGGCCCGGCGGTCCCGCGCCCGGGCCGGGGGCGCCGCCTCGCCGCCTCTCGCGCGCTCGTCCGCGCGCCGTGGTTCCCGAGGGCCGGTCACCGCTACCGTCGACGCGTAGGTCGATCTGTAACGCATTCCCCGCTAGAGGTGGAGTCGCTGTGAAGGCCATCCGTCGATTCACCGTACGTCCCGTCCTTCCCGAACCCCTCGGCCGGCTCTCCGAGCTGGCCCGCAATCTGCGCTGGTCCTGGCATCCGCGCACCCGTGACCTGTTCGAGTCCGTCGACCCCCGGCTGTGGGAGGCTTCCGGCTGCGACCCCGTGCGGCTCCTCGGGGAGGTGCCGCCCGCCCGGCTCGACGAGCTCGCGCGCGACGAGGACTTCCTGCGGCGGCTCGGCGAGGCGGCCGACGACCTCCGCGCGTACGTGGAAGGGGAGCGCTGGTACCAGGAGCAGTCCGGCGGCGAAGGGCCGCTGCCGCGCGCCGTCGCCTACTTCTCGCCCGAGTTCGGCATCACGGCCGCCCTGCCCCAGTACTCCGGCGGTCTCGGCATCCTCGCCGGAGACCACCTGAAGGCCGCGAGCGACCTCGGCGTGCCGCTCGTCGGCGTCGGACTGCTCTACCGGCACGGCTACTTCCGCCAGTCGCTGTCCCACGACGCCTGGCAGCAGGAGCACTACCCCGTCCTCGACCCCAACGAGCTCCCCCTCGCCCTGCTGCGCGAGACCGACGGCGCCCCCGCCATCGTGGCGCTCGCCCTGCCCGGCGGCCGGTCGCTGCGCGCCCACGTCTGGCAGGCGCAGGTCGGCCGCGTCCCGCTGCTCCTGCTCGACTCCGACGTCGAGGAGAACGACCCCGGCGAGCGCGACGTCACCGACCGGCTCTACGGCGGCGGCAGCGAGCACCGGCTGCTCCAGGAGATGCTGCTCGGCATCGGCGGGGTGCGGGCCGTCCGCGCGTACTGCCGGCTCACCGGACACCCCGAACCCGAGGTCTTCCACACGAACGAGGGCCACGCCGGATTCCTCGGCCTCGAACGCATCCACGAACTCGCCCACCAGGGAGTCGGCTTCGACGCGGCGCTCGAGAGCGTGCGCGCCGGCACCGTCTTCACCACCCACACGCCCGTGCCCGCCGGCATCGACCGCTTCGACCGAGAGCTGGTCGCCCACCACTTCGGGCCCGGCGCCGAGCTGCCCCGCATCGACGCGGGGAACGTCCTGCGGCTCGGCATGGAGACGTACCCGGGAGGCGAGCCCAACCTCTTCAACATGGCGGTCATGGGCCTGCGGCTCGGCAGCCGCGCCAACGGGGTCAGCACCCTGCACGGCTCGGTGAGCCGCGAGATGTTCGCGGGCCTGTGGCCGGGCTTCGACGCCCAGGAGGTGCCGATCGCCTCCATCACCAACGGCGTGCACGCCCCGACCTGGGTGGCCCCCGAGGTCTTCCGGCTCGGCGCCCGGCAGATCGGCGAACGGCGCACCGAGGACGCGCTCTCCGTCGGCGACTCCGACCGGTGGGACGCGGTGGCCGACATCCAGGACGCCGACATCTGGGAGCTCCGCCGCACCCTGCGCGAGCAGCTGGTGGAGGAGGTCAGGCGGCGCCTGTACGACTCGTGGCGCCAGCGCGGCGCCGCCACCGCCGAGCTGGGCTGGATCGACGGCGTCCTCGACCCGGGCGCCCTCACCGTCGGCTTCGCCCGCCGCGTCCCCTCGTACAAACGCCTCACGCTCATGCTGCGCGACCGCGACCGGCTGATGGAGCTCCTGCGCCATCCGGAGCGGCCCGTGCAGATCGTCGTCGCGGGCAAGGCGCACCCGGCGGACGACGGCGGCAAGCGGCTCATCCAGGAGCTGGTCAGGTTCACCGACGACCCGCGGGTGCGCCGGCACATCGTGTTCCTGCCGGACTACGGCATGGCGATGGCGCAGAAGCTCTATCCGGGCTGCGACGTGTGGCTGAACAATCCGCTCCGGCCGCTGGAGGCGTGCGGGACGTCCGGGATGAAGGCGGCCCTGAACGGCTGCCTCAACCTCTCCGTCCTCGACGGCTGGTGGGACGAGTGGTTCGAGCCTGACTTCGGCTGGGCCATTCCCACGGCGGACGGCGCCGCCACCGACGACGACCGCCGCGACGACCTGGAGGCCGCCGCGCTCTACGACCTCCTGGAGCGCCGCATCGCGCCCCGCTTCTACGAACAGGGCCCCGGCGGCCTGCCCGACCGCTGGATCGAGATGGTCCGCAGGACCCTGACCCGGCTCGGCCCGAAGGTCCTCGCGGGCCGCATGGTGCGCGAGTACGTGGAGCAGCTGTACGCGCCCGCCGCCCGCGCCCACCGCGCGCTCGACGCCACCGCCGCGGGCGAACTCGCCGCCTGGAAGGCGCGCGTCCGGGCCGCCTGGCCGCGGGTCGCCGTCGACCACGTCGAGGCGTCGGCGAGCGGCGCCACCGCCGAACTGGGCGCCACGCTCTCCCTCCGGGTGCGGGTCCACCTCGGCGAACTGACCCCGGACGACGTGGAGGTACAGGCCGTCGCGGGCCGCGTCGACCCGGAGGACCACCTCACCGATCCGTCCCCGATGCCGCTGAAGCCGGTCAGCGGTCCGGACGTGGAGGGGCGCCGGGTGTACGAGGGGCCGCTCGCCCTGGACCGCACGGGCCCCTTCGGCTACACGGTCCGCATCCTGCCCGCCCACCGACTGCTCTCCGGCGGGGCGGCGGAGTTGGGGCTCGTTGCGGTTCCCTCGGAGGCCACGGGGGAGGAGGCGGGGGTTCTGATGCGGTGAGACATGATGCAGTCATGACCGGTTTCAACCTCGCGGGCACCTCGGCCCCCTGGGTCGTCTTCGTCCCCCAGGGATCCGATGAGGTACGGCGACAGCTGGCCGCCCTGGAAGACCAGGGCGGTCGCGTCCACCGCTTCGCCGCGTCCGACCTCACGACCGAGCAGGGTGTCTGCCAGGCATTCGCCGAGACGCTCCAGTTCCCCGGATACTTCGGGCGGAACTGGGATGCCGTGGTGGACTGCCTGGACGATCTGTGCGGGGCGGTCACCGGGGGCCACGTCGGGATGGCGGGCGTCATCACCGGAGTGGACGACCGGCTGCTCGACGCGGAGCATTTCCCCGACTTCGTGTCGGTCCTCTGCCAGGCGGCGGACCGGGCCAACTCCGCGGTGGACCTCGACGGGTTCCCTCTGGACCGGCCCGCCGTCTCCGAGCATTTCGTTTTCGAGTGCGGTGAGTTCAGCGGCTTCGGTCGCGCGGCGCAGGAGAAGGTCGCTCGCAGAGTGGAGCAACCCGACCTTGTCGTCATGCGGGGCGACGGGTTCGTGGGAGCCGCTCTTGATCCGCAGGAGTGGCATTGAGCAGCGATGCGGGCCCGGACGCCCACCCCCGGACGTCCGCGTCCCTCCGCGTCGTCTCGGTGCTCGCGTCCTCACCGCGCCGCGACCGGGACCGGGACCGGGCGTTCGTGGCCGCGGTCCTGCGCGACCCCGATGTCGGCGGGGCCAAGACGGTGGTGGTCGCCCTCGTGGATGCGATCGCGGGTGAGGCGGCCGGCCCTGATGAGTTTCGGCAGTGGGCGGACTGGGTGCTGCCGGAGATCGAGCGGCTCGATGTCGAGTCGTGCCGCGAGTTCATCCGGCGGCGCGTCGACGACTGGCTTTTGTGTCTGTCCGTCGAGGACGGCCACGTACCCACACCGGCCGAGTTGGCGGAGGCCACCGACTGGATGCAGCGCCACCTCGCCGAGTTTTCGAGGTCGCCGGCCGTGCTCGCCGTCGTCGCCGAGTCGGCCCGCACCAGGAAGACGCGGAACATCGCCGAGAACCGGGCCAGCAGCCGCGAGCTCAGGGCGGAGTGAACGGCAGGCGGAGCGAACGGAAGGCGGTGTGCACGGAAAAGCGGCACCCGGGGGGAGGAAGGTGCCCCCGGGTGCCGCTCGTTGCGGTGACCGCTTACTTGACCGCGACGCCCGTCCACGCCGCGCCCACGGCCTTGACCTCGGCCGAGTCCGCGCCGTACAGGTCCGTCGCCGCCTTCACGGTGCCCTCGCGGGCCGCCTTGTAGTCGGTCGTCGACGTGAAGTACGTCGTCAGGGCCTTGAACCAGATCTTCTCGGCCTTGTCGCGGCCGATGCCCTCGACCTTGGAGCCGTCGGCGGTCGGGGAGTCGTACTTGACGCCGTTGATCTCCTTCGCGCCGCTGCCCTCGGACAGCAGGTAGAAGAAGTGGTTGGCGATGCCCGAGGAGTAGTGGACGTCGACGTTGCCCGCGTCCGCGCTCCAGCTGTCCAGGGACTGGCCGTCCTTGGAGGGCTTGTCCATGTAGCGCAGCGGGGAGCCGTCGCCGTTGATGTCGATCTCTTCGCCGATGAGGTAGTCGCCGATGTCCTCGGGGCTCTTGGCGTTGAACTCGACGGAGGAGCCGAAGATGTCGGAGGTGGCCTCGTTCAGGCCGCCGGACTCTCCGCTGTACTCCATGTTGCCGGTCGCCGAGGTGACGCCGTGCGACATCTCGTGGGCCGCGACGTCGATCGAGGTGAGGGGCTTCTTGTTGCCCTCGCCGTCGCCGTACGTCATGCAGAAGCAGCTGTCGTCCCAGAAGGCGTTGACGTACGAGTCGCCGTAGTGGACACGGGAGGTCGCGCCCTTGCCGTCGCCCTTGATGCCCTCGCGGCCGTGCACGTTCTTGTAGTAGTCCCAGGTGACCTGGGCGCCGTAGGCGGCGTCGACGGCCGCGGTCTGGGCGTCGTCCGGCTTGCCGTTGCCCCACGTGTCGTCGTCGTCCGTGAAGAGCTTGCCCTCGCCCTGGCCGTTCTCCAGGTTGAAGGTGGAGTGGCCGCCGCGGCTGTCGTCGGTCAGGTCGAAGCCGTTGCTGCCCTTCTTGGAGCCGATCTCGACCTTGCCGCTGTACTGGCTGTTGCCGGTGCCGTTCTCGATGGCCTGACGCTCGAAGAGCTTCTTGCCGGTCGAGGCGTCGGTGATGACGTGCAGTCTGCTGGGCGTGCCGTCCTTCTGCACGCCGGTGACGACGGTCTCGTACGCGAGGACGGGCTTGCCCTCGGCGGCCCAGATCACCTTGCGCGGCGACTGCGCGTCGGCCTTGGCGGTCTTGGCCTTGGCGGCGGTCGACTCGGCCGACTTGGCGACGGAGGACTTGCCGAGCTTCGCGTCGGTGGAGGCGACCTTCACCGTGGCCTCGGTGGCCTTCGTGACGCTCTTGACCTTGCCGCTCTTGGCGGTGTGCACGACGAGGTCGCCGCCGAGGACGGGCAGGCCGTCGTAGGTGCGCTCGTAGCGGGTGTGCGTGGTGCCGTCGGCGTCCTTGACGACGTCACGGACGACCAGCTTCTCCTTGGCGCCGAGGCCGATCCTGTCGGCGGTGGCGGCCGTGTCCGCGCTCGCGTCCTTGAGGAGGTCCGCGCGGGCCGTCTTCGAGAGGGCGACGGGTGCGCCGGACGCGGAGACGGGCTGCGCGGAGGCGCCGGTGGTCAGGCCGGCGGCGAGCAGCGCTCCGGCGGCGACCGCGGTCGAGATCGCCAGCATCGAACGCTTACGGGATATGTGGGGGGTCACGCAGGCTCCTTCTGTGGGGGAGTCCGGACGGTGTGGGGTTCGTCCGGACATGAAAGATGCGGTGCGGGTGTGACTCGTGTGTGGTGCGAGGGAAGAGTGTCATTCGAGCCAGGTACATGTCATCCCTTGATCGCATGTTGGCCGGAAATAGTTCGTTGAGCGAGAGGCGAAGTACGCATTGCGAACAGCGTGTGAACGGCACGCGGGCAGCAAAAAGCGCGCCGCCCCGGGGAGTTGAATCACCCGGGGCGGCGCCGTCTGCGGAGGCCTTGAATGGCCTACATGGTCTTACAGGGCTTACTTGGGCTCACTTGGACCTGCTCGGGCTTACGGGAAGGTGACCTTCCAGCTGTTGATGTAGCCCGTGTCCTGCCGCGCGACGTCCTGGACGCGCAGCTTCCAGGTGCCGTTGGCCACCTCGGACGAGGCGTTGACCGTGTAGGTCTCCTTGACGTTGTCGGCCGAGTCGGAGGAACTGGCCGGCTTCAGCGGGTAGACCGTCCCGTCGGGGGCGAGCAGGTCGACCTTCAGGTCACCGCGCCACGTGTGCACGATGTCGACGCCGACCTTGAGCGCGCTCGGCGCGTTGCCGGTGCGGCCGGTGACGTTGACGGACGAGGTCACCGCGGCGCCGGCGTCCGGAATGGCGACGTCCGTGGTGTTCTCGAAGGAGGTGCCCGGAGGCTCCTCGCCGCCCGGCCGGCTGCCGACGTTCACGGCCGCCCAGGCGTGGGCGACGGCCTTGTACTCGTTGCTGGTGGTGCCGTACAGCTCACCGGCCGCCGCGAGCGTCCCGGTGCGGGCCGCCGCGTAGTTGGTGGTCGTGGTGAACTTCGTGGTGAGCGCCTTGAACCAGATCAGCGAGGCCTTGTCGCGGCCGATGCCGGTCACCGGCAGGCCGTCGGAGGTCGGCGAGTCGTACTGGACGCCGTTGATCTCCTTCTTGCCGCTGCCCTCGCTCAGCAGGTAGTAGAAGTGGTTGGCGACACCGGACGAGTAGTGCACGTCGATGTTGCCGATGCCCGAGTACCAGGCGTCCTTGGACGCGCCGTCCTTGCTCGGCTTGTCCATGTAGCGCAGCGGGGTGCCGTCGCCGTTGATGTCGATCTTCTCGCCGACGAGGTAGTCGCCCTTGTCCTGCGCGTTGTTGGCGTTGAACTCCACGGCCGCCGCGAAGATGTCGGACGTCGCCTCGTTCAGGCCGCCGGACTCGCCGCTGTACGTCATGTTGCCGGTCGCCGCCGTCACGCCGTGCGTCATCTCGTGGGCCGCCACGTCGATGGACGTCAGCGGCTTGGCGTTGCCCGAGCCGTCGCCGTACGTCATGCAGAAGCAGGAGTCCTGCCAGAATGCGTTGACGTAGTTGTTGCCGTAGTGGACCCGGGAGTACGCGCCGACACCGTCACCGCGGATGCCGCTGCGGCCGTGCACGTTCTTGTAGTAGTCCCAGGTGAGCTGCGCGCCGTAGGCGGCGTCCGCACCCGCGGTCTCCACGTTGGAGGGCTGCCCGTTGCCCCAGATGTCGTCGGGGCCGGAGAAGAGCGTGCCGGTGCCCGAGGAGCCGTGGTTCAGGTTGTACGTCTTGTGGTTGCCGCGACCCGAGTCGGTCAGGTTGTACGTGGAGCCCGACTGGACGGAGCCGACCGTCACCTGGCCGCTGTACTGCGTGTTGCCCGTGCCGTTCTCGACGCCCTGCCACTGGAAGAGCTTCTTGCCGGTGGCGGCGTCCGTGATGACGTGCAGCTCGTTCGGGGTGCCGTCGTGCTGCAGCCCGCCGACCACGGTCTCGTACGCGAGAGTCGGTGTGCCCTTGGCCATCCACACGACCTTGCGCGGCGCCCGGTCCGCGTCGGTCTTCTTCGAACCCGCGGCCTTCGCCGCGCCGAGGGCCTGCTTCTCGGCGGCCGACGCCTTGATGTCGGCGCTCGTGTCGACGCCCTTGAGCTGCGCCTTCGCGGCCTTGGTGACGCTCTCGGTCTTCCCGGACTTCGCCGTGTCGACCACGAGGTCGCCGCCGAGGACGGGCAGCCCGTCGTAGGTGCGCTCGTAGCGCGTGTGGACGGTCCCGTCACGGTCCTTGGTGACGTCGCGGACGACCAGCTTCTCCTTGGCGCCGAGGCCCAGGTCCTCGGCGGTGTCCGCCTTGGTGGCGTTGGCGTCGCGTATGAGCTCCGCGCGCTGGGCGGGGGAGAGCTTGGCGGCCAGGGCGCCGGGGTCGACCTTGCCGAGCTTCTGGGCCGCGGCGGGGTTCGCCTTGACGGCCGGGTCGTCGGCCGAGGCGGGGCCCGCCTGAACTGCCACGGCCAGGAGTGCGGCGACGGCGGAGAGGGCACCGGCGGCGGTCGCACGGGTGCGGACCGAACGAGTGCGGGGGGTGTGTCTGTGGGAGGTGTTTCTCAACACGGACTCCTTCTGCGCGGCCGCGGGATGCGCGGCCAGAGCTACCGGGCGGTTGGGTCGCCGTCCGGGCAGAGCAAGGCGGAACGCAGAACTGGGCGGTGCACAACGGGTGTTGCGTGAAGAGAAACCGTCGCCTTGTTGAAAGCCGTGCGGCGGTCGAGGGGAAGAGTGGCACCGGAGACCACCTGTTGTCAGGTGCGCATCAGTAGTTGGCCGGAATCAGTCCGTTGGCCGGTGGCGCGCGTTCGCTATCCGGAGTCGTGGCCGACGGCCTCCCGTGGACGTCCGGCAAGCGTGCGGCGCCCGAAAGAGTGCACGTCACGCTCGCACGGGGGTGCAGTGCGGAACCCTGTTCGAGAGCGGCGCGCGATGCGGCGACCGTCGGCGCGTGGCTGTATTTCGCTGGTGGTCCAGTCCTGTGTCGCGTGGGGCGGAGAACACGAGATATCCGCATTGCCGCCGATTGGTCCCAGGGCAGGTCGTCAGTTCTCGCGGGCCTCGGGCCCCTGGCGCGGGTCGATCCACAACGCCTCGCCCGTCGCGCAGAGTTCACCTCGCGCCGTCGTCACCGCCGCGCCCATCGTGTGCTTGCGGCCCGCCGAAGAGATCGGCCAGGCATACGTGATGTGGTCCTCGCCCGCGACCACGGGACGCAGCAGGGTCGCCGTGAGCGAGGCCGTCACCGCGCCCGGACGGAGGCCGCCGACGTGCACGCCCGCCCAGGCCGTCGGGCAGTCGAGGACGGCCCACAGCAGCTCGGCGCGCATCAGTCCCCGGGCGTCCGCGAAGGCCGGGTGCGCCGTCCACGCCGTCGCCACCACGTCACGGCCGGGCACGGGCATGCAGCACTGCCGCAGCCCCCGGCCCGGCGGGCGCGGCCCGCAGCCGAAGCAGTCGACCACGGTGCCGTCCGCGCCGAGCCCGGTCGGCCCCGCCGTGCGGAACGCCTCCGCAGCCGCGGTCGCCTCGTCCCAGGACGGCGCGTCCGGCGCGCCGGAGACGGGCAGGTCGGGAACGGGCCTCGCCGTCGCGAGGACGGCGCCCGCCTCGCCCGACAACTGGGCTCCCCCGTCGGGGAGTTCGGTCATCCTCACCGGTGCGGACACCGGGGTCGCGGCACGGAAGTCCACCCGGACCGTGCCGGCCCGCGCGCGGGCGGCGAGCAGCCCGGCCACGTACCCGCCGAAGGCGACGCCCGGGTACCCCTGGTGGCTCGCGGGAACGGTGAGCACCTCGCCGGCTTCCGCCCGGCCCACCCGTACGTCCGTACTCTCGTCGTGGCTCATGACGTCAGCTCACCACACTCTCGCGCCAGGCCCGGTGCAGCTCCGCGAACGCCCCGGTGCCCGCGATGAGTTCGTCGGGCGTGCCGTCCTCCACGACGCGACCGTGCTCCATGACCAGGACCCGGTCGGCGATCTCCACCGTGGAGAGGCGGTGGGCGATGACCACGGCCGTGCGGCCGCGCAGCACCGTGTGCATGGCGCGCTGCACCGCCCGCTCGCCGGGGATGTCCAGGGAACTCGTCGCCTCGTCGAGGATCAGCACCGCGGGGTCGGCGAGCAGGGCGCGGGCGAAGGCGACCAGCTGCCGCTGGCCCGCGGAGATACGGCCGCCCCGTTTGCGTACGTCCGTGTCGTAGCCGTCGGGCAGCGACACGATGAAGTCGTGGGCGCCGATGGCCCTCGCCGCGCGCTCGATGTCCTCGCGGGTGGCGTCCGGGCGGCCGATCGCGATGTTCTCCGCGACGGTCCCGGAGAACAGGAACGCCTCCTGCGTCACCATGACGACCCCGCGCCGCAGCTCGGCGAGGGCGAGTTCGCGCAGGTCGACGCCGTCCAGGAGTACGCCGCCCTCCGTCGGGTCGTAGAAGCGGGCGAGCAGCTTCGCCAGCGTCGACTTGCCCGCGCCCGTCGAGCCGACCACCGCCACGGTCTGCCCCGCGGGCAGCGTGAGGTCGAAGCGGGGCAGGACCTCGCCGCCCGTGCGGTAGGCGAACCGGACGCCCTCGAAACGGACCTCGCGCCCCGGATGATCGGACTCCAGGACCGGCAGCGGGCGCGCCGCGGACGCGTCGGGCTCGGGCACGGTCGGGGTCTGGGCCAGCAGCCCCGCGACCTTCTCCAGGGAGGCGGCCGCCGACTGGTAGGAGTTGAGGAACATGCCGAGCCGGTCGATCGGGTCGTACAGGCGCCGCAGGTACAGCACGGCAGCGGCCAGCACGCCGAGCGCGAGCCCGCCGTCCGCGACCCGGTGGGCGCCCCACAGCACGATCGCGGCCACCGCGGTGTTGGCGACGAGCCGCGAGCCGACGACATAGCGGGCCATCTCCAGCATCGCGTCGCCGTTGGTCCGCTCGTGCCGGCGGTTCAGCACGCCGAACTCCGCGTCGTTGGCCCGCTCCCTGCGGAAGGCACGCACCGGCCGGATGCCGTTCATGGTCTCCGCGAACTTCACGATGACGGCGGCGATCGCGGTCGACCGGTGGCGGAACATGACGCCGGCGCGCCGCTGGTAGAGGCGGATGAGCAGGTACAGCGGGATGAAGGAGGCGACCGCCACCGCGCCGAGGCCCAGGTCGAGCCAGAGCAGCATCGCCGAGATGTAGACGAAGGACAGGATGACGGTGAGGAGCTCCTGCAGGCCCTCGTTGAGCAGCTCGCGCAGCGACTCGACGTCGGTGGTGGAGCGGGAGATGAGCCGTCCCGAGGTGTACCGCTCGTGGAAGTCGACGCTCAGCGCCTGCGCGTGCCGGAAGATGCGGCCGCGCAGATCGAGCAGGACGTCCTGGTTGACGCGTGCGGAGGCGATGATGAACGCGTACTGGAGGGCGCCGGACGCGGCCGCGCAGCACAGGTAGCCGGTGGCGACGGCGATCAGCGGGCCGTAGTCGTCGGCGCGCACGGCGGGGACGCCGCGGTCGATGGCGTACGCGACGAGCAGCGGCCCCGCCTGCACGACGGCCTGCTGCAGGAGCAGCAGCACGGCGGCGAACACGGCGCGCCCGCGCAGCGGTGAGAGCAGCGACAGCAGCAGGGCGCGGGTGGCGCCCGGGGGAGCGGGCAGCTCGTCCTTGTCGAACGGGTCGTCGTGCGCGGCGGACGGGGGGCCGGGGAGATCGGGTTCGTCGTCGCCCTCGGGTTCGAAGGGCTTCTCCCGTACGGATGCGGGCACGGTCATCGGGCGGCCTCCTCGGCGGGGTGTCCGGTGGTGGGGCCGGGTGCGGGGCCTGTGGGTGCGGGGTCTGTGTGCGCGGGTGTGGGAGTGGGAGCGGAGGTCGAGGCAGGCGGCGGTTCCGTTGCGTTCTCCGCCCTCGACGCGTTCTCAGCCCCCGATGCGTTCCCCGTCCCCGACGCGTTCTCAGCCCCCGACATCAGCCACGCGTACTCAGCGTTGTCCCGCAGCAGTTCCTGGTGCGTGCCGACCGCGGCGACCCGGCCGCCCGACAGCAGGGCCACCCGGTCGGCGAGCAGCACCGTGGACGGCCGGTGGGCGACGACGAGCGCGGTCGTGTCCGCGAGGACCCTCCGCAGAGCCGCCTCCACCAGCGCCTCCGTGTGGACGTCGAGCGCGGACAGCGGGTCGTCGAGGACCAGGAAGCGGGGATTGCCCACCACCGCGCGGGCCAGGGCGAGACGCTGCCGCTGACCGCCGGAGAGGCTCAGGCCCTGCTCGCCGACCTGCGTGCCGGTGCCTTGGGGCAGCGCGTGCGCGAAGCCGGCCTGCGCCACGTCGAGCGCGCGGCCCAGCTCGGCGTCGCCCGCGTCCTCCCCGGCGCCCATCAGCACGTTCTCGCCGACCGTGGCGGAGAACAGGGTGGGCTCCTCGAAGGCGACGGCCACGAGGGTCCGCAGGTGCGCGCGGTCCATCGCGGTGATGTCCTCGCCGTCGAGGGTGATGCGCCCGCCTGTCACCTCGTGCAGCCGGGGCACCAGCGCGGTGAGCGTCGTCTTGCCGCTGCCGGTCGCACCGACGAGCGCCATGGTCTCGCCGCGACGTACGTGCAGGTCGACGCGGGAGAGCACGGCGGGGGCGTCCGCCGCGGCGTCCGGATACCTGAACTCGACGTCGCAGAACCGAAGCCCGTCGTCCGCAGTCCCCTCGGCCGGCCCCCTCCGTGCGACGCCCCCCGCGGCACAATCCTGCGTCCCGCCCTCCGGCTCCGCGTCCATCACCTCGAAGTACCGCTCCGTGGCCGTCGCCGACTCCTGGCTCATCGCGAGCAGGAAACCGATCGACTCCACGGGCCAGCGCAGAGCGAGTGCCGTCGACAAGAAGGCGACCAGCGTGCCGGCCGAGAGGCCGCCGTCCGCGACCCGCACCGTGCCGAGCACCAGCGCCGCCCCGATGGCGATCTCCGGCAGCGTCACGATCACGGCCCAGATCGCGGCGAGCAGCCGCGCCTTGACCATCTCGGTGCCGCGCAGCGTGTGCGACAGTTCCCGGAACGCGCGCGCCTGGCTGCGGTGGCGGCCGAAGCCCTTGATGATGCGGATGCCGAGCACGCTCTCCTCGACGACCGTCGTCAGATCGCCGACCTGGTCCTGCGCCTGCCGCGCCACGGCGGCGTACTTCCCCTCGAAGTACGCCGTCGCGATGACCATCGGCACCACGGGGGCGAGCAGCACGAGCCCGAGCGCGAAGTCCTGCCCCAGCAGGATGATCACCCCGACCACGATGGTCGCCCCGTTGACCAGCAGGAACGTCAGCGGGAAGGCGAGGAACATACGCAGCAGCATCAGGTCGGTCGTGCCGCGCGACAGCAACTGGCCGGACGCCCACCGGTCGTGGAAGGCCACGGGAAGCCGTTGCAGATGGCGGAAGAGGTCCGCCCGCATCGCTGCCTCCACGCTCGCGAGCGGCCGGGCGACCAGCCACCGCCGCAGTCCGAACAGCAGCGCCTCGGTGACCCCGAGCAGGAGCAGCAGCAGGGCCCCCAGCCACACCCCCGTCGGGTCCCGGTCGGCCACCGGGCCGTCCACCATCCACTTCAGCACGAGGGGGAAGACGAGCCCCGTGCAGGAGGCGATGATCGCGACAACCGCCGCGATGATCAGGCGAGTTCGGACCGGGCGCACGTACGGCCAGAGGCGCAGCAGCGTCCGTACGGCGGACCGATCCTTGGCAGGGGCATCTGATTTCGGCATCAGGAGCGAGCCTACGGATCGCCACTGACAGAGCCCACCGAGTTTTGGACGGTACGCGCTACTGCGCTGGACCTAGGGCTTGTGGGCACGCCAGGGGTACGCAAGTGCTACTTCCCGAGGCCGACGCCGGGCCGCGGTCACTCCCACGACGGAGCTGACACCTCGTCACCGCTGGTGACGCCCTTGATCGCGCCGCTGCCTAGCGTGGATTCCGTGATCGCGACCGCCCCGGCGGCAGCCCGGGCCCCGGTCGCCCTCACCCCCGCCACGCCGCCACCCCTTCACCCCTTCACGCCCCCGGAGCTCCGTCATGCCCACGCTCAGACCAGCGCTCGGCACGACCGGCCCCGCCGCCCTCACGCTCCTGCTCGGCCTGTGGGGCATCACCCGTGAGGACAGCATGTGGCGCGACGAGGCGGCCACATGGGAGGCCGCCCACAGGTCGCTGCCCGAACTCGCGCACCTGCTGGACCGCATCGACGTCGTCCACGGCGCCTACTACCTGTTCATGCACGGCGTCTTCGCCTTCCTCGGTGACAGCCTCCTCGCCCTGCGCCTGCCTTCCGTCCTCGCCATGGCGGGCGCCGCCGCCGCGCTCGCCGCGACCGCGCGCCGCCTGTCCGGACCCCGCGCGGGCCTCGCCGCCGGCACGGCCTTCGCCCTCATGCCGAGCACCCAGCACTACGCACAGGAGGGACGCTCGTACGCCCTGGTGGCGGCCGCCGTGGCGGTGGCGACGCTGATCCTCGTGACCCTGATGGACGGTCGCCGGGGACGGGGCCCGACCGCACGCCTGTGGGCCGCGTACACGACCGCCCTGCTCGTCGCCGCGCTGCTCAACTGGTTCTCGCTGCTCGCACTGCCGGCCCATGCGGCGACCGTCCTCCTCGCACACCGGCGCGGCGCGACCCGGCTCCCGTCCCGCTGGCTCGCGGCGGCCTCGGTGGTCGTCGTCGGCGCGCTGCCGCTCGTCCTGGCCAGCCGCTGCCAGGCCCGACAGGTCGCCTGGATACGCCCGCTCACCTGGTCGACCGCGCTCGCGCCGCTGCCTCTCCTGGCCGTGGGGCTGCTCTGCGCCCGCCTGTCGCGACGGCGCGCGGGGACCGCGGCGGCGCCCCGTACCGCCTCGGCCGCCCCCGTGGTGCCGGTCGTCTCCGTCGGCCTGCCCCTCCTCGCGTTCCCCGTCGTCACCCTGCTGCTCGTCTCCCTGGTCAGACCGCTCTACATCGACCGCTACGTCCTCTACGCCGACCTCGGGCTCGGCCTGCTCATCGGCGCCGCGCTCGCCGGCGTCGTACGCTCCCGGCGTCTCCTGACCGCACTCGTCCTGGCCGCATCCGCCGCCCTGCTCCCGCTCCAGCTCGACCTGCGCACCCCGCAGAGCCGCGTCGACGACGTCCTCGCGCCCGCCGAGACGGTGGCCAGGACCTCCCGGCCGGGGGACGGCGTCCTCTTCATCCCGTCCTGGCGGCGCGACACCGCCGAGGTCTCGCCCGGCTCCTTCACCGGCCTCGACGACCTGGCGCTAGCCGAGAGTCCCGCCGCCTCCGGCTCGCTCCAGGGCAGGGAAACCGCGCCCGCGCACATACGCAGAGCGATGCTGCGCAAGCACCGCATCCTGGTCGTCGCGGACGCCGACGACCACCCCGGCGGCGGGCGCGACGCCGTCAAGCGCCGGGTCCTGGTCGAGCACTTCACCCGCTGCACGGACACCGAGGTGCGCGGCCGCCGCGTCCAGGGGTACGAGCGCGGGCCGCGCTGCGCCGCGCCGCCCGGGGTCGTAGCCCCGCATCAACCGATCGGCTGATGCCGCCCCGAGCGCGACGGGCGATGCCGACGCCCCCGCCCACCGGGGATTCTCGACGCAGTATCCCGAAGATCTCGCCTTCCTCGACGGCGAAGGAGACGTCGTCGACGACGGTGCGCCTGCCGTAGGCCTTCTTGAGTCCGTGGACTTCGATGAGGGGCATCCGCGACGCCGGTGCGTCCCGGCGCCGTCCTCGGCGCGCAGATGAGCGTCTACGGCACCGCCGCCGTGGCCTCGGCGCTGATCTCCCCGACGGTCGGCCGCCTCGCCTTCGACGTGACCCTGCCGCGTCAGCTCCTCGGTTACCTGCTCGCCCTGGTCCTCGCCGTCCTGTGCGGGCTCGCCCTCGGCGCCCTCATCTCCGCGCTCGCCCGCACCACGAAGGCCGCGTCCGCGATCGGCTCCGCCGTCTTCTTCCCGATGATGTTCAGCGCGGGCGTCTGGCTGCCGGTGCAGGCGATGCCCGACACGCTCGCCCGCATCGTGGAGTTCGCCCCGCTCGGCGCCGCCGCCCAGGCACTCTCCGAGGCGGCGGCGGGCGACTGGCCCGGCTGGAGCCACCTGGGCGTTCTCGCGCTGTGGACCGTGCTTCTGTCGGCGGGGGCCTCGCGTTGGTTCCGCTGGGAGTGACGGACCACACTTGGCCCGTGAGCAAGAGCACGAGTACGAGCACGGCGGACGCCGCGGAACTGATCGAACAGCGCTGGGGCATGTTCCACCGCTGGGGGCCCTACACGCTGCTCGGCTTCGGCCTCCTCATGGCCATCCCCACGAGTGAAGTCGTCGGCATGGACCGCGGCGACTGGTACACGGCCGGGGCCATGGTGGCGACGGGCGTCCTGCTCCAGCTGTGGTGGGGAGCGACCCTCCACGCGCGCCCCGGCCCGACGCCCGCCTCCGCCCTCTATTACGTGCTGCGCTGGGCCGCCGCCTTCGTGCTCTCCTGGCTCAACCCGTTCTTCGCGTTCTACGCCGTCGTCGGCTACTTCGGCACCGAACGCATGCTGCCCCCGCGCCTCGTGAGGCTCGGCCGCTTCGCCACCGCCGTCACCATGGCGGGCTCCCAGTCCGGCGGCATGCCCCCGGAGGACGAGCTCGGCTGGGTCGTCTTCGGCGGGCTGCTCGCGGTGAACATCGCCCTGCTCATCGTCTTCGCCCACCTCGCAGACCAGGAGGACCGGCGCGCCCGCGACGCCGCCGTCACCATCACCGAGCTTGAGCGCACCGACACCGCACTCCAGCAGGCCATGGACGAGAACGCCGCGCTGCACGCCCAGCTCCTCGTGCAGGCGAGGGAGGCGGGCGTCGCCGACGAGCGGCGCAGGCTCGCCGCCGAGATCCACGACACCATCGCGCAGGGCCTCACCGGCATCATCGCCCAGCTCCAGGTCGTCTCGGGCGCCCGTGACGAGAAGCTGGCCCGCGAGCACCTGGACCGGGCCGCCGACCTCGCCCGGCACAGCCTCGGCGAGGCCCGCCGCTCCGTCCACAACCTGTCACTCGCGCCCCTGGAACACGACCGGCTCCCCGAAGCACTCGACATGACGGGCGCCCAGTGGGCGCAACGCACCGGCATACGCGCCCACTTCACCGTCACCGGCACCGCCGAACCCCTGCACGACGAGATCGAGGCCACCCTCCTGCGCATCGTCCAGGAGGCCCCCTCCAACACCGCCCGGCACGCGGAAGCGGCCCGCCTCGGCGTCACCCTCTCCTTCATGGGCGACGAGGTCACCCTCGACGTGCGCGACCGGCTATCTGCTCAAGGACGCCCCGCGCGACGAACTGTTCACCGCGGTCCGCGCCGCCGCCGAAGGGCGCACCGTCCTCTCGCCGGCCGTCGCCTCCCGCCTCGTCTCACGCGTGCGTGCCCCCGGAAACGAGCCGCTGAGCACCCGTGAGAGGGAGGTGCTCGCGCTCGTCGCCAGGGGCACGTCGAACCGTGGGATCGCCGCGGAACTCTTCATCAGCGAGGCCACGGTCAAGACGCATCTCACCCACATCTACGGCAAGCTCGGCGTCAAGGACCGTGCCGCGGCCGTCGCGACGGCGTACGACCGCGGCATCCTCGGCGCCTGACCGACGGGCCCGCGCCCGCTACGCCTGCTGCCAGAGCGCCGGCGTGTTCGGCGGCTCCCAGCCCGGCTGCGCCTGGTGACCCTGGAGGCAGCGGTAGGTGGATCCGCCGTACGTGACGGAGTCACCGGCCGCGTACACCTTGCCCGCGGCCCACGTGCCGCCCGGCTCCGGCTCGCCGGGACCCGGGTCCTCGCCGCCGCCGGTGGTCTTCAGCGTCAGGGCGAACCGCTGCAGCAGCGGGTTGATCGGCTGGTGGTACGTCGTACCGCCGCTGGAGCAGTTGCCCGAGCCGCCGGACGTGACGCCCTGCGCCTGGCTCCCCGATATGTAGGAGCCGCCCGAGTCGCCGGGCTCCGCGCAGACCGTCGTCCGCGTCACGCCGCTGATGGTGCCCTCGGGGTAGGTGACGCTCGTGTTGTGCTGCGAGATGGTGCCGCAGTGCCACCCCGTAGTGGAGCCCGACCGGCAGATCGACGCACCCACCGGGGACTGGGTAGAGCCCCCGACGCCGACCCGCTGGCCGCCCTGGCCCTTCACGTACGGGGTGGCGGTCCACTGCGTGTTCGTGGCGACCCAGGCCATGTCGTTCCCGGGGAAGACGGACGCCTGGAACGTGCCCTGGGCCACCTGGTTGTAGCCGGTGGTCGCGGTGCCCGCGCGCCCGCAGTGACCGGCCGTCGCGAAGCCCTGCTGGGTGCCCTTGGTGACGGGGAAGCCGATGGAGCAGCGGCCACCCATGTAGTACGCCTCGCCGCCCACCAGGTCGTAGAACGGCCGCGGCCGCTCCGCGGTCCTCTCCACGCGTACGAGGGAGGCGTCGACGCCCGCCGCCCGGACGAGGGACTTCGCGGCGGACGTCTTCACGGCCCGCACCACGACCGTGTTGGAGCGCACGTCGACGTACCAGACCGGCGCGTCGCGCGTCGCCGCCTTCTTCGCCGCGCGGTCGAGACGGGCCTTGGCCGCGTCCAGCTCCGCGACCGAGTGACCGACGACCTCGGCGCGTGCGCCCCGCGCCTCGATCCTCGGGACGTCGGCGGCGTCGGTGGTCGCCACGGTGAGTCGCGCGGAGGTGGCGCCGTGCACCCACGCGCCCGCGAAGTCACGGCCGAGCGCGTTCCGCAGGGCTCCCGCGACGGCGCCGGCCTCGGCCTCGTTGACCAGACGGGCCTCGGCCTGCGCCGACGTGAGGCCGAGGTCGCGCTGCATGGCCTTCAAGACTCCGGGAGAGGTCTTGTCGACGGCGGCGCTCTCGGCGGGGGAGAGCCGGGAGGAGGACGGGGAGGAAGGGGAAGCGGGGGAGGAGGGGGAAGCGGACGCGGCGCCGGGCAGACCGGCGAGGACCAGCGCACCGGCGGCGGTGACCGCGGCACACGCGGCGGCGACGCGTCTGTGATGGGTGGTGGGGAGCATACGAGTCTCCTCGTGGTGCGAGGACGAGCGGGGATCGCCCACACGGTAGAACCCTCAACAGCCCCCACACAGCTGTCATTCGACCCCGTACACCGGCGTTATGGACAGCCGGTGAACCCGGCGGGTCACGGAGACGGCGGCGACGGTGCCGAGAGCCACGCCGTGTAGCTGTCACTGCGCGCCGCCGCCTCCGCGTGCGCCGCCCGCGCCTGCGCGAAGACCGCCGCCGCCGTGTCGTGGGCGGGAGCCGCCGGATGCCAGCCGAGCAGATGGCGCCAGTACAGCGGCGCCCCCACCAGCGGCCTCGTCACCAGACCCGGCGTCGGCGGGAACGTCGCCCGGCAGAGCCCCACCGCCCGCCCCACCTGCACCAGATGCACGCACGACGCGACATCCGTCTCGTACACCCGCGACGGCGTGAACCCCGCCCGCGCGCACGCCGCCGAGAAACAGTCCGCGAAACAGCCGTCGCCCGGCACGTCCGTCCACGCCTCGTCCGCGAGCCGCGCCAGGTCGATCTCCTGGACGTCGGCCAGCGGATGGGAGGTGGGCAGCATGACGAAGACGGGGTCACGGGCCACCTCACGCCACACGAGGAGGTCGCTCTCCGGCGGCGTGCTCGCCCCGCACGTACCGACCAGCGCGAAGTCGAGGCGGCCCTCCGCCGTGCGGGACGCGAGCTCCCGCTCCGACCACGAGGTGTGCGTCGACACCGGCACCCCCGGGTACGCCGCGGCGAGCCGGTCCACCAGCGCCCCGAGCAGCGGCCCGTGGATGCCGCCGAGCCGGAACCCCGCCCCGCCCTCCCACGCCCGCACGAACCGCTGGGCCTCCTCCCGCAGCCCGCTCATCGCGGGCAGGACCACCCGGGCCCGCGCGAGCACGAACTCGCCGAGCGCCGTGGCCCGCACCCCGTGCCGCCCCCGCTCGAAGAGCGGGCCGCCGAGGGCCCGCTCGATCCTCTTCAACTGCGCGCTCAGGGCGGGCTGGGCGAGCCCGAGCGCGGTGGCGGCCTTGGTCAGGCTGCCCGCGTCGGCGATCGCCCGGATCGTCTTGAGGTGCCGCAACTCCAGGTCCATAAGGCGAGCTTGGGGTCACCCAAGAGCAGGGGCAAGACTCAGGTCCGGACCAAGTGCGCGCATGTGCGGGCCCGCGACCGCGCCGGCGTCAGGTGGTCACCCGCAGCAGCATCACCGACCTCCCCGGCACCGTCACCGACTCGCCCGCCCGGTGCACCGTGCCGGGCGGTGCGGCCTGCTCCTCCAGTGACGTGTCCACCACCACCTCGTACGCCGCGGCCCACGGCGGACCCGGCAGCACGAACGCCGTCGGCTCCCCGTCCGCGTGCAGCACCGCGAGGAAGCTCTCGTCGACGACCGGCGCGCCCCGCGCGTCCCGGCCGGGTATGTCGCGCCCCGACAGGTACATGCCGAGCGTCGTCCTCGGCGCGTACCAGTCCGCCTCCGTCATCTCCCCGCCGCCCGCCGTGAACCACGCCAGGTCCCGCAGCCCGTCCGCGGAGTGCGCGCGCCCGGAGAAGAACGCCCTCCTGCGCAGCACCGGATGACGGTGCCTCAGCTCGATGAGGCGGGACGTGAGCGCGAACAGGTCGCGCCAGCCCGGCTCGTCCCTGAGCCCCCAGTCGACCCAGCTGATCTCGTTGTCCTGGCAGTACGCGTTGTTGGAGCCGCCCTGCGTGCGGCCCATCTCGTCGCCAGCGACCAGCATCGGCACACCGGTGGACAGCAGCAGCGTCGTCATCAGGTTCCGCAGCTGGCGGCGGCGCAGCGCCGTGACATCCGCGTCGTCGCTCTCGCCCTCGGCACCGCAGTTCCACGCCCGGTTGTCGTCGGAGCCGTCCCGGTTGCCCTCGCCGTTGGCCTCGTTGTGCTTCCGCTCGTAACTCACCAGGTCCCGCAGCGTGAAACCGTCGTGCGCCGTCACGAAGTTCACCGACGCGTACGGCCTGCGCCCGCCCCACGCGTACAGATCGCTCGACCCGGACAGCCGGTACCCCAGATCCCGTACGTCCGGCAGCGCGCCCCGCCAGAAGTCCCGCACCGCACCCCGGTAGCGGTCGTTCCACTCCGTCCACAGCGGCGGGAAGGCCCCCACCTGATAGCCGCCGGACCCCACGTCCCACGGCTCGGCGATCAGCTTCACGCGCCGCAGCACCGGATCCTGCGCGATCACCGCGAGGAACGGCGACAGCATGTCGACGTCGTGGAAGGAGCGCGCGAGCGCCGCCGCCAGATCGAACCGGAACCCGTCCACCCCCATCTCCGACACCCAGTACCGCAGCGAGTCGGTGATCAGCCGCAGCACGTGCGGCTGGACGACCTGGAGGGTGTTCCCGCAGCCCGTGTAGTCCGCGTACCGCCGCGCGTCGTTCTGCTGCAGCCGGTAGTAGCCGCGGTTGTCGATGCCCTTCAGGGACAGCATCGGGCCGAGCTCCCCGGCCTCCGCCGTGTGGTTGTAGACCACGTCCAGGATGACCTCGATCCCGGCCTGGTGCAGCGCCCGCACCATCCGCCGGAACTCGCCGACCTGCTCCCCGCGCGTCCCGGACGCCGCGTAGGCCGCGTGCGGCGCGAAGTAGCCGATCGAGTTGTAGCCCCAGTAGTTGCGCAGGCCCCGCCGCAGCAGGTGGTCCTCGTGCGCGAACTGATGCACCGGAAGGAGCTCGACCGCCGTCACCCCGAGCCGCACGAGGTGGTCGAGCGCGGCCGGGTGCGCCAACCCCGCGTACGTACCGCGCAATTCCTCGGGAATCCCCGGATGGAGCTTCGTGAAGCCGCGCACGTGCAGTTCGTAGATGACCGAGTCCGCCCACGGCGTCTTCGGCCTGCGGTCGTCGGTCCACTCGTCGTCCGGCGCGTCGTCGTGCACGACCACGCCCTTGGGGACGTACGGCGCCGAGTCACGGTCGTCGCGGACCGTGTCCGCCACATGCTGTTGCGGCCAGTCCCGCACGTGCCCGTACACCTCCGCGGGCAGCGAGCCGTAGTCGAGACCGGGGCCGCCGTCCACCGCGCGCGCGTACGGATCCAGGAGCAGCTTCGCCGGATTCCAGCGGGCACCCGTCCACGGGTCCCAGCGGCCGTGCACGCGGTAGCCGTACCGCTGCCCCGGCCGCACGCCCGGCACGAAACCGTGCCATATCTCGTGCGTCAGCTCGGTCAGCGGGCAGCGCGTCTCCACCTGCCCGTCGTCGAACAGACAGAGCTCCACCGCCTCCGCCCCGCCCGCCCACAGCGCGAAGTTGGTGCCCGCGACCCCGTCGGGCCCGACCCGGAAGCGGGCCCCGAGCGGCGTCGGCGCCCCCGGCCACACGGGCCGCGTCGGCGCCGCGCGGAGCGCCGCCCTTCTGCTGCCGTTCACCGTCGGCGCGGGCCGCTCCGTCGTGCCGCGCCCCATCGCCCGCGCCTGCTGCACTGCCCCTTGCTCGGGTGCGCTCGTCACCTGTCGGCCTCCCGCGGCTCCGTCGGTCGACGCGCGAAGAAGGGCGTGCGGCGTCCCGGCCGCGGCTCCCCATACGTCGTCCTCCCCATGGTTCTGCCCACCGCACGCGTCGCACTCACGTTTCCCCGGCAGGGGGACGGTCGTTGGGACCCACGTGAGACAGGATGCGAGGCGCGCACGGCGCGCAGGGGCCGCGCTGGCCGCGGTACTGACATGGGCGGGGCTGCTGGCGGGCTGTTCCTCCGGCGGGGTCGACGGGCTGATGGGGAAGCCCCGCTCGCCGGCGGACGCGATCCGGGTGTCACCCGACGACGACAGCAAGGGGGTCAAGGCGGACGAACGTCTGGAGGTGACGGTGCCCGACGGGCGCCTGGAGTCGGTGAAGGTCGTCCGGACGCAGGACGCACAGGAGTTCGACGTACCGGGCCGCATCGACGAGGACGGCATGACGTGGCGCCCCCTCGACCGCGGGCCGCTGGCGCTCGCCGCCATGTACGAGGTCGACGCCGTCGCCATGGACGGCCACGGCCGCCGCTCCGCCCGGCACACCACCTTCCGTACGTACGTCCCCGACGAGCGCTTCATCGGATACGTGGCACCGGAGAACCGCGCCACCGTCGGCACCGGCATGATCGTCTCCCTTGAGTTCAACCGGGAGGTCGAGAACCGCGAGGCGGTCCAGCGTGCCATCCACGTCACCGCGCACCCGGACGTCGACATCCGCCCGCACTGGTTCGGCAAGAGCCGGGTGGACTTCCGCCCCGAGAAGTACTGGAAGCCCGGCACGAAGGTCACCGTCGCCCTGCGTCTGCGCGACGTCCAGGCGGCCCCCGGGGTCTACGGCCTCCAGGACAAGAGCTTCACCTTCACCGTCGGCCGCGACCAGCAGTCCCTGGTCGACGCCGCCGAGCACACCATGGAGGTGCGCAGGGACGGCGAGGTGCTCTCCACCGTGCCGATCACCGCGGGCGCTCCCAAGACCACCACGTACAACGGGAAGATGGTGGTGACGGAGATGCTGGAGGTGACCCGCATGAACAGCCGCACCGTCGGCTTCGGCGGCGAGTACGACATCCCCGACGTCCCGCACGCCATGCGCCTCACGACCTCGGGCACCTTCCTGCACGGCAACTACTGGTCGCCGGACGCCCCCGGCAACACCAATGTCAGCCACGGCTGCGTGGGCCTGCGCGATGTGAAGGGCGGCAGCTCACGGACGCCCGCGGGCTGGTTCTTCGACCGGAGCCTCATCGGGGACGTCGTCGAAGTGATCAACAGCAATGACAAGAAAGTCGCTCCTGACAACGGTCTCGGCGGCTGGAACATGGAATGGAAGGACTGGGTGAAGAACGCCTGATCCTCCGGGTGATCGCCAGGTGACCGGCTCGGAACCACCAGGTGATCTTGGTCCGCCCGCACCCAAGGGGCAGTTGGAACTGAACGGTGACATTGGCGGGGACTGTTCCCCGGGAACCGTGTGGTTATCTAACGCTTGCGCGTGTCCGAAACGCGCAGGTGCACTGGGGTGCGGGCCTGGATCAGGCCGTGCGAGGGGAGACGAGATCGTGAACGGGCGACCGATATCGGGGACGTCGGTTGGCGCGCGCAAGCGCGCTCGGCGGCGGGGCGCCGGAACAGCGAGGACACTGACGGCGGTGGCGTCCGGGGCGACGCTGCTGTTCGTCGCGGCGTGCGGCGGGGGTTCGGACGCGGGCGGCGGTGACGGCAAGGACAAGGCGGACAAGAACGCCCCCTCGGCGGCGGTCGTCACGATAGCCCCCAAGGACGGCGCGGACGCGGTGGCCACCAGTGGCGCACTGAAGATAGCCGCAGCCAAGGGCAAGCTGTCCGAGGTCAAGGTGGAGGACAACAAGGGCAATCCGGTGCCCGGCAAGATCACGTCGGGCGGGACCAGCTGGACGCCGGCCCACCACCTCGCGGCCGCCACCAAGTACAAGGTCCACGCCGTGGCCAAGGACTCCGAGGGCCGCGCGTCCGCCAAGGACACCGTCTTCACGACACTGACCCCGAAGAACACCTTCATCGGGCAGTTCACTCCGGAGGACGGCTCGAAGGTCGGCGTCGGAATGCCGTTCTCGGTCAACTTCACGCGCGGCATCACCGACCCGGACGCGGTCGAGAAGGCCGTCGAGATCAAGACCGAGCCGTCCGTGCCGGTCGAGGGCCACTGGTTCGGCAACGACCGCCTGGACTTCCGCCCGGAGAAATACTGGAAGGCCGGCACGAAGGTCACCGTCAAGCTCAACCTCGACGGCGTCGAGGGCCGCCCGGGTGTCTACGGCAAGCAGGCCAAGACCCTGAAGTTCACCATCGGCCGCAGCCAGGTCTCCACGGTCGACGCCAAGACGCACCACATGAAGGTCGTCCGCGACGGTGAGCAGATCAAGAAGATCCCGATCACGGCGGGCGCCCCCGGCACCACCACGTACAACGGCGAGATGGTCATCAGCGAGAAGCTGCAGGTGACCCGGATGAACGGCGAGACCGTCGGCTTCGGCGGCGAGTACGACATCAAGGACGTCCCGCACGCCATGCGCCTGTCGACCTCCGGCACGTTCCTCCACGGCAACTACTGGTCGGGCGGCGCCTTCGGCAACACCAACGCCAGCCACGGCTGCATAGGCCTGAGCGACGTGCGCGGCGGCTACAGCAAGAAGACGCCCGCCGGATGGTTCTTCGAGAACTCGCTCATCGGCGACGTCGTCGTGGTGAAGAACTCCGCGGACAAGAAGATCCAGCCGGACAACGGTCTCAACGGCTGGAACATGTCGTGGGAGGAGTGGAAGGCGTAGGCCCGCCTGCACCCTTCCGTACCGGGCCCGGCGCACTGTGACCAAGTGCACCGGGCCCGGTGTCGTTAGTCCCCGTTAACCTGCTGCCATGACTGCAACCCTCGAAGTCGCCGAAGGCGTCGGCACGATCCGGCTCGACCGTCCCCCGATGAACGCCCTGGACATCGCGACCCAGGACCGCCTCAAGGAGCTCGCCGAGGAGGCGGCGCGGCGCGACGACGTGCGCGCCGTCGTGATCTACGGCGGCGAGAAGGTGTTCGCGGCGGGCGCGGACATCAAGGAGATGCAGGACATGGACCACGCGGCCATGATCGTGCGTTCCGGGGCCCTCCAGGAGTCCTTCACCGCCGTCGCACGCATCCCCAAGCCCGTCGTCGCCGCCGTCACCGGCTACGCGCTGGGCGGCGGCTGCGAGCTCGCCCTCTGCGCCGACTTCCGCATCGCCGCGGACAACGCCAAGCTCGGCCAGCCGGAGATCCTGCTCGGGGTCATCCCCGGCGCGGGCGGCACCCAGCGCCTGGCCCGGCTCGTCGGCCCGTCCAAGGCCAAGGACCTCATCTTCACCGGCCGCCACGTGAAGGCCGACGAGGCGCTCGCCATGGGCCTGGTTGACCGCGTCGTGCCCGCCGTCGAGGTGTACGAGCAGGCGCACGCGTGGGCCGCACGCCTCGCGCGGGGCCCGGCCGTCGCGCTGCGCGCCGCCAAGGAGTCGATCGACGCGGGCCTGGAGACGGACATCGACACGGGCCTCGCCATCGAACGGACGTGGTTCGCAGGCCTGTTCGCGACCGAGGACCGCGAGCGGGGCATGCGGAGCTTCGTCGAGGAGGGCCCGGGCAAGGCGAAGTTCGTCTGAACTGGTCCGAGTGTGCGCCAAGTTGAAGAGGCGTCAGCGGCGGGGTCGCTCGATGGGGCGGATTATGGACGACTTAACTGAGCCTTAAGTACACCCGTCGAAAAGCTTTGAGTGATCATGCGTAAGCGGGAAGTCATCGCAGGTCACGCCTGCTGAAATGGCTATTGAATGCCATAGGCATATGTCAAGCGCGCCCCCCGGAATGGATGGTTCCGGGGGGCTTATTCCGCCGGAACGGCCACGGAGAGCGCTCCGGGCGGCCATGATGGGGGCATGGCGGGGCTGGAGGGTGACGAACGGCCGCGGCGGCACGGCAGTGCGACCGCGGCGCGCTGGTCGCCGGCGGTTGAGGACGAACACGCGCTGAAGGCGCTCGAGTTGTTCGGCAATCCCACGGACGCGGAGGTCCCGCTGCCGTCGCGCCCGGAGTCCGCCGCCATCGCGCGCCGCCTCGCCCAGGTCGTGGTCCTGCGCCACTGGGGGCTCTCCCCGAAGCTCACCGAGGACGTCGTCCTCCTCGTCTCCGAACTCGTCGGGAACGCCGTGCGGCACACCGGCGCCCGCGTCTTCGGCCTGCGCATGCAGCGGCGGCGCGGCTGGATCCGGGTCGAGGTCCGCGATCCGTCGCGCGGGCTGCCCTGTCTGCTCCCCGTCCACGAGATGGACCTGAGCGGCCGCGGCCTCTTCCTCGTCGACAAGCTCTCGGACCGGTGGGGCGTGGATCTGCTGCCGCGCGGCAAGACGACGTGGTTCGAGATGCGGGCGGCCGACCGCTGATACGCGAAAGCCCCCGGCTGCCGTGGTCGGCGCGAGGGGGCCTTCGTGAAGCGGCGTGGACAGTGGGGTGTGGTCCACGGCCGCCGAGACGACCTGAGCCCGGGTCAATGGGGGTCGTGTCTCCGACTATGGCAGACGGGCGTCCCCGATCCAAAGTCTCGTAAGGGATGAAATACGGGCAAACCATAACAGTTTAGAGGTGAATCCTTGGTGAGATGGGACACCTGCCTGGTAAACGCTGGTTAAGTGGAGGCTGTGGCAGGCGATAAGCAAGGGGCGACAGGGGGGTCGCCCGCACGGGGATCCGACCCGTAACACCGCCGAAGCGGGCAATCAGCATCTTTTCCATGTTTTTCCCATTAAATGGTCCGGTGATCGAGACCGACCGCCGCAGAGCCCTGCGCGCGGGCGCCGGCCTGGTCGCCGCGGGCGCGCTCACCACCGGGTGCGCCGCGACCGGCCCCGCCGCCCCCGCACGCGACCGCCCGCCCGCCACCACGACCCCCCGCCCGGCCAGGCCCGCCCCGGCCGCCGCCCCCGCACCCCGCCGCTTCCCCGGGGCGCCCGGCCAGATCGGCCACGGCCCCCGCACCCGCCCCCAGGTCGCCCTCACCTTCCACGGCCAGGGTGACCCCGCCACCGCGAAGGCACTCCTCGCCCAGGCGGAGCAGGCCGGCGCGAAGATCACCGTGCTCGCCGTCGGCAGCTGGCTCGACGCACATCCCGACCTGGCGCGCCGCATCCTCGACGGCGGCCACGACCTGGGCAACCACACCCACCACCACCTCGACATCAACGCCATGTCCGAGGCCGAGGCCCACGCCGAGATCACCGGCTGCGCGGACCGCCTGCGCCGTCTCACCGGCTCCATCGGCACCTGGTTCCGCCCCTCGCGCGCCCGGACGGCGACCCCCCTCGTCGAACGCCTCGCCCACCGCGCGGGCTACCCGCACGTCCTCTCGTACGACGTCGACTCCCTCGACTTCACGTCACCGGGCGCCCCCGCCGTGACCCGCACCGTCGCGGGCGAGATCCGCGAGGGATCCGTCGTGAGCCTGCACTTCGGGTACGCGGACACGGTCGCCGCCCTGCCCGCCGTCCTGGAAGAACTGGAACGCCGCGGCCTGCGCGCGGTCACGACCACGGAGCTGCTGACCTGATGCCCCTGATCCCGAACGAGACGTTCACCGCCACCAAACGCACCGCGGCCGTGCTCGCCGCCGGCGCCGTCCTCGCCGCCCTCGCGGGCTGCGGCAGCGGCAAGGGCGACACCGAAGCCCTCGGCACCGAAGGCGTCCGCAAGCCCGCCAGGCCGAAGGCGGCACCCGGCCTGCCCGGCATGCCGCCGGTGCTCGACCCCAAGGACGCGTACGCCGCCGACCGGCCCAACGCGCTCCAGCCCGTGGCCAAGAAGTTCCTGCAGCGCGTCTACGTCCCCAACACCGAGTCCAACACGGTGTCGGTCATCGACCCGAAGAAGTTCGAGGTCATCGAGACCATCAAGGTCGGCAACCAGCCGCAGCACGTCGTCCCCTCCTGGGACATGAAGACGCTCTGGGTCAACAACGACCTCGGCGACAGCCTCACCGCCATCGACCCGGTCACCGGCAGGACGGGCCGTACGGTCGAGGTCTCCGACCCGTACAACCTCTACTTCACGCCGAACGGCAAGCACGCGATCGTCATGGCGTCCATGGACCGCGAACTCGTCTTCCGCGACCCGAAGACCATGAACCGCGACAAGACCGTCCCCGTCACCTGCGCCGGCGTCAACCACGCCGACTTCTCCATGGACGGCCGCTACTTCATCGTGTCCTGCGAGTTCTCCGGCGAACTCCTCAAGGTCGACACGGAGAAGATGGAGGTCGTCGGCCAGCAGAAGATCCCCTTCAAGGGCGCCATGCCGCAGGACGTGAAGATGTCGCCCGACGGCAAGACGTTCTACATCGCCGACATGATGGCGCACGGCATGTGGGTCCTGGACGGCGACAAGTTCACGGAACCGAAGCTGATGCGCACGGGCAGGGGCTGCCACGGCCTGTACGTCAGCCGCGACTCCAAGGAGATGTACATCTCCAACCGGGGCGAGGGAACCATCTCCGTCTTCGACTTCCCGAAGAACAGGCTCACCAAGAAGTGGAAGCTCCCGGACGGCGGCAGCCCCGACATGGGAGGTGTCTCGGCGGACGGCAACACCCTCTGGCTGTCGGGGCGTTACGACTCCGAGGTGTACGCCATCGACACCCGGACCGGAGTCCAGCTGGCCCGCATCCCGGTCGGCAACGGACCGCACGGCCTCGCGGTGTACCCACAGCCGGGCCGCTACTCCCTCGGGCACACCGGGATCTTCCGTTGAACAGTTGATGGTTGACGGTTGGCCCTTGCTGACAGCGGGCACCAAACGGGCAGTTCAGGAACTGCCTAGCGCCCAATCTGGAGGCGCCCGTGATCCGTGGCATCGACGTCAGCTCCCACCAGTCGACCTTCGACACGGACGGTCTCTCCTTCGTCTTCATAAAGGCGACGGAGGGCCGTTCGTACATCAACCCGAAACTGTCCGCCCAGACGAAGCGCGCCCGAGACGGCGGCTGCGTGGTCGGCTACTACCACTTCCTGTGGCCGGGCAACATCACGGCCCAGGCGGAGTACTTCGTGAGCAAGGCCCCGGAGAAGGCGGGGGACCTGCTGGCGGTGGACTGGGAGTGGACGGGGAACCATACGGCTGCCTCGAACGCGGAGAAGGACCGCTTCATCCGTGAGGTGAAACGCCTGCGGCCGTCGCACCGGGTCATGCTCTACGCGAACCGTGATTTCTGGTTGAACCGGGACACCACGTCCTACGCGGGCGACGGACTGTGGATCGCCGACTACGTCAGCGCGGGCAAGCCCCGCATCCAGGCGAAGTGGAAGATCCACCAGTACACGTCGACACCGCTGGACAAGAACGTGGCCGACTTCGCGAGCGAGGACGCGCTGCGGGAGTGGGCCACGCCCTGAGTGGTGTGCCAGGAGGGCGCGTCTGTCAGGCGCGCCACTCCGCCGTACGCTCCCGTGACGCCGCGTCCAGCGCCTTCTGGATCTCGTCCGCTCCACCGGCGTTCCCGTACACGGGAGTTCCGGGCTGCTGACGCCAGGAGTCGTCCTGGCCGCCGTTGTCCACGGTGTCAAAGCCGAGCTCGTCGATCAGGTCGCGCACGATCTTCTTGGCGGCCTCGTCGTCGCCGGACACGGGCAGGGCGACCCGGCCCGCGGCGCCCTGAGGCAGGGGCTTGTCGAGGATGTCCTGCGCGTACGTGCCGTTGAAGGCCTTGATGACGGGGTGGCCGATCTGCCGCTCCGTCCACCGGCTCTCGGTCAGACCGTCCTCGATCTCGGCGATGCGCCCGTCGCGCTGCTGCGGATAGTAGTTGCCGGTGTCGATGACGGCGACGTTTTCGGCTGCGCCGTCGAGGAAGCCGGCCGGCAGGTCGGGGACTGCCTTGAGCGGGATGGTCACGACGACGACCTGCGCGTCGCGCGCGGCTTCACCGACGGTGACGGGCTTCGCGCCGGTCTCCTCGGCGAGGGCGGTCAGCGTGTGGGGGCCGCGCGAGTTGGCGACGGAGACGTCGTGGCCGAGGGCGGTGAGGCGGCGGGTGAGGTTGCCGCCGATGTTGCCCGCTCCGATGATGCCGATCTTCATGACTGACTGCCTTTCCGAGGCGAGGAGGCGAGGTGCCGAGCTCGTAACGGAGGGAACCTCCGGATCGGCGGGGATATTCCGGCGGCGTGCAGAATGATTGCGTCGTAATGGCTACGTAGGTCGTGACGGCTACGTATTACGTATCGAGGGAAAGCGAGCAGCGGCCGATGAGCTTGGCGCAGCCCGGGACGTCCCGTCGTGCCCTTCTGCTCGCCGCGGCGCTGCTGCCGCTCCCGGCGTGCGGTTCCGGTGACGGCCCCGCGCCGCGGAAGTCCACCGCGGGCCCGCCCTCGACCCCCGCAGCCGATCCCTCCCGCCTCGCCTCCCGTTTTACCGCGCTGGAGCGCAAGCACGGTGGCCGCCTCGGGGTGTACGCCCTGGCGACCGGCACGGGCGCCACGCTGACCCACCGCGCGGACGAACGGTTCGCGTTCTGCTCCACGTTCAAGACGCTGGCCGCGGCGGCCGTCGTGCACCACCGCCCCCTCGATCAACTCGACAAGCGCGTCACGTACACCGCCGCCGACGTCGACTCCATCTCGCCCGTCACCGAGAAGCACATCGCGACCGGCATGACGGTCGGGGAACTGTGCGACGCCGCGATCCGGTACAGCGACGGCACGGCGGGCAACCTGCTGATGCGCGAGATCGGCGGCCCGGCAGGGCTGACGGACTACCTGCGGGGGCTCGGGGACAAGGTCAGCCGCATGGACGACCACGAACCCGAGCTGAACGACGTGCCGCCGGGGGATCCGCGCGACACGACCACGCCGCGGGCCGTCGCCGCCGACTACCGCGCCCTGGTCCTCGGCGCCGCGCTGCCCGACGCGAAGCGGGCCCTCCTGGCGGGGTGGCTCGGGCGCAATGCCACGGAGGTGGGGGCGCGGCGGATCCGGGCGGGCGTGCCGAAGGGGTGGCGGGTCGCGGACAAGACCGGCACGGGCAACTGGGGGAGGGCCAACGACATCGCCGTGGTCCGGCCGCCGGACGCGGACCCCCTCGTACTCGCCGTCATGACGGACCGTCCCGGCCGCGACACCCCGCCCGTGAACGCGTTCATCGCGGAGGCCGCGAAGCTGGTCGTCGCCGAGCTGACGTAGGCGGCCGGGCGTCGGAAAACCGGTGAAGCCGCGCCGACGGAGACCATTACCGTGCTGCCGACCTCATCTCCCGGGAAAAGGACGTGCCGTTGTACACCGTGTGAGACACCCCGAGCGCTGATCGGTCGCGCGTCGCGCGTCGCGCGTCGCGCCCTGCGCGCCGCGCTGCTCCTGCGCGAGGGGCGCACGCTCGCCTCCGGCACGGTGGCCGACGTGCTCACGAGCGACCAGGTCGGCAAGTGTTCCGACCATCCCGTGCGGCTGGAGCGCAGGGACGGCCGGTGGAGCGTGCGCGCCCGCCGCTGAGGGCGTGTGAGACGCGAAGGGCCCGGCACACATGTGTGCCGGGCCCTTCCGCCGCGTCGGCTCGCGCCGACCCGTCGACTACTTGTTCAGGCTCGCCCAGAACTCGTCGAAAGAGAGACGCTTGTCCGCGTCGGTGTCCTTCGTGCCGATCACGGCCTCGGCCACCGCCTCGGTCTGGTAGAAGTCGCCCATCCTGGCCATGGCGCTCTTCCACTCCGCCGCCGTGATGAAGCCGTCGCCGTCCGCGTCGAACTGCTCGAACGTCTTGCGCGCTTCCTCGATGTCCGCCACCGGATCCACCCCTTCTTGGTGCACTACTGACGGGGGTTAGGGTAACGGCCGCGCCGGGGCCCGCCGACAACGAGTACGCCCCATGGCCAGCACTTCCGTCCGTGTCCCAACCGTGACCTTTCTCCATATCTTGTTCACGAACTGAGATCCCGGCCCGCGTCGCGCACGAGGCGGGTGCGGTACAACGTCACCGGGAGGCCGCGCGCCTCCGTGAGGGGGCGTGGGCTGTGGTGGAGATGGTCGAAGGCGCGGCGGGGCCCGCGGGGCGGGCGCCGTTCGTGGGCAGGGGTGCGGAGCTCGGCCGCCTCGAAGCGCTCCTCGACGACCTGAGGGCGGGCGTCGTCGACGTGGTCGGGGACCCGGGGATCGGCAAGAGCAGGCTCCTGACGGAGTTCGCGGCGCTGGCCCGGGCCCGGGGTGTGACCGTGCTGCGGGGGAGGGGGTCGGAGCGGGCCAGGGGGCGTCCGTTGCGGCCGTTCACGGACGCCTTCACCGAACTCGACCCGCGCGCACGCCGTGCGTTCCCCTCGCTGGACGGGCTGCCCGCGGTCGTGCGGGGGGAGTGCGGCGACGGGTGTCCGGCCGCGGTGGCGGGCCTCGGCCCGGGTGCGGTGTCGGGCGCGGTGTCAGGCGCGGACCTCTTCGATCTGTGCCGGGTCACCGCGGCGGCGCTCGGCGGTGTCGGCGGGCGCGGCCTCGTCGTCGTACTCGACGATCTGCACTGGGCGGACGAGGCGACCGTCGAGCTCGTCGACCATCTCGTACGCCACCCCGTGCGCGCCCCGTTCCTGCTGGCTGTCGGCCGGCGTGAACGGCAGACCCCGGCCGCGCTGTCCGCCGCCCTCACGCGCGGGCTCGACTCCGGAGTCGTCCTGCGGACCGCCCTCGGACCGCTGGGCGCCGACGAGTTGATCGACGGGCTCGCCGCCGGAGTGCCGCGGGAGCGGGCCGTCGAGATGTACGAGGCGAGCCAGGGCAGTCCGCTGTACTTCCTCGCCCTCCTCCACGGCGACCGCTCGGCGGCCTTCCACGACGAACTCGCCGTGCTGCCCCGCCTGGAGCGGGCCGCCATGGACGCGGTCGCGGTGCTCGGCGAGCACGCCAACACGGACCGGATCGCCGCCGTGACGGGGGCCGACCCCTTCGACCTCATCGCCGCGTTGCGGGTGCTGGTCGACCGTGACCTGCTCAGATCGGACCGCCGCGCGCGCTGCCTCACCCCACGCCACCCGCTCCTGCGCGCCTGGATACGCGAGACCGTCGACCCCTGGCGCCGCCTCGAACTGCACCGCGCGGCCGCCGTCGAGCTCACCCGGACCGGCGCGCCGCTCCTCGACCGCGCCCACCACGTGGAGGAGTCCCTCTCCCGCTGGGACCCCAAGGCGGCGGCCGTCCTGACCGAAGCCGCGGAACAGGCCGTCGCCACGGCCCCCGCCGACAGCGCGCGGCTCCTCGGCGTGGTCCTCCGCGTCCTGCCCGACACGCCCGAACACCACATCACACGCAGCGAGTTGATGCTCAAGCGGGCGACCGCGCTCGGCATGACCGGCGCCGTCAGGGAGAGCAGGGACCTCCTCCACCGGCTCATCGCGACGCACCGCCCCGCCCCGGAAGGGCCGGAGGGGGCGGAGGGCGGGGACGCGCTGCGGACGTCCGCCGTCGTGCAGTGCGCCTTCATGGAGCGCACCCTCGGCCGGTACGCGGCAGCCCGCGCCCTGCTCCGCCGCGAACTCGACCGGCGCCCGGGGCCGCCGCCCGCCCAGCGCACCGGTCTGGTCGTCGAGTGGGGCAACCGCGCCCTGTTCGCCACGCGCTACCCCGAGGCCCGCGACGAGGTGGCCGGGGCCCTGGCCGACGCCCGGCTCCGCGGCGACGAGCTCGGCGCCGCGGAGGCCCTGACGCTGGCGGCGCTGGGGGAGGCGTACGAGGGGAACACGCAGGCGGCGCGCGAGTACGCCGCCGAGGCCGCCGCGCTCACCGACGTCACGACCGACGCCGACCTCGCCGGACAGTGCGAGTCGCTGGTGCGTCTGGCCTGGAGCGAGGTGTTCCTGGACGACTGCGCCGCCGCGCAGCGCCACGCCGAACGCGGCGTCGAGATCGCCCGGCGCACCGGCCGGCCCTTCGCGCTGGCCCAGCTGCTGCTCACCGGCGCGTACGCCCGCTTCACCACGGGACGCCTGCACACGGCGCTGGAGTGGGCCGACGAGGCCGTCTCGGTCGCCGGCTCGCTGGGCGGCGCCGAACTCCTCGGCATGAGCCGGGCCGTACGCGCCCTCATCCTCATGCAGACGCGTCCGGCGGGCGACCCGGACGTGCTGGCCGCGGCCGAGGAGGCAGCGGCGACGGTGGGCGCGGTGGAGGGCTGGTGGGCGACGGTGTCCCGGAGTCTTCTCGCGTACGCGGTGCTGGGCGCGGGCGACCCGTACCGGGTGCGGGAGGTCCTGCTGGACGCGGGCGGCGACGGCGACCTGTCCCGCGTACAGCCCTCGATGCGGCCCAACTTCTTCGAGCTGCTCGTCACCGCGTCGCTGGCCACCGGCGACGTGGCGGACGCGGAACGCTGGGCGTCCCACGCGCTCGCGCTGGCGGACCGGCTCGGCCTGCCCGTCCAGCGGGGCGCGGCCCTGCGCGCCGTCGGACTCGTCGCGGCCCAGCGAGGCGAACTGGCGCGGGCCGCAGCGGCGTTCACGGAGTCGGCGCACGAGAGCGCGCGGGCCGGGGCGGTGCTGCGCGAGGCCCAGAGCCTGCTGCTCGGCGCCCCCTTCGCGGCCGCCACGGGCGACCCCGCCCGGGCCGCCGCCATGTCCCGTCGCGGCCTCCGCCTCGCCGAGGAGGGCGGCGCCCGCCTGATCCTGGACATGGCGGCGCGGGCGCGCCGGGGCCGGGAAGAGGGAGCGGGAGCAGGGGCGGGGTCGGGGGAGGGCGCGCGGCCGGGCCGGGGCGGTACGGGCCCGGGGGTGACGCGGGACGGCGCGGCCGCACATGGCTCCGGCGGCCCGCCGCCCGCCGACCCGACGGCCCGCACCCCCCTCCCGGGCCCGCGCGCCGACGTCCCGCCCTTGCCGTCCGGCCCGTTCGCCTCCCTGACGCCGCGCGAGCGCGAGATAGCCGCGCTGGTCGCCGAGGGCCTCACCAACCAGGCCGTCGCCGACCGGCTCTGCCTCAGCACCCGCACGGTCGAGAGCCATGTGGGCCGGGTGTACCGCAAGACGGGCGTCACCTCGCGCGCGGCCCTGGCCTCGCTGGTGACGCGGTGCGCGGCCGGGCCGCCGCAGGGCGGGGGAGAGTAGGGAGCGGCCCTTCACTCCGGCGGTGTGCGGCCCGCCCCGGCCAGCAGGTCGCACTCCTCGGCGAGGGACGCCAGCGTGCCGTCCGGGTCCGGGCGTGCGCGTACCGCGGCGGCCAGGGCGCGGGCGCGGGTCGCCGCCTCCTCGCGGCGATCCAGGACGAATTCCAGGCGTACGGCGAGGAGTTCGGTGGGGTGGAGGTCCGCCAGACCCGGGCCGCCGCACGCGCGCAGCGCCTCGATCGCCCGTTCCGTGTGGCCGAGTGCGGTCGCGAAGGCGCGTACGTTGGCCGCGCACTGCTCCGGGGTGCCCCACCCGGCCAGCGGTGGGCCGTCTGCGTGTTCCATCGCCAGGCGCGCCAACTGGGCGTGGGTGCGGCCCAGTTCCACGTGCAGCTCGGTGCGCTCCGGGTCCTGTTCGGCCTCCTCGGCGCGGCGCAGGTTCGTGTCCAGGGCCTCCGCCATGACGGTGTCGGCCGCGGCGAGTCCGTGAGCGGCCAGGGTCTCCCACGCCCTGGCCCGCTGCGCCCGGACCAGGGCGCCGTGCTCGCCGAGGGCGCGCCACAGTTCCTCGGCCCGCGCGTAGGCCCGCCCGGCCTCCGCCGGCTGCCCGGCCCGGCTGAGCGCCCGCGCCGCCTGCTGGGTGAGGGATGCCTCCTCGTGCCGGCCGCCGGGAGAGGCGCGGGTGAGCTCGGCGGCACGCATGAACTGGACCGCCGCCAGCGCTGGTTGGTGCGTGCGGAGGTGGCTTCGGGCCAGCCAGGTGTGCGCCTGGGCGCGGTCGGCCGGCTCGTGGTCGTCCCCGAGGTCGGGCAGTACGGACTCCAGGACCTCGACGGCCTCCTCGTGACGGCCTGCCTCGCAGTGCAGCCCGCCGAGGCGCAGCCGGGCCAGCGCGCCGATGTGCGGGCTTCCGCCGGGCAGCCCCGCGAAGTGCGCGGCGTCGGTCAGGAGCCGTTCCGCCCGCGGACCCGTCCCGTCGGCCCAGTCGTCGGAGGGCGTCAGGGACTCCGCGAGCGTCAGGCACAGGCGGGCCCGGTCCAGCGGGGACAGCGTCGATGCGGAGTCGTGGTGCGGTGCTGGCGCGGGCCGAGCCGTCCGGATGTGCAACGGCAGGCCGTCCACGAGTGGTTGCGCGGCCATGCGGGCCCGTGCTCCCTCCGAGACCGTGGTCGTGCCGTTGCGCCGGTCGAAGCGGGCGGCCAGGCCGAGGGCCGCGTCCCGGGTGTGGTCCAGAAGCGCCGCCGCCGTCCACGCGCGGCCCGGCGGCCCCGGCACCTGACGCTCGGCGTGGCCCGTCTCCACCGCACGGCGCATCAGCAGCGCGGCGCCGACCAGCCACTCCAGGTGGTCGAGCGGGTCGCCCGTGTCGGCCCAGCGCCGGCCCTGCTCGCCGAGGATTCGCAGGCCGCTCGGCTCGTTGCCGGTGAGCGCGCAGAACTCGACGTGCAGCCCGACGACGGGACCGAACGCCTCGTCGGAGCGGACCATCCGGTAGCCGCGCAGATGGTGGTCGCGTGCCCGGTCCGTACGGCCGGTGCGGACCAGCGGCAACAGGGACCGGGCGAGGGTCTCGTGCGGCTCGCGGTGGCAGCTGTGGGTGCCGCCCAGGACGGGTCCCCACCCGTCGAGGGCCGCCAGGTCGTCGCCCAGGTCCAGCTGCCGCAGACCCTCCGTCGCGTACTCGCAGGCCAGACAGTCGGCCATGTCGTCCCGCACGGCCGCCGTCCACGCGGCGTACGCCCGCGTGGCGCGGGCCCTGTCGCCCAGGTGCCGCGCGAGCCTGAACTCGGCGCCGTGCACGGCCCGTTCGGAGTACCCCGCCGCGCGGTAGCGGCGCCGCATCCGGGTCAGCCACCCCTCGGCCTCGGCGAGCGGGACGTCGGGCTGCTGCCGCGCGTCGGTCACCACCCACTTGAACATCCAGTGCAGACGCCGGACGTCGTCCTCGCCGAAGTCCGCCGGGTTCTCGTCGTACAGGCGCAGCAGCCGCCGGAACGGTACGAACGTCCGCGCGCACTCGCCGCCGAAGCTGTACGAGTGGACGAGGAGCGTCAGCGCCGCCACGAGCAGCGGGCGGTCGCCGGTGGCGGCGGCCGCGTCGGCGAGCTCTTCGGCGCGGGCGGTGCGTGCCCTCCCGTACGGCTCCGCGTCCAGCCGGAGGATGTCGCCGAGGAGCTCGTGGTGCTCGGGGAGCTCGGGGGGTTCGGGGCTTCTGCGGCGCTCCTGGCGGGCGCGGGCGTGAAGGTTCCTGGTCGCGCCCTGCGGGCCCATGTGCGGTTCCTAGTTCGGATGATCCGGGGGCCGGGGCGGGTGCGTGATGCGGCACGGCTCCCCCTGGATGCGCAGGGTCTCAGGACACGGGTGGTCCCGGCATCCGTAGAACTACGCAACCGGCTACGCAAACCGACGGCACCGGCCGAACCGGCCGACGGTCACCCGTACAGCGAACGCCCTCCCGGGCTGTCGCCCGTGAAGCGCTGACCCGCGGCGATCTCGTCGCCGATCACCCACCAGGCGGTCTCGTCGTCCCGGAAGGGGAGCGGGTCGACGCGGCTCGTCTCCTCCCGGATGCGCGCGACCTCGCGCTCAAGACGCTCGAAGCCCGCCTCCTCGCTGTCGTCGCCGAAGGTGAACTCGTCGAGCAGACGCTGGAAGCTGACCGTGACGTGCACGAGGGACGAGACGTCCGCGTGGAGCTCCCGCGCGGTCTCCTCGTCGAGATCGAAGGCGTACACCTTCCCGGAAGCGGGGTCGAGGGCCAGATGCGCGTTGAGCAGCCAGCCGATGACGGGCCAGACGCCCGCCGCCTCCCCGGCGTCCTCCCGTCCTTCGTAACCCTCGATGCCCTCGACGTCGACGACGTCACGGACGAGCGGCAGTGCCCCGGAGGCCTCGTCGGGCTCCCGCAGATGAAGCGTCCCGGTGGGGGCGCCGACCGACTGGAGGAGGCGGGCACCCCGTGTGTCCGCGGCGGAGGCGGGAAACGCGGACACGGGCAGCGTCACGAGGCGGTCCTCGCCGAAGATGCCGGTGACCGCGGAGCGGGTGACGTCGAAAAGCACTGCCGGAACTCCGAACTCGACGGCGCGACCCTGGCGCCGGACGACTCATGGCGGAAGGGGCACGGTGGTGCTCCCCTCCCGCCATGGTCCCCGACGCGCCTCCTACCTCCGCGGGCGGCCCTTCTTCCCCGCCGCGCAGCTCTCGCCCACCGTGAACTGGGACCCCGGCTCGATCAGGACGTCGCCGTCCGCCGAGTCCGTGATGGTCACGTCGCAGAGCGCCGCGTTGCCGCGGGCCCCGCCGTGGGCGCGTATGCCGGCGCCGTTGTTGGACTTCGAGATCTTCACGTTGCTGATCTTCACGTCGGGTGTGGCGCCGCCGCCCGACTTGAACTGGATGCCGTCGTACGTCGAGTCGTGGATGTCGGTGTCCCGGATGGTCACGCCGGGGATGCTCTGCCCCTGGGCGAAGAGGGTGATGGCGCCGAACTCCTGCTGCTCGCCCCAGAACGCGCCGCCCGTGCGGTACAGGCCGTTGTTCGCGATCAGTGTCCGACCGGAGAAGGGCAGCGGGTCGTGGTCGGTGGCGAGCATGATGCCGGGGTAGTTCATCGTGTCGGAGACCAGATTGTTCTCGATCGTGTTGCCGTAGCCGCCGTAGACCGCGATTCCGTTGGCGCGCCAGGGGAGCTGGACCGTGTTGCCGGTGAAGGTGTTGTCGTGGCCGATGTCCTTCGACTGGTCCTTCACGTACTTGTTGGCCCATACGGCCAGCGCGTCGTCCCCGGTGTTGCGGAACGAGGAGTCGGACACGGTGGAGTTCCGGGTGCCGTTGGAGAAGTTCACGCCGTCCGCGTAGGTGTTGCGGATGCGCATGCCGCTGAACTCCAGGCCGTCGCCCGGGTTCCACAGGTCGGGGATGTTGCCGTAGTCGCGGCCGACCCAGGCGGCGACGTTGGCGTGTTCGATCCAGACGTTCTCGATCTTCGTGTTCCTGCCGAAGCGGCCGTTGAGTCCGACCCCGCCCTCCTGGCCGCCGTCGCCGCCGCGGATCGTGCCCGAGCCGAAGATGGCGAGGTCGGAGATCCGGGTGTTGTCGTCGATGTCGAAGCCGAAGTTGCCCTCGTGCGGATGGTTGATGCCGCCCGCCTCGTGGGGCGGGGTCAGCGTGTACAGCTGGGAGTGCCACATGCCCGCGCCGCGGATCGTGACATCGCGGATGCCGACCTGGTTGTACGGGGTGCCGGGGTACTTCGGGTCGACGGTGAGGATCTTCTGTTCCTGGCGCCACCGCCCGGCCGGGATCCACACGCAGTCGATCTCGCCCTTCTGGTCGGCGGTCACGGCCGCCTGGATGGCCTTGGTGTCGTCCTCGCCGTCGTCGGGCTTCGCCCCGTACTCGGTGATGGAGGTGCACTCGGCAGGTTTGGCGGCGGGCGGCGCGACCTGCTCCAGGTCGATCAGGTCGACGACGTAGAACGCGGCGTCGTCACCGGCGTCGCGCTGCAGCCGGAACTTCGTGCCCTGCGGATACGTGTCCTTGAGCAGGGCGTGCGACTCGTCGAAGAGCCGTCGTGCGTCGCCGCCCGGGCGGTTGGTCAACCCCTCCGGGTCGTCGGTGTTCCCGTACAGCCAGCTGTGCTTGGAGGACAGCGTCACCTTCTGCACGAACTCGCCGTCGGCGTACAGGCTGAGTGTCTTGTCCTGACCGCCGCCGCCCGGGGCGTCCGGTATGGAGTTGCGTACGACGATCGAGTTGGTGGAGTTCTCCGAGGTGAACTCGACGTACTGGCCGGTCGACGTGAGCCGGACCGCCTTGCGGCCCGAGGACTCCGTGGCGAAATTGGTGTGGCCGAAGGGGCGGGTGGGCTCGGCCTCCAGGAGGGTCCCGTCGTACGTGCCGTCCTCCGCCTCGTACTCGGTGTACGGCAGGTTCGCGCCGCGGGCGGCGGCGGTGGCTCTGTCGGTCGTGGTGGCCCCGTGTGCCGTGACGGGCAGGAGGCCCGCCGACGCGAGGCCGAGGCCCAGCGCGGCGGCGAGCAAGCGTGTGGTGCGCATGACAGTCCCTTCGGTGGTGGGGGGACGGGATGGGTGCGGCTCTGTGTGTGGGGGGAGGTGTGCGGTCCGGCCGCGGGCGCTCAGGCCCGCAGCCAGACCGCGGTGTCCTGCGGCAACCGCCCCCGCGGGGACAAGGGGCCGCTGGCCAGCAGGAGTTCGGCGTCCGCGGGCAGCGCCGCGTCGTCGGATCCGAAGTTGACCAGACAGATCAGCGTGGCGCCGTCCCGCTCACAGGTGCGCGCGAAGGACAGCACGCCCGGCTCGTCGGCGCGCAGCCGGCGCAGCGGCCCCGCGTCGGCGAAGGAGCGCCGCAGCCGCAGCGCCGTCCGGTACAGGGAGAGCATCGAGCCGGGGTCGTGGACCTGGAGCTCGGTCGCGTACGCGGACCAGTCCCGCGGCACCGGAAGCCAGCTCCGCTCCGGGGCGCCGTCCCAGGGCAGCGGCACCCGGCAGCCGTCCCGCCCCGGGTCGAGGCCGCCGGACCGCGCGTGCATCGGGTCCTGGATGCGGTCAACGGGGATCTCCGCCTCCGGCAGCCCGAGCTCCTCGCCCTGGTAGAGGTAGAGGGAGCCGGGCAGCGCCAGGGTGAGGAGGGCCGCGGCCCGCGCCCTGCGGGTGCCGAGGTCCAGGTCGGTGGGGACGCCGAACCGTTTCCTTTCGAAGGCGAAGCCGGTGTCGTCCGCCCGCCCGTACCGCGTGACCGTGCGGGTCACGTCGTGGTTGGCGAGGACCCAGGTGGCGGGGGCGCCGACCGGGGCGTGCGTGGTCAGGGTCAGGTCGATCGACTCCCACAGCTGCGCCGGGTCCCACGGCCGGGACAGGAAGTCGAAGTTGAAGGCGGTGTGCAGCTCGTCCGGGCGCAGGTAGCGGGCGAAGCGCTCCGCGTCCGGCAGCCAGATCTCACCGATCAGCGCGGCACCGTACTCGTCGGCGATCCGCCGCCAGGAGCGGTAGATGTCGTGCAGCTCCGGCTGGTCGTGGAAGGGGTGCGGGCGGTCCCGGTCCATGGAGGGCAGTCCTTCCGCCTTGGCGAGGAGCGCCGCGGAGTCGATGCGGACGCCCGCGGCGCCGCGCTCGAACCAGAAGCGCAGCACGTCCTCGTGCTCCCGCCGGACCTTCGGGTGGCTCCAGTTGAGGTCGGGCTGCTCGGGCGCGAACAGGTGGAGGTACCACTCGCCGTCCTCCGTGCGGGACCACGGCACCCCGCCGAACTCGCCCACCCAGTCGTTGGGCGGCTCGTCCGAGTACGGCCGGAAGTGGAACAGCTCCCGCTCCGGGGAGCCGGGCCCCGCCGCCAGCGCCGCCTTGAACCACTCGTGCTGGTCGGACACGTGGTTCGGCACGACGTCCACGATGCAGCGCAGGTCCAGCTCCCGGGCCTCGGCGATGAGTTTCTCGGCCTCGCCGAGGCTGCCGAACGCCGGGTCGATGGTGCGGTAGTCCGCGACGTCGTAGCCGCCGTCGGCGAGCGGCGACAGGTACCAGGGGGTGAACCACAGGGCGTCCACGCCCAGTTCGGCCAGATAGGGGAGGCGGGAGCGGACCCCGGCGAGGTCGCCGGTGCCGTCGCCGTTCCCGTCCGCGAAGGAACGGACGTACACCTGATAGATGGCAGCGCTGCGCCACCACTCCGTGCTGGGCAAGGGGAGTCCTTTCGTACGAACCGGAGCAGACCGTGGTGCGGTCTCCGCGCGCTCAGCCCTTGAGGCTGCCGGCGCCGAGCCCGGCGATGATGTGGCGCTGGAAGACCAGGAAGAGCGCGACCAGCGGCAGGGACGCCATGACGAGCCCGGCCACCAGACTGTTGAGCGGGGTGTCCTGGGCCACGCGCTGGAGGAACACGCTCAGCGGTTGCTGTGCCGGGTCGGGCAGCACGAGCAGCGGCCAGAGGAAGTCCTTCCACGCCGTGACGATGGAGAGGATGGAGACCACGGCGATGATCGGCCGGGCCAGCGGGAGCACCACGCGCCACATGGTCGTCACGGGCCCCGCGCCGTCGACCTTCGCCGCGTCGAGGAGCTCGTCGGGGATCCGGTCGAAGAAGTTCTTCAGGATGTAGATGTTGAAGGCGTTGGCGGCGGCGGGGAGCCACACCGCGCTGGGACTGTTGATCAGGTTGCGGTTGAACAGCGGGACGTCCACGACGGTGAGGTAGACCGGCACGAGGAGCGCGGTGGCGGGCATCATCAGCGTCACGAGCATCAGGCCGAGCACCACGTTCCCGAACCGCGGGCGCAGCTTGGACAGGGCGTAGGCGGCGGGGATCTGCACCGCGAGCTGCACCAGCCACGCCCCGCCGGCCAGGACGACCGTGTTGAGGAAGTAGCGGGAGAGGTCCATCTCCCGCCATGCCTTCGTGTAGTTCTCGGGGTGCCAGCTCTCGGGCACGTAGGTGGGCGGGTTCTGCGCCAGCTCGGTGGACGACTTCATGGCGCCGGTCGCCGCCCAGTACAGCGGCACGATGAAGGCGACCGTGAAGAGGACGAGGGCGACGGTGAGGACCGACCAGTAGATGAGCCGTCCCTTGCGCGTCCTGAGGACGGCGGGGCGGACGAGGGTGCGCGTCGAGGCGGACATCGCTCACTCCTTGGCGGCGCGGGTGACCCGCAGATAGAGGGCGGAGAACACGCCCAGGGCGATCAGGAGCAGCAGGCTCAGCGCGCTGGCGGTGCCGAAGTCGTTGTAGACGAAGGCGTACCGGTAGACGAGGAACATCACGGTCACCGTGGAGTCCTCGGGGCCGCCACCCGTCATCACGTACGGCTCGGTGAACACCTGCATCGTCGCGACGATCTGGAGCAGCAGCAGGACGAGCAGCACGAACCGGGTCTGCGGGATCGTGACGTGGCGCAGCCGCTGCCACACGCCCGCGCCGTCCAGCTCCGCCGCCTCGTACAGCTCGCCGGGGATGGTCTGGAGCGCGGCAAGGTAGATGAGGGTGGTGGTGCCCATGTTGGCCCAGGTCGAGACGATGACCAGGGAGATCAGTGAGGTGGACGAGGAGTCGAGCCACGCCGATGTCGGCAGGTGCAGGGTGCGGAGGATCTCGTTCAACAGGCCGGGGCCCGGGTCGTAGAACCACTTCCACATCAGCGCCACCACGACCGGCGGCAGCATGACGGGCAGATAGACGAGGACCCGGAAGTACGCCCGCGCGTGCCGGAACTCGTTGAGGAGCACCGCCGTCAGGAACGGCACGGCGAAGCCGAGGACCAGCGCGTACAGGGTGAACAGGCCGGTGTTCCGCCAGGCCGTGAGGAACAGCGGATCGTTGAGGAGCTTCTCGAAGTTGCTGGTGCCGTTCCAGGTGTTGCCGGTGGCGAAGTTGACGTCCTGGAAGCCGAGGAGCACGTTGCGGATGATCGGCCACCACGAGAACAGCGCGAAGATCACCACGGCCGCGCTCAGGAACCCGTACGCCGTCAGGTGCTCGCGCAGCGCGCGGCGGCGGGCCTCCCGCGGTCTGCGGGGTGCGGGGGAGGGGGCCGGCGCGAGGGCCGTGTCCCGGGTCGGGGTCTTCAGCGACATGCTCATCAGGAGGCGTCGTAGATCGCGTTGACCTTGTTCTCGGCGTCGTCGAGCAGGGCGTCGATGTCGGCGTCCTTCTTGGTGAGGACGGACTGCATCGCCGAGTCGAGGATCGCGTAGACCTCCTGGGCCTTGGGCGGTTCGATCACGCCGGGCACCTTGGGCGCGGAGTCCATGAACGCCTGGTAGTTGCCGGTCGGCATGTTCGCCTTGTCCTGCTTGGCCTTCTCGATCCGGTCGCGGACGGGGCCCTCGAAGACGTCGGGGACGGTGGGCATCGGGATGCCGACGGGGAGCTTCGCGTCCGCGTAGTCGGCGACGTTCTTCTCGATGACGTCGGGGTTGAGGTAGCGCCACTGGATCCACTTGACGCCGGCCTTGATCTTCGCCGGGGACGCCTTGGGGTTGAACATGTAGCCCTCGCCGCCGAGCAGCGTGGCCTTCGCGTCCGGTACGGGGGCGAGCGCGTAGTCCGCGTACTTCCCGCCGAACTGCTTGGCGATGACGGTGATGTTGTCCGCGGCCGCGACGTACATGCCGAGCTTGCCGGAGCCCATCATCCGCTGGACGTCCTCGACCTGGAGCAGCTGCTTGCTGCCCATGGAGTCGTCCTTCCAGCGCATGTCGTACAGGTCCTGGAAGGTGGCTTTGCCCTCAGGGGTGTTGAAGGCGGCCTTCCACTTCCCGCCGCTCTCCTCGGCGATCCGGCCGCCGCGTGAGTACAGCTCCGCCGTGTAGTGCCAGCCGCCCTGGTTGTTCTTGGAGAAGTCGGCGTAGCCCACGGTGTTGTCGCCGAGCGCGGCGATCTTCTTGGCGGCCTTGCGGACGTCCGCCCAGGTCTTCGGTGCCTGGTCGGGGTCGAGGCCGGCCTTCTCGAACAGGGCGCGGTTGTAGATGAGTCCCATCGAGTAGTTCGACGTCGGCAGGCCGTACTGCCTTCCCTCGTCGTCCTGGAAGATCTTCATCAGCGGGTCCTGGAGGTCGCCGCGGCGCGGCATGTCCTTGACGGCGTCCGTGATGTCCGCGGCCTGCTTCTTCTCGATCAGGGACCGGGTGTCGGTGAAGTAGACGTAGAAGACGTCCTCCAACTTGCCGCCGGCGAGCTTCGCGTTGAAGGTCTTCGGGTCCATGAAGCCCTCGTGGGGCACGATGTCGATGTCCGGGTTGGCCTTCTCGAACTGCCGCACGTGCTTGTCGTAGAGCTTGCGCTCGAAGGCCTGGGTCGTGGGCGGCTGCCCGTTGACGTCGAGCTTCACCTTGCCGCCGGAATCCGACTCGGCGCCGTCGCTGCTCGTGCCGCAAGCGGTGAGCGCGATCAGCGCGAGAACGGTCGCGGTGGCGAGCGAGAGTGTTCGGCTGCTCGTGGATGTCATCGGGAGACCCCCTCCGGGTCGTGCTGTACGTCCGTGCTGCGGGTGCCGGGTGGTGCGGCGCATACATAACCATCGGCGCAACCGGGCACGCAAGAACTTGAACGGAGATTGCAAAAATTGGATAGCAAGGTGGAGGACTGTCAGACGTGGGGTGTCACGACTTCCGCTTCGCCTGTAGTCAATTCGACAGTTCTCTGCAATTCTCCCACTGCTTCACGCCAAAAGCTGCGTGCTCGACAGTGAGGGAGCCACACACGTCATGAAACGCATCAGAGACGCACAGGCCCGAAGACCACGCAGGTGGTGGCGGCCCTTCGCCGCCGCTCTCACCGCGACGCTGCTCCTCCTCGGCCTGCCCGCCCTGCCCGCCGCGGCGGCGGGCGGCCCCGACCTGGCCGCGGGCAAGCCGGCCAAGGCGAGCAGCGCCAAGGCGGAGTACGGCGCCGCCCACATCACCGACGGCAACGCGGGCACGTACTGGGAGAGTGCGTCGTCCGACCTGCCCCAGTGGGTGCAGGTCGACCTCGGCCGCGGCACCCGCGTCGACGAGGTCGTCCTCAAGCTGCCCCCGGCCTGGGAGGCCCGCAAGCAGACGCTGTCCGTGCAGGGCAGCGCCGACGGCAGCGGCTTCGACACCCTCGCCGCGTCCGGGGCCCGCTCCTTCGAGCCCGGCTCCGGCAACACGGTGACGGTCCGCTTCCCTTCGGCGCAGACCCGTTTCGTACGGGTGCACATCACCGCCAACACCGGCTGGCCCGCCGCCCAGCTCGCCGAGCTGCAGGTGCACGCGGCCGCCGACGCCTCCGTGAACCTGGCGCTCGGCAAGACCCTCAAGGCGAGCAGCCACACCCAGGACTACGCCGCAGCCAACGCCAACGACGGCAACCGCGCCACGTACTGGGAGAGCGAGAACGGCAGGCTTCCGCAGTGGGTCCAGGCCGACCTCGGCTCCTCGGCGCGGATCGACGAGGTGGTCCTGCGCGTGCCCGAGGGATGGGGCGACCGCCGCCAGACCCTGAAGGTCCAGGGCAGCACGGACGGCTCGGACTTCACCGACCTGGCCGCGTCCAAGGAGTACGCCTTCACCGCGGCCTCGGAGCACTCCGCGACCCTCGCCCTCGACACCGTCACCACGCGGTACGTCCGCGTCCTGATCACCGCCAACACCGCGCAGCCCGCGGGCCAGCTGTCCGAGCTGGAGATCTACGGCCCGGCGGGCGGCGACACGCAGGCGCCCACCGCGCCGAAGAACCTCGCCCTCACCGAACCGGAGCCGGGCCGGATCAAGCTCGCCTGGGACGCCTCCGACGACGACAAGGGCGTGACCGCGTACGACGTGTACGCCAACGGGGAGCTGCTCACCAGCGTCGCCGGTGACGTGCGCACGTACACCGACACGCGGTCGGCGGGCGCCACCGTCACGTACTACGTGCGCGCCCGCGACGCCGCGGGCAACGCCTCACCCAACAGCAACTCCGTCACCCGCAAGGGCGACTCGGGCGACACCCAGGCACCGACCGCGCCCACGAACCTCACGATCGGCCAGCCCTCCAGCGGTGAGATCAAGCTGACATGGGGTGCGTCGGACGACAACGTGAAGGTCACGGCGTACGACGTGTACGCGGACGGCAAGCTCCTGAAGTCCGTGGCCGGCGACGTGACGACGTACACCGACACCCGTTCCGCGAGCGTCACCGTCTCCTATACGGTCCGGGCCCGCGACGCCGCCGGGAACGTCTCGGCGCACAGCAACACCGTGACGCGCCCCGGCGGCGGCAACAAGAACCTGGCCGAGGGCAAGCCGATCACGGCCTCCTCGGTGATCCACACCTTCGTCGCCGAGAACGCCAACGACGGCCAGACGTCCACCTACTGGGAGGGCGCCGCGGGCAGCTACCCCAACACCCTCACCGTCAAGCTCGGCGCCAACGCCGACGTCGACGCGGTCGTCGTCAAGCTGAACCCGGACGCCGGGTGGGGCGCCCGCACCCAGAAGGTGCAGGTCCTCGGCCGGGAGCAGAAGGCCTCCGACTTCACGTCGCTGGTGGCGGAGAAGGAGTACTCCTTCAGCCCGTCCGGCAACCAGAACACCGTCACCATTCCGGTGTCGGCGAAGGTCGCCGACGTGCGTCTGCGGTTCACCGCGAACAGCGGCGCCACCGCCGGGCAGGTCGCCGAGTTCCAGGTCATGGGCGCCCCGGCGGCCAACCCCGACCTGGAGATCACCAAGCTGGCGTACGCCCCCGAGGCGCCGACCGAGACCGACGAGCTGACCCTGACCGCGACCGTGCGCAACCGCGGCACCGAGGCCTCGACGGCCACCGACGCCGTCTTCCGTCTCGGCGGCGACAAGGCGGGCACGGCGTCCGTGGGCGCGCTCGCCGCGGGCGAGTCGACGACGGTGAGCGCCAGGACCGGCGCGCGCGACGCGGGCTCGTACCCCTTCAGCGCGGAGGTGGACACCAAGAACGAGGTGATCGAACAGGACGAGGGCAACAACACCTACACCGGCCCGAGCCCGCTGGTGGTCAAGCCGGTCGACTCGTCCGACCTGGTGGCGTCCCCCGTGAGCTGGACGCCGTCCGCGCCCTCCAAGGGCAAGGAGGTCACCTTCAGTGTCGCGGTCAAGAACCAGGGCACCAAGGCGTCCGCATCGGGCGCGCACGGCATCAAGGTCGTCCTCCAGGATGACAAGGGCGCCACAGTGAAGACCCTGACCGGCGAGCACAACGGCGTGATCGGCGCGGGCGACACCACGGCCCCGGTCAAGCTCGGCACCTGGACCGCTGGCGACGGCCGCTTCACGATCAGGACCGTCATCGCCGACGACGCCAACGAACTGCCGGTCAAGCGCGAGAACAACACGACCACCCACTCCCTGTTCGTCGGCCGGGGTGCCGACATGCCCTACGACACCTACGAGGCGGAGGACGGCGTCCTCGCGGGCGGCGCGAAGACCGTCGGCCCCAACCGCACCGTCGGCGACCTCGCCGGTGAGGCGTCCGGCCGCAAGGCCGTCACGCTGAACTCGACCGGCGAGTCCGTGGAGTTCACCGCCAAGCAGGACACCAACACCCTGGTCACCCGCTTCTCCATCCCGGACGCCCCGGGCGGCGGCGGCACCCAGGCGACCCTGAACATCTACGTGGACGGCGTCTTCAGGAAGGCCATCGACCTCACCTCCAAGTACGCCTGGCTGTACGGGGACGAGGCATCGCCCGGCAACTCGCCGGGAGCCGGCCCCGCCCGGCACATCTACGACGAGGCGCACGTCATGCTCGACGGGACGGTGAAGGCCGGCAGCAAGATCAAGCTCCAGAAGGACAGCGCCAACACCTCGCGCTACGCCATCGACTTCGTCGACCTGGAGCAGGTCACCGCGAAGGCCAACCCCGACCCGGCCGCCTACACCGTGCCCGCCGGGTTCACCCACCAGGACGTGCAGAACGCCCTGGACAAGGTCCGCATGGACACCAGCGGAAAGCTGACGGGCGTCTACCTGCCGCCCGGCGACTACGAGCCGAGCAACAAGTTCCAGGTCTACGGCAAGGCCGTCCAGGTCGTCGGCGCCGGCCCCTGGTTCACCCGCTTCCACGCCCCGAGGAGCCAGGACAACACGGACGTCGGATTCCGTGCCGAGGCGAGCGCCAAGGGCTCGTCCTTCTCCGGCTTCGCCTACTTCGGCAACTACACGTCCCGCATCGACGGCCCCGGCAAGGTCTTCGACTTCCAGAACGTCTCCGACATCACCATCGACGACATCTGGAACGAGCACATGGTGTGCCTCTACTGGGGCGCCAACACGGACCGCATGACCATCAAGAACTCGCGGATCCGCGACATGTTCGCCGACGGCATCAACATGACCAACGGCAGTACGGACAACCTGGTCGCCAACAACGAGGCGCGGGCCACGGGCGACGACAGCTTCGCCCTCTTCTCCGCCATCGACGCGGGCGGCGCGGACATGAAGAACAACGTCTACGAGAACCTGACCTCGCTCCTGACCTGGCGCGCGGCGGGCTTCGCGGTCTACGGCGGCTACAACAACACCTTCCGCAACAGCCGCATCGCCGACACCCTCGTCTACTCCGGGATCACCATCTCCTCGCTGGACTTCGGCTACCCGATGAACGGCTTCGGGAAGGACCCGACCACGTTCGAGAACATCACGGTCGAACGGGCCGGCGGCACCTTCTGGAAGGGCCAGGACTTCCCGGCCATCTGGGCGTTCTCCGCGTCGAAGGTCTTCCAGGGGATCCGCGTGAACAACGTCGACATCGTCGACCCGACGTTCCACGGGGTGATGTTCCAGACGAAGTACACGGGCAGCCAGCCCGAGTTCCCGGTCAAGGACACGATCTTCACGGATGTGTCGATCACGGGAGCGCCGATCGGCATCTACGTCAACGAGATGCCGGAGGCGGGTCAGGGGCCCGCCGTCGGTGAAGCCACCTTCGTACGGCCCAAGTTGAGCGGCAACGGGCAGGACATCAAGAACGACACGTCCACGTTCAAGCTCACCATGCAGCCCTGACCTGCGGAGGAGGCATACACGTGCGCGGCCGTCCGGATTCCGGGCGGCCGTTTACGTAACTGGCTTGCAGGCCTTGCGCTATTCTTGCGGCCATGACGCGACGACTTGCTCAAGTTGCGAAGAAGGTGGGGGTCAGCGAGGCGACGGTCAGCCGTGTCCTCAACGACAAGCCCGGCGTCTCCGCCGCGACCCGACAGTCCGTGCTGACGGCCCTGGACGTCCTCGGCTACGAGCGGCCCACCCAGCTGCGCGGCGAGCGCGCCCGGCTCGTCGGCCTCGTGCTCCCCGAGCTCCAGAACCCGATCTTCCCCGCGTTCGCCGAGGTCATCGGGGGCGCCCTCGCGCAGCAGGGCCTCACACCCGTGCTCTGCACGCAGACCAGGGGCGGCGTCTCCGAGGCCGACTACGTGGACCTGCTGCTCCAGCAGCACGTCTCCGGCGTCGTCTTCGCCGGCGGCCTCTTCGCGGAGGCCGACGCGCCCCACGACCACTACCGGCGCCTGGCCGAGCGCAACATCCCCGTCGTCCTGATCAACGCGTCGATCGAAGGCCTCGACTTCCCCTGCGTCGCGTGTGACGACGCCGTCGCCGTCGAGCAGGCCTGGCGCCACCTCGCCTCGCTCGGCCACGAACGGATCGGCCTCGTCCTCGGCCCGGCCGACCACGTGCCCTCGCGCCGCAAGCTCGTCGCCGCCCGCGACATCGCCGCGGCCGCGGGCATGGAGCTGCCCGACGCGTTCGTCGAGCGGTCGATCTTCTCCCTGGAGGGCGGTCAGGCGGCCGCCGCGCGCCTCATGGAGCGCGGCGTCACCGGCATCGTCTGCGGCAGCGACCCGCTCGCCCTCGGCGCCGTCCGGGCCGCCCGCCGCAAGGGCCTCTCCGTCCCCGCCGACGTCTCCGTCGTCGGCTACGACGACTCGGCCTTCATGACCTGCACCGAGCCGCCCCTCTCGACCGTGCGCCAGCCCATCGAGGCGATGGGCCGCGCCGCCGTCGACCTGCTGTGCGCGCAGATCCGGGGCACCCAGGCCCACCCCGGCGAGCTCCTCTTCGAGCCGGAGCTCGTCGTCCGCGGCTCGACGGCTCAGCTGCTCGGCACTCGCTGATTCAGCACTCGATGATGTTCACCGCGAGACCGCCCCGCGCGGTCTCCTTGTACTTGACGCTCATGTCGGCGCCCGTGTCCTTCATCGTCTTGATGACCTTGTCGAGGGACACCTTGTGGGAGCCGTCGCCGCGCATCGCCATCTTCGCGGCGGTGACGGCCTTGACCGCCGCCATGCCGTTGCGCTCGATGCACGGGATCTGAACGAGCCCGCCGACCGGGTCGCAGGTCAGGCCCAGGTTGTGCTCCATGCCGATCTCCGCGGCGTTCTCCACCTTGGAGGGGGAGCCGCCCATGACCTCGGCGAGCGCGCCCGCCGCCATCGAGCAGGCGGAGCCGACCTCGCCCTGGCAGCCGACCTCGGCGCCGGAGATCGAGGCGTTCTCCTTGAAGAGCATGCCGATCGCGCCGGCCGCCAGCAGGAAGCGGACCACGCCGTCCTCGTCGGCGCCGGGCACGAAGTTCATGTAGTAGTGCAGGACCGCCGGGATGATGCCCGCCGCGCCGTTCGTGGGGGCCGTGACCACGCGGCCGCCCGCGGCGTTCTCCTCGTTCACCGCCATCGCGTAGAGCGTGATCCACTCCATGGCGCGGGCCTGCGGCTCGCCCTCGGCGCGCAGCTGCCTGGCCGAGTTCGCGGCGCGGCGGCGCACCTTCAGGCCGCCCGGCAGGATGCCCTCGCGGGACATGCCGCGCGAGACGCAGGCCTGCATGACGCCCCAGATGTCGAGCAGACCCGCACGGATCTCCTCCTCGGTGCGCCACGCCTTCTCGTTCTCCAGCATCAGCGCGGAGATGGACAGGCCCGTCTCCTCCGTGAGGCGGAGCAGCTCGTCGCCGGTGCGGAAGGGGTGCCGCAGGACGGTGTCGTCCGGCACGATCGGGTTCTCGCCCGCGACAGCGTCCTCGTCGACCACGAAACCGCCGCCCACGGAGTAGTACGTCTTCTCCAGGACGAGGCCGCCCTCACGGTCGTACGCGAAGATCGTCATGCCGTTGGCGTGGTACGGCAGGGCCTTGCGGCGGTGCAGGATCAGGTCCTCGTCGAAATCGAAGTCGATCTCGTGCATGCCGAGGAGGTTGATGCGGCCGCCGCTCCTGATCTCCTCGACGCGGTCGTCGGCGCTCTCCACGTTCACGGTGCGGGGCGACTCGCCCTCCAGGCCGAGCAGCACGGCCTTCGGGGTGCCGTGGCCGTGGCCCGTCGCGCCGAGCGAGCCGTACAGCTCCGCCCGTATCGCCGTCGTGTGGGCCATGAGGCCCTCGTTCTTGAGGCGGCTCGCGAACATGCGGGCCGCGCGCATGGGACCGACCGTGTGGGAGCTGGACGGGCCGATGCCGATCGAGAACAGGTCGAAGACCGAGATGGCCACGGAAAACTCCAAGGGTGGTTGGTAGACGCCGTTGTCTGCCGGGGTGATGCAGAAGTACAAGGCGGTGCGGGAACTACTGGGCGGTGCGGGACGTGGTGCGGGGCACCTCGCTCACTCTCCAGTGTGCGGGGTGCCCCGATGTTTCGTACGTACGAACAAAAGCGTACAAACAGAGGGTACGAAACTACTTCAGGCCGGGGTACAAGGGGTGCTTGTCGGCCAGAGCGGTCACACGGGTCTTGAGGGACGCCGCGTCGAAGCCCGGCTTGAGGGCCTCGGCGATGATGTCGGCGACCTCGCGGAAGTCGTCCGCGTCGAACCCGCGGGTCGCGAGCGCGGGCGTGCCGATCCGCAGGCCCGAGGTGACCATCGGGGGGCGCGGGTCGTTCGGGACCGCGTTGCGGTTGACCGTGATGCCGACCTCGTGGAGGCGGTCCTCGGCCTGCTGGCCGTCGAGCTCGGAGTTGCGCAGGTCCACCAGGACCAGGTGCACGTCCGTGCCGCCGGACAGGACGTCGACGCCGACGGCCTTCGCGTCGTCCTGCACCAGGCGCTCGGCCAGGATGCGGGCGCCGTCCAGGGTGCGCTGCTGGCGCTCCTTGAAGTCGTCGGAGGCGGCGACCTTGAAGGAGACGGCCTTGGCCGCGATCACGTGCTCCAGCGGACCGCCCTGGAAGCCGGGGAAGACCGCGCTGTTCAGCTTCTTCGCGAACTCCTTGCTGCGGGCCAGGATGATGCCGCCGCGCGGGCCGCCGAGCGTCTTGTGCGTGGTGGAGGTGACCACGTCCGCGTGGGGCACCGGGTTCGGGTGCAGGCCCGCGGCGACGAGACCGGCGAAGTGCGCCATGTCGACCCACAGGTACGCGCCGACCTCGTCGGCGATCCGGCGGAACTCGGCGAAGTCCAGGTGGCGCGGGTAGGCCGACCAGCCCGCGATGATCACCTTCGGGTTGTTCTCCTTGGCCAGGCGCTCGACCTCGGCCATGTCGACCAGACCGGCCTCGTCGACGTGGTAGGCGACCACGTTGAACTGCTTGCCGGAGAAGTTCAGGCGCATGCCGTGGGTGAGGTGGCCGCCGTGCGCCAGGTCCAGGCCGAGGATCGTGTCGCCGGGCTGGGCGATCGCGAAGAGGGCGGCCTGGTTGGCGGAGGCGCCGGAGTGCGGCTGCACGTTCGCGTACTCGGCGCCGAACAGGTCCTTGACCCGGTCGATCGCGATCTGCTCGGCGACGTCGACGTGCTCGCAGCCGCCGTAGTAGCGGCGGCCGGGGTAGCCCTCGGCGTACTTGTTGGTCAGGACCGAGCCCTGGGCCTCCATGACCGCGACCGGAGCGAAGTTCTCCGAGGCGATCATTTCCAGGGTCGACTGCTGGCGGTGGACCTCGGCGTCGACGGCGGCGGCGACGTCCGGGTCCAGCTCGTGGAGGGGGGTGTTCAGAAGCGACATCACACGATCCCTATCGGTATGGGTCAGCCGGCGGTGAAGGCGGTGTACTCATCGGCGGAGAGCAGGTCGTCCGGCTCACCGTCGATGCGCACCTTGAACAGCCAACCGCCCTCGAACGGGGCGGAGTTGACCAGCGACGGGTCGTCCACGACGTCCTGGTTGGCGGCGACGATCTCGCCGGTCACCGGGGCGTAGAGGTCGCTGACCGACTTGGTCGACTCCAGCTCGCCGCAGGACTCGCCCGCGGTCACCGTGTCACCGACCTCGGGGAGCTGGGCGAAGACGACGTCACCGAGCGCGTTGGCCGCGTGCTCGGTGATGCCGACGGTCGCCACGCCGTCCTCGGTGGCCGAGAGCCACTCGTGCTCCTTGCTGTAGCGAAGCTGCTGGGGGTTGCTCATGACCTGAATTCTCCTGTACGCGGGTGGGTGCTGCGGAACGGGGAAGATGTGCGGGGGGTCACTTCTGGCGCTTGTAGAACGGCAGCGCCACGACCTCGTAGGGCTCGTGGGTGCCGCGGATGTCCACGCCGACGCCCTCGGTGCCGGGAGTGGCGTGCTCGGCGTCCACGTACGCCATCGCGATCGGCTTGCCCAGCGTCGGCGACGGGGCGCCCGAGGTGACCTCGCCGATCACCTTGCCGTCCGCGACCACCGGGAAACCGGCGCGCGGGACGCGGCGGCCCTCGGCGATCAGACCGACCAGCTTGCGCGGCGGTGCGGTCTCGGCGCGCTCGGCGGCGGCCGCGAGCGCGGCACGCCCGAGGAAGGAGTCCGAATGGCTGGTCTTCTCGAACTTCACGACCCGGCCGAGGCCCGCGTCGAACGGCGTGAGACCGGCGGTCAGCTCGTGCCCGTAAAGCGGCATGCCCGCCTCCAGGCGCAGCGTGTCACGGCAGGAGAGGCCGGCCGGGACCATGCCGACGGGCGTGCCCGCCTCCATCAGCGCGCCCCACAGCTTCTCCGCGTCACCGGGGGAGACGAACAGCTCGAAACCGTCCTCGCCGGTGTAGCCCGTGCGGGCGATCAGGGCGGCGACGCCCGCGACGGTGCCGGGCAGGCCCGCGTAGTACTTCAGGCCGTCCAGGTCCGCGTCCGTGAGGGACTTCAGGATGCCGGGGGACTCGGGGCCCTGGACGGCGAGCAGCGCGTACGCCTCGCGGTCGTCGCGGACCTCGACGTCGAACTCCTCGGCGCGGTTGCTCAGCTCGTTCAGGACGTTCTGGGCGTTGGAGGCGTTGGCCACGACCATGTACTCGGGGGCGTCGGGCTCGCCGAGCCGGTAGACGATCAGGTCGTCGAGGATGCCGCCGTCCTCGGCGACGATCATGGTGTAGCGGGCGCGGCCGACGCCGATGGAGCCGATGTTGCCGACCAGCGCGAAGTTCAGGAAGTCCACGGCCTCGGGGCCGCTGACGGTGATCTCGCCCATGTGCGACAGGTCGAAGAGGCCCGCCTTGGTGCGCACGGCGTTGTGCTCGTCGCGCTCGCTGGCGTACCGCAGCGGCATGTCCCAGCCCGCGAAGTCGGTCATGGTCGCGCCGAGCGCACGGTGCACGGCGTCGAGGGCGGTCAGACGGGGGGCAGTGCTCATGAAGGGAACTCCCAGGGCATGACGGGCGAGGTCGATCCTCCCCATCTGTCATCGGAACCTGAGAGGTTCGCCGGAAGTGTCTCGTCCAGTGAGACGCCGGCTTGCACCTTGGGTGGGACCGCCGGGGCGGCCCGCTTTTCAGATGTGCCTCGCCCGCGCGGTACGGGGCCTGAGAGATTCAAGGGAGGGGCTTGCTCCTTCGGCGCCCCGGGTACCCAGCTCAGTGCTGGTTCCGGGGACTCTCCCGCGCGGATTCGAACGGCCTGTATGGAGTTGGCGCGCACATCATTGCACGCGACTCTGTCCAGGGGGACCCGTGCCCGGCAGCGGGTTCCGTCACGGGTCCCGTCACTCCGGAACGCTCTTGTGTCGCATTACCTTCTCTTTACACTTGGTGGGGAAGCAGTACGTGACCGCTATGGGGAGGCCGATCACGGTGCGCAGCAGGACGAGTCTCTATGCCACTTCCACGGGGGTGGCGCTGCCCAAGGTGCTGCCCAAGGTGCTGCCCAAGGCGCTGTCGAAGGCGCTGCCCGAGCAGGCCCTGGCCCCGGCCGCGGAGAGCTGCGGCCGGCTCCCCGTCGCCGTCGTCCGCGACCTGCGGCAGCGGGCCGGCCACGGCCCGCGCCGCCTCACGTTCGGCGAGGGCGACCTGATCGTCGTCTCCGGGCTGCCCGGCGGCGGAAAATCGACCCTCATGCGGCAGGCCGTCACCGGCCCGCGCATCGACTCCCAGGACACCCGCGACCGCTGGTCCCGCCGCATGCCGAGGCTGCTGCCCTACGCGGCGTACCGCCCCCTGGTCCGCCTCGCGCACTACGCATCGCTGCGCCGCGCCCTGCGCTCCGGGGCGAGTGTCGTCGTGCACGACTGCGGCACCCAGGCCTGGGTGCGCCGCTGGCTCGCCCGTGAGGCGGCCCGCCGCGGCACGGCCCTGCACCTCCTGGTGCTCGACGTCCCGGTGGACACCGCGCTGCGCGGCCAGCACGAGCGCGGCCGCGGCGTCTCCCGGTACGCGTTCGCACGCCACCGCAGGACGGTCGGCCGCCTCGTCGCCGCCACCGAGCGCGGCGAGCTGCCCCGCGGCTGCCGCTCCGCGGTGCTCCTCGACCGCGCGGCCGCGCAGGACCTCCGGGTGATCGCCTTCGACCGGTGAGCGGGCCCGGCGTTAGGGTTCGAGCCGCAGGCAGAGCGGTCGCGAGCAGGGGTTGGACAGATGGACTTTCCGGCGCAGGCACATGCCCATCCGTACGGCGGATGGCCGGGCAACGAACTGGAGGAGGTCCTCGCGGCCTCACTGGGCGCCCCCGGGTCGGCGGGCGGCCGCATCGTCGAGGTGCTCGGCCGCAGCCACCTCTGGATACCGCTGCCGAACGGCGGCGGCCCCGACAGCGGCACCCTGGACCTGCCGACCCTGGAGATCGAAGGACAGGCGTACGTCCCCGTCTTCACCTCCGAGCAGCAGTTCCGCCAGGCGCTCGGCGACGCGGCGGACCGGATGGGCGTCACCGTGGCACCCGCCGTGGAGTTCGCCCGCGGCCTGCCCCCGCAGCTGGGCATCGCGCTGAACCCCGACGGCACCGTCGGCGTCCCGCTGCCGCCGCAGGCCGTCGCCGAGCTCTGCAGGACCGGCCGCACCGAACTGGACGGCCCGAGCACCGGCGGCCGGGTCCGCCTCTTCGAACCGGACTGGCAGGACGACCCGGTCGACTTCCTCACCGCGGCGGGCCGCGAGTTCGAGGCCGCGGGCGTCGTCCTCACCGCGCGCCGCTGTCTGGCCGCCGTGGAGACGGACGACCCGACGCTGTTCGTCGGCGTCGAGCTGTCCACCTGGGACGGCGACGCGCGCGACCTCCCCATGGAGGCGCTCGGCAGGGCGCTCGGGCAGGTGCCGGTCCCCTGGCCGGTGAACCTGGTGCTGCTCGACGTGGCACAGGACCCGGTCGGCGACTGGCTGCGCGCGAAGGTACGGCCGTTCTACCACCGCGTCGCCGCTTAAGCTGGTTGCATTCCTCAGGTCTTGCACGGGGCCGCCGAGGGTCACGGAGTTCGTCACGAAGGGGCGGTTACGGGTGAGTGCGTCGGGCACGGCCGCGGGCGATGGGGCCTCCCCTGGGCGAGCGGAGTCGAGAGCTCGGGGAAAGTTCGAGCAGTTGCTGCGCCAGGTGACGCCGGGGCGTTACGACGCGTACGAGGCACTGCTGCGCGCGCTCGCCGCCGACCAGGTGTGGATGCTGCTCTGGCACGGCCAGGCCGGCTCTCCCGACGCCCAGTACGGCAACATGGAAGTGGAGGGGCTCGGCTACGCACCGTGTGTGACCTCCGCCCAGGAGCTCTCCGCCAGCGGCTGGAACCGTAGCTACGAGGTGGTGCGGGGCATCGACATCGCCCGCACCCTCTACCCCGACCACTACGGCATCTGGCTGAACCCGCACGCCCCCGGCGGCGGCGTCGGCATCCCCTGGCTGGATCTGCGCCGCATCGCCACGGGCCTGGACCTGCTGCCCGCCGGCCCGCTCAGGCTCACCGAGCCGAGCATCGAAATCCCCCAGTTCTACGCCCTGTTGACGCAGAACGCCCACCGCACCCCCGTCGTCCGCTCGCTGCGCCGCGCGTGGGTGCAGCCCGCCCTCGGGGCGCCTTATCTGGCCATCGGCCTCGACGTGTACGACACGTCGCCGCCGTCGGTCGACGCGGTGCGCACGATGATGCGCCAGTCCATCCCCGCCGTCCCCGAGGGCCTGCCCGTCTCGACGGTCGCGATGTCCGACGATTACGACCCGGTCGCGATGTGGCTACGGGCCAACGCCAGGCCGTTCTACGACCGCGAGGCCCAGGCGGCCCCCGCCCCCGCGGGCGGATACGGCTACCCCGCGCAGTACTGAGCGACGGGAACCGGCCACCGAACAGCCACGACGGACGTGATGTCCGTTGTGGTGCAGGTGGGGCCCTATGGGGTCCCGTGCCGCCTTGCGACCCAACTGCCCCGTGTTCGCCCCTCGTTCACTCGCGTCCGGATAACGGAACACCTCGATCAGCATCACGGTTGCGCATCCTTTCCCCGTCAAGTCTGGTAACAGATCGCGACGTGGATGAAGACTCCCGCTCCAGGGGCCTCCGCCCCTTTCGTACGACGGACTGATCACGTCGCTACAGCGGCAAGTGCGGGCCGGTCACCACCGGTTGAGAGGGGTCCCTGCCACGATGACGGCACCATTGCATGACACACCTGCGGACGCGGACCCGACCCAGGACGTCGCCCCCGCAGTTGATGCAGGGGTGAAAAAGGTCGAGGGTCGGTCCCTCAAGCAGATCGCCTGGAACCGCCTGAAGCGGGACAAGGTCGCCCTGGCGGGCGGCATCACCGTGCTGCTCCTGGTGCTGGTCGCCATCTTCGCGCCCCTGATCGTGAACCTGCTGGGCCACGACCCCAACGGCTTCCACCAGGACCAGCTCGACGAGCTGACCGGCCTCCCCAAGGGCGCCCTCGGCGGCGTCAGCGGCGACTTCCTCTTCGGAGTCGAGCCCAACAAGGGCCGCGACGTCTTCAGCCGCATCGTCTACGGCGCGCGGATCTCGCTCCTCGTGGCGTTCCTCGCGGCCATCGTGGCCGTGGCGCTCGGCACCCTCTTCGGGATCATCGCCGGCTACTTCGGCGGCTGGATCGACGCCCTGATCAGCCGCGTGATGGACGTGCTGCTCTCGTTCCCGCAGCTGCTCTTCATCATCTCGCTGGTCTCCGTGCTCCCCGACGACCTGCTCGGCCTGCAGGGCACCAGCGTGCGCGTCGCGATCCTCGTCATGGTCATCGGCTTCTTCGGCTGGCCGTACGTCGGGCGCATCGTCCGCGGCCAGACGCTCTCGCTCCGTGAGCGCGAGTACGTGGAGGCGGCCCGCAGTCTCGGCGGCGGCAAGCGGCACATCCTGTTCCGCGAACTGCTCCCCAACCTGGTCGCCCCCATCACCGTCTACGCGACGCTGATGATCCCGACCAACATCCTCACGGAGGCGGCCCTCAGCTTCCTCGGCGCCGGCGTCAAGCCGCCGACGGCCTCGTGGGGCGGCATGCTGCGCGACGCGCTCAAGACGTACGAGCACGACCCGATGTTCATGGTCTTCCCGGGCGTCACGATCTTCATCACCGTCCTGGCCTTCAACCTCTTCGGCGACGGGCTGCGTGACGCGCTCGACCCGAAGGGGACGCGCTAGAAGGTCCCAACTGGCTTGCCCCTGCCGCATGTCAGGTGGCTCTAACCATGGTTCTCCGGCAGCACAAGGCCAGGGACCGCGATCTCGGAGGTTACGAGAAAATGCCCACAGGTTCCACGAAACGACGGCTCACCAGCGGTGCGGCCCTCGTCGTCGCGGCGCTGGTGACCACCACGGCGTGCGGCGGCGGTGACGGTGGCGACAGCGACTCGAAGGGTGCCGGCTACAACGCGGCGCTGAACAAGATCGCCAACCCTTCGAAGAAGAAGGGAGGCACGCTGAAGATGGTCGGCAAGCAGGACCTGGACTCCGCCGACCCGCAGCGCGCCTACTACGGCATGACGTGGGACTTCATGCGCTTCTACACCCGGCAGCTGGTGACCTACGACACCAAGCCGGGCAAGGCGGGCACGAAGCTGGTCCCGGACCTCGCCACCTCCACGGCGAAGATCTCCGACGACGGCAAGACCTACACGTACAAGCTGCGTGACGGCCTCACGTGGGAGGACGGCTCCAAGCTGACCTCCAAGGACGTCAAGTACGGCATCGAGCGCGCCTGGGCGACGGACACCATCACCGGTGGCCCCGGCTACATCCGCCAGACGCTCGACCCCAAGACGAAGTACAAGGGTCCCTACAAGGACAAGGGCGGCCTCGACGCGATCGAGACCCCCGACGACCAGACGATCATCTTCAAGCTGCCCAAGCGCAACGGTGACTTCGAGCAGTTCCTGGCCATGCCCACCGGTTCGCCGGTGAAGGAGGCCAAGGACACGAAGGCCAAGTACACGCAGCGACCGTTCTCCTCGGGGCCGTACAAGTTCCAGGAGTACAAGTCCAACAAGAAGATCGTTCTGGTCCGCAACGACAAGTGGAAGAAGTCCTCGGACCCGATCCGCGCCGCGCTGCCCGACAAGATCGACGTGACGATCTCCGCCAACCAGGAGGAGAACGACAAGAAGCTGATGGAGGGGGACTTCGACCTCGACATCAACGGCACGGGCATGACCCAGTCCGGCCGCGTCAGCGCCGTCACGGACCACCGCGGCAACGTCGACAACATGCACACGTCCTTCGTGCGCTACGTCGCGCTGATCCACAACGCCAAGCCGTTCGACAACGTGCACTGCCGCAAGGCCGTGTTCTACGCGACCGACTTCGCGAGCATCCAGCAGACCCGCGGCGGCAAGGTCGCGGCCGGTGACATCGCCAACAGCACCTTCCCGGTGGCGATCCCCGGCTACAGCAAGTACGACCCGTACGGGGTGCTGGAGCGCAAGGGCAAGCCCGACGTCGCCAAGGCCAAGGACGAGCTGAAGCAGTGCGGCAAGCCGAGCGGCTTCACCACCAAGCTCACCGCCCGCAGCAACAACCCGGGTGAGGTCGACGCCGCCGAGGCGCTGCAGCAGGCCCTCGACAAGGTCGGCATCAAGGTCCAGGTCGACTCCCTCGACGGCGCCGACACCTCCAGCATCACCGGCTCGCCCTCCGTCGTGAAGAAGCGCGGCTACGGCATGACGATGAGCGGCTGGGGCCCGGACTTCCCGTCCGGCCAGGGCTATGCGCAGCCGCTGTTCGACAGCCGCTTCCTGAACCCGACCGGTAACTACAACGAGTCGCAGATCAAGGACAAGAAGGTCGACGCGCTCTTCGACAAGGCGATCGCGGAGACCGACCCGGCCGCGGCGGGCGAGGTCTACAAGGAGCTCGACAAGAAGATCCTCGACCAGGCCGACTGGATGCCGTTCCTCTACGAGAAGAACATCACCTGGCGCGGGTCGCGGCTGACCAACGCCTACATGTCCGACGGCTACAACGGTCGTTACGACTACGCCTCGCTCGGCGTCGTCAAGTAACACCCGTAGCGTCACGCAACTCCCGCAAGGGAAGCAGTAGTTGTTCGTTCCACCGCCGCCGAATCCCGCCAGTCCGAAGGGCAGGTGATGGCCCCGGGCGGTGGCCGGGACTCCTCACAAGGGGGTCCCGGCCCCCGCCGGGCCGCGCACAGTGCTTGCTTATCTCATCCGGCGCCTGATCGCCGTAATCATCATGGTGCTGGTCGTACTGCTCGCGACCTTCACCGTCTTCTTCATGCTGCCCAAGTGGGCGGGACAGGACATCGCAGTCCTCTTCGCCGGCAAGGCCACCGGAGCCGAGCAGATCGAAGGCATCCGGACCAAACTGGGACTCGACGACCCGCTGCTCGTGCAGTTCTGGGACTTCGTCAAGGGCATCCCGATGGGGCGCGACTACGTCAACGGCAGTGACGTCACGCACTGCCCGGCGCCCTGCTTCGGCTACTCCTTCCGTACCGAGGCCCCCGTCTGGGAGACCCTCAAGGAAGCCCTGCCCGTCACCCTCGCGCTCGCCGCCGGTGCCTGTGTCCTCTGGCTCGCCGCCGGTGTCGCCACCGGTGTCGTCTCCGCGCTCAAGCGGGGCACGTTCTGGGACCGCTCCGCGATGACCATCGCCCTCGGCGGTGTCTCGCTCCCCGTCTTCTTCACCGGCATGATCGCGATGGGCATCTTCGTCCACCAGCTCGGGTGGGTGAAGATCGCGGACAGCCTCAGTACCGACGACTCGGCGGGCGTCTGGCTCCAGACGATGATCCTGCCCTGGATCGTCCTGGCCTTCCTCAACGCCGCGATGTACGCCCGCCTCACGAGAGCGACCATGCTCGAAGTGCTCGGCGAGGACTACATCCGCACCGCCCGCGCCAAGGGGCTCGGCGAGGCCACCGTCATCCGCAAGCACGCGCTGCGCTCCGCGATGACCCCGATCCTCACCGTCTTCGGACTCGACCTCGGCGTGCTCCTCGGCGGCGCCGTGCTCACCGAGTCCACGTTCAACCTGCCGGGGCTCGGCCTCGAAGCGGTCAGGGCCATCAGCAGCAAGGACCTGCCCGTCATTCTCGGCGTGACCCTGTTTGCGGCGCTCGCGATCGCCGTGGCCAACCTCGTCGTCGACCTTATGTACGCCGTCATCGACCCGCGAGTGAGGCTGGGATGACCGAACTGTCCAAGAGCGGAGCAGCGGTGGGCGAGCCCGTCGCCGGCTCGCCCGCTCCCTCCGCCTTCCTCGAGGTGCGCGACCTCAAGGTGCACTTCCCGACCGACGACGGCCTGGTCAAGTCCGTCGACGGGCTCAGCTTCCAGCTGGAGAAGGGCAAGACCCTCGGCATCGTGGGCGAGTCGGGATCCGGCAAGTCGGTCACCTCGCTGGGCATCCTCGGCCTGCACACCGCCGGTCAGTACGGCTCCCGCAGGGCGCAGCTCTCCGGCGAGATCTGGCTGGACGGCACCGAGCTGCTGAGCGCCCCGGCCGACGAGGTGCGCAAGCTGCGCGGCCGCGAGATGGCGATGATCTTCCAGGACCCGCTCTCCGCGCTGCACCCGTACTACACCATCGGCAAGCAGATCACCGAGGCGTACCGGGTCCACAACGACGTCGACAAGAAGACCGCGCGCAAGCGTGCGATCGAGATGCTCGACCGGGTCGGCATCCCGCAGCCGGACAAGCGCGTCGACTCCTACCCGCACGAGTTCTCCGGCGGCATGCGCCAGCGCGCAATGATCGCCATGGCGCTGGTGAACAACCCCGAGCTGCTCATCGCGGACGAGCCCACCACCGCCCTGGACGTGACCGTCCAGGCGCAGATCCTCGACCTCATCCGGGACCTGCAGAAGGAGTTCGGCTCCGCCGTCATCATGATCACGCACGACCTGGGCGTGGTCGCCGAGATGGCGGACGAGCTCCTGGTCATGTACGGCGGCCGGTGTGTCGAGCGCGGCAGCGCCGAGAAGGTCTTCTACGAACCGCAGCACCCCTACACCTGGGGCCTGCTCGGCTCGATGCCCCGCATCGACCGCGAGGAGACCGAGCGGCTCATCCCGGTCAAGGGCTCCCCGCCCAGCCTGATCAACCTGCCGAGCGGCTGCGCCTTCAACCCGCGCTGCCCCTACGCGGACATCCCCAAGGACCAGATCACCCGCACCGAACGCCCCGAGCTGCGTCTGGTGGCGGACGGGCACTACTCCGCCTGCCACATGTCGCAGGAGGAGCGCACCCGGATCTGGACCGAAGAGATTGCGCCGAAGCTGTGAACGATGACGTGAAGGGCCAGGAGATGACGATCCCGGCGCAGACGCAGAGCTCGCCCGAGCCGCTGCTCAAGGTCGACGGCCTGGTGAAGCACTTCCCCATCAAGAAGGGGCTGCTCCAGCGCCAGGTGGCGGCGGTCCAGGCGGTCGACGGGCTGACCTTCGACGTACGCCCCGGGGAAACCCTCGGCGTCGTCGGCGAGTCCGGCTGCGGCAAGTCGACGATGGGGCGGCTGATCACGCGTCTGCTCGAACCGACCGGTGGCCGCGTCGAGTTCGAGGGCACGGACATCACGCACCTGGGCACGGGCGGCATGCGTCCGTTCCGCCGCGACGTGCAGATGATCTTCCAGGACCCGTACTCGTCGCTGAACCCCCGGCACACCATCGGCACGATCGTCGGCGCGCCCTTCAAGCTCCAGGGCGTCAAGCCCGAGGGCGGCGTGAAGAAGACCGTGCAGGAGATGCTGGAGCGCGTCGGGCTCAACCCCGAGCACTACAACCGTTACCCGCACGAGTTCTCCGGCGGCCAGCGGCAGCGCATCGGCATCGCGCGGGCGCTGGCGCTCCGCCCCAAGCTGGTCGTGGCGGACGAGCCGGTCTCGGCCCTCGACGTCTCCATCCAGGCCCAGGTGGTCAACCTCCTGGACGACCTGCAGGACGAGCTCGGCCTCACGTACGTGATCATCGCGCACGACCTGTCGGTCATCCGGCACGTCTCGGACCGCATCGCGGTGATGTACCTCGGCAAGATCGTGGAGCTCGCGGACCGCAAGGACCTCTACTCCACGCCGATGCACCCGTACACCAAGGCGCTGCTCTCCGCGGTGCCGGTGCCCGACCCCAAGCGGCGCGGCGTCAAGAGCGAGCGCATCCTGCTCCGCGGCGACGTTCCCTCGCCGATCGACCCGCCCACCGGCTGCCGCTTCCACACGCGGTGCTGGAAGGCGACGGAGATCTGCAAGACGAAGGAGCCGCCGCTGATCGCGCTCGCCACCGGGCACCAGGTGGCGTGCCACCACCCGGAGAACGCGGAGGACCAGGCGCCCGAGGACACCAAGCTCCTCTCGGTGGCCAAGGAGGCGATCGAGGTGGTCTCGGTGGTGTCCAAGGCGGAGGAGAGCGACGCGAAGCCGGAGGCTCCGAAGGTCTCCAAGGCTTCGAAGGAGAAGGAGACGGGTCAGAAGTCGACTGACGCGTAAGGCAAGTTGACCCGGACCATGTACGCATACCGGGTCATGTACATGCCCTGGCGGGAGAGTGCAGAGTCTGCGTGTCCGTGTCCGTCCGCGACATCGGATGCCCCATCGAATCGCGTTCGAAGGGAAGACTCATGGCACTCTCCCGTTCGGCACGTCTGGGCGCGCTCGCGACCGCGGCGCTCTCCTTCTGTCTGATCGCCGCCGCGCCCGGGCCCCACCCCGGCTCCGAGGGTGTCGGCGACCCGTACTTCCCGCAGCTCGGCAACGGCGGCTTCGACGTCCACCACTACGGCCTCGACATCGCCTACGACCCCGACACCGACCGCCTCGACGGTCGCACCACGATCACCGCCCGCGCCACCCAGAACCTGTCGTCCTTCGACCTCGACCTGCAGAAGCTGACGGTCACCGGGATCGAGGTGAACGGCAGACGCGCCCCGTTCAAGCGCGCCGGCGACGAGATACGTGTCACGCCGCGCGACGCCCTGCGCAAGAACAAGAACTTCACGGTGACCGTCACCTACGGCGGCGTGCCCGAACCGCTCAGCGGCCCGATCGTCTTCGGCTCCGACTACGGCTGGATGAAGACCACCGACGGCGTCTTCGTCGCCTGCGAGCCGAACGCCGCGTCCACCTGGTTCCCCTCCAGCGACCACCCCTCCGACAAGGCCGCCTTCGACATCCGCATCAAGGCGCCCAAGGGCCTGACCGGGGTCTCCAACGGCCGTCTCGTCGGCACGTACGACAAGGGCGGGCAGACCGTCGCCCACTGGCGCGAGTCCAAGCCCATGGCGACCTATCTCGCGACCGCCACCATCGGCAAGTTCGACGTCAAGAAGGGCACGACCCCGGGTGGGACCCCGATCTACGTCGCCATCGACCCCGTCCTGGAGAACAGCAACAACGTCGACGTGTACGGCGTGACGGCCGAGGTCACCGACCACTGGTCGAAGCTCTTCGGCCCCTACCCCTTCGAGGAGACCGGCGCCATCGTCGACGACATGCCGCAGGCGGGCTTCTCCCTGGAGACCCAGACCAAGCCGGTGTACTCCGCGATCCGCAGCGAGTCGACCATCGCCCACGAGCTGGCCCACCAGTGGTTCGGCGACTCCGTGTCGCCCGAGTCCTGGAACAACATCTGGCTCAACGAGGGCTTCGCGACCTACTCCCAGTGGCTGTGGAGCGAGCACAAGGGCACCCAGACCGCCCACGACGCCTTCCTCGCGGGCTACAACGCGCGCCCCGCCGACTCCGCCTTCTGGCAGATCGTCGTCGGAGACCCGCAGCGCGACACGATGTTCGCGTCGGCCGTCTACCAGCGCGGCGCGATGACGCTCCAGGTGCTCAGGGAGCGCATCGGCGACAAGGACTTCTTCAAGCTGCTGCGGGCCTGGGTGCAGCAGCACCGGTACGGCAACGCGACCACCGCCGACTTCGTGCGGCTCGCCGAGAAGGTCTCCGGCGAGCAGCTCGACGACCTCTTCACCACCTGGCTCTTCACGAAGGGGAAGCCGGCGCTTCCTTCCCGGTGATCCGCCAGGCGCCGACCTCGCGGTACCCGGAGTCGTACACCGTCTCGCCCGCGCCGGGCTCCAGGGCGTAGTGACGCAGGTTGCCGCCCCAGTACCGCAGGATCCGTCCCAGTTCGTCGGCGGCCTCGCCGTCGAACGCCGTCTCACCCATGTCGATCTCCAGCAGGAATCTCATGGCTTCAAGCGTGTCATTGAAGTCCTCCGTGAGACTTTTGGAGCCATGAGGTCCCGCTGGGCCGGGGGAGAGGCCGGTATCAAGCTCGGGAGACTCGCGCAACCCTCACATCGCGGTGCGGGCCCGGGCGAGGGCGGTGCGGCCACGGGTAAGAATGACGCGTGCTCCTGGATCTGTTCACCCCCTCCGTCCAGCACTCGCTCGACATCGTGGGGATCTTCGTCTTCGCGATCTCCGGTGCCCTGCTTGCGGTGCGCAAGAACTTCGACGTCTTCGGCATCGCCGTCCTCGCCGAGGTCACCGCGCTGGGTGGCGGGCTCTTCCGCGACCTGGTCATCGGGGCGGTGCCGCCGGCCGCCTTCACCGACCTCGGCTACTTCATCACCCCGCTGTTCGCGGCCGCCCTGGTCTTCTTCCTGCACCCCGAGGTGGAGCGCACCCAGCTCGCGGTGAACGTCTTCGACGCGGCGGGCCTCGGCCTGTTCTGCGTGACGGGCACGACCAAGGCGTACGACTACGGACTCGGCCTGACCGCGTCCGCGACCCTGGGCCTGATGACCGCCGTCGGCGGGGGCGTCCTCCGCGACATCGTCGCCAACGAGGTGCCCTCGCTGGTCCGCTGGGACCGTGACCTGTACGCGGTCCCCGCCATCGTGGGCGCCACGATGGTCGCCCTGTGCATCCACTTCGACGCGCTGACGGCCGTGACCAGCAGCATCGCGGTCGTGACGGCGTTCACGCTGCGGCTGCTCGCGCTGCGCTACCACTGGCGGGCGCCGCGCGCGTGGAACCGGCGGTCGACCGCGGTGGAGGCCGAGGTGGAGGAGACGCCGTGACGGCAGCGCCAGGGAGGGCACCGAAAAAGCTACCGCTCAGTAATTAGATGTTGTACGTTGCTGCCATGGTCACGGCAGCATCAGTTCCCGCATCGGTGCCCGCGCGCATCGGCGACAGCGAGTTCGACCGCGACACCGCGGTCACCCGGCGCGAACCCGGCGTCTACGACACCGAACTCTCCGCCGGCTGGACGATCATCAGCGCCGTCAACGGCGGCTATCTCCTCGCCGTCATCGGCCGCGCCCTCGCCGACGCCCTCCCGCACGCCGACCCCTTCACCGTCTCGGCGCACTACCTCACCGCGTCGAGCCCCGGCCCCGCCGTCATCCGCACGGACGTGGTCCGCGCCGGCCGTTCGCTCTCCACCGGTCAGGCGTCGCTCTTCCAGTACGACGAGGAGGGGCGCGAGGTCGAGCGGATCCGCGTGCTCGCCTCGTACGGAGACCTCGACGCGCTCCCCGACGACGTCCGCACCACGGCCGAGCCGCCCGCCATCCCGCCGCTCGATCAGTGCTTCGGCGCCCAGGACGCACCCGACCACCGCCCGGTGCCCGGCAGTTCGGCCATCGCCGACCGTCTCTTCCTCAAGCTCGACCCGGCCACCCTCGGCTGGGCGCTCGGGCAGCCGTCCGGCAAGGGCGAGATGCGGGCCTGGTTCGGCCTCGCCGACGGCCGCGACGCGGACCCGCTGTCGCTGCTGCTCGCCGTCGACGCGCTGCCGCCGACCGCCTTCGAGATGGGCCTCACCGGCTGGGTCCCCACCGTGGAGCTGACGGTCCACGTCCGCCACCGCCCGGCCCCCGGCCCGCTGCGCGTCTCCATCACCACCCGCAACCTCGCGGGCGGCTTCCTGGAGGAGGACGCCGAGGTCTGGGACAGCGAGGACCGTCTGGTCGCCCAGTCGCGACAGCTGGCACGGGCCCGGCTGAGCTGACTAGGGCCTGTGTCGGAGGTCCCGGAGGAAGCGGGTGAGCTCGCCGGCCAGTTCGGCGGGGGCGTCCTCCTGCACCAGGTGCCCCGCGCCCTCGATCAGCCGCAGCTCGGCGCCGGGGACGAGGTCCGCGAGCTCCTTGGCCTTGGCCACGGGGATCCAGGGGTCCTCGGTGCCCCAGCAGATCAGGACGGGCAGCTCCAGTTCGCCGTACCGGTACTGGATCTCGTCGGTGAACCGCTGGTCGTTCTGGGCGATCTGCCGGTAAAAGGCGGCCTGTCCCTCCTCCGTGCACCAGGGTTCGACGAGGCGGTCGAGGATGGCCGGGTGCAGTCCGCGCGGGCTCGTCGACGCGACGTACTCGCGGATCATGGCCCGGTGCAGCGCGGGCGGCAGCTGCGCGAACACGTCGGCGTTCTCTCCGAGCAGCCGGTACGAAGGCGAGCCCCAGGGGGCGAGGGCCACCGGGTCGACGAGCGCGAGGCGTTCGTAGCGTGCGCCGTGCAGCAGGTGTGCCCGCAGGGCCACGCAGCCGCCGAAGTCGTGAGCCACGACGGCGGGCCGCTCCAGGCCCCAGTGGGCGAGGAGTTCGGCGAGGACCCGGCCCTGCGCGGCGAGCGACACGTCCTGGCCTGACCGCATCTCCGAGGCGCCGTACCCCGGCAGGTCCCAGACGTACACGCGGTGTCCGCCCGCCAGGGAGCGGGCGATGTCCCGCCACACGTACGACGAGAACGGCGTGCCGTGGACGAGGACGACGGGCGGGGCGTCGGCCGGGCCGAGGGCGGCCCAGCGCACCGCTCCGGTGGGTCCGGCGTAGGTCCGGTCGAGGTCCCAGGAGTCGCGCACGCGTGCAGCCGTCATGACCGTAAGGCTAGTAGCTCCTTACGGTTGCGTCGAGTGGCCGGGCGGGGGCGCCAAAGGGCGGGGGTGTCAGCGCCCGTCCGCCCAGTGTTCGCGGCCCAGGCCCACCAGGCGCAGCTGTCTGCGGGCGACGTCCGCGACCCGCGCCTCCTCCGCCGTCCCGGGGCCCGCGTCCAGGAACGCCGACGCGGTCATGACCATGTGGTCCACGTACATGCCCGCCAGCATCAGCAGGTCGTCCTCGGCCCACCGCGACGTCGGCGGCTCCTGGGCGAACTGGCCCGCCACCTCCTTGGCGAACAGGGCGAGTTGGGCGCCGATCGCGTCCCGCACCGCGCGCACGCCCCCGTGCCGCTCGCGGGCGATGAAACGGACGTGGGCGGGGTGGGCCCGGACGTATCCGGCTATCAGCTCGACCGTGCCCGCGATGCGCTGCTCGCTGTCGCCCCGCTCCGAGGCCAGCATCGCGGTGAGCGTCGTGTGCAGGCTGCCGAGGGTCTCCTCGACCAGGGTCACGCCCAGGTCGGCGGTGTCGCGGAAGTGCCGGTAGAAGGCGGTGGGGGCGACGCCGACGGCGCGGGTGACCTCGCGCAGGCCCAGGCTGCTGAGGCTCTGCTCCTCGAGCAGCTGGAGGGCCGCGTCGAGGAGCGCCTGCCGGGTCTTCTGCTTCTGGGCCTGCCGGACGCCGAGAGTGTGACTCATGCCATGCAGTTAACAACTGTTCTCCGAGTTTTGAAAACCGGAGAGGGAGTACTCTCTAAGTCAGTGAACAACTGTAACCACAAGCGTTCACCGAACTGAGAGAGGGATCTCCGTGCTCTTCATCGTCGCCGCCCTGATGCTGCTGGGCGTCGCCATGGGTTCCGTGGCACACGCCCCGCTGCCGGTCAGCCTCGCCGCCGCCGCCGTGATCGGCGTGTGGCTCGCGGTCTTCGCCGTGCGCGAGCGCCGCGCGCGCCACCGCTGAGCGCGCCTCTCCGTACGACACCGCCTCGTACGACACCCCTCCGTACGACACCTCCACCTGCCAGGAGTCGCACCATGACCATGGGAAGCACCGCAACTCGCCCCCGTCCCCAGGCCGACTCGACCCCCGACCCCGCCCCCGCGCCCGCCGAGGCCGAGGAGACCCGCCCCACCGGACGGCGTGACACCGACGGCATGGCTGTCGCCTCCTTCATCCTCGGCCTGGTCGGACTGCTCGTCCTGAACCTCGTCCTCGGGCCCGTCGCGATCGTCCTCGCGAGCGTCTCCCTGTGGCGCGGCACCGCCCGCAGGGGCCGCGCGCTGCTCGGACTCGGCCTCGGCGTGGCCGACCTCGTCGTGCTCGCCGCGCTCGTCTCGGTGGACAACACCGTGTCCTGGGGTCTCGCAGGCTGATACCGCCGGGGCGAAGGGCCCCGCACGGCTCGTAGAATCGTGCGCACCATGGCCTACCTCGACCACGCAGCGACCACTCCGATGCTCCCGGAGGCGATCGCGGCGATGACCGCGCAGATCGCCGTCACCGGCAACGCCTCCTCGCTGCACGCGGCGGGGCGGCGGGCGCGACGCACCGTCGAGGAGGCCCGCGAGACGCTCGCCGAGTCGCTCGGCGCCCGACCCAGCGAAACCGTCTTCACCTCCGGCGGCACCGAGGCGGACAACCTCGCCGTCAAGGGGCTCTACTGGGCGCGGCGCGACGCCGAACCGGCCCGCACCCGACTCCTCGCCAGCCCCGTCGAGCACCACGCCGTCCTCGACGCCGTGCACTGGCTCGGCGAGCACGAGGGCGCCACCGTCGAGTACCTCCCGGTCGACACGCACGGCCGCGTGCACCCCGAAGCCCTGCGCGAAGCCATCGGGCGCAACCCCGACGACGTCGCCCTGGCCACCGTCATGTGGGCCAACAACGAGATCGGCACGATCCAGCCCATCCGCGAACTGGCCGACGTCGCCCAGGAGTTCGGCGTCCCGCTGCACGCCGACGCCGTCCAGGCCTACGGCCAGATCCCCGTCGACTTCGCCGCCTCCGGCCTCGCCGCCATGACCGTTTCCAGCCACAAGATCGGCGGGCCCTACGGCATCGGCGCGCTGCTCCTCGGCCGTGAGTACAGCCCCGTGCCCGTGCTGCACGGCGGCGGCCAGGAGCGGCACGTGCGCTCCGGGACGCTGGACGTGCCCGCCATCGCGGCGTTCGCCGTCGCGGGAGAGCACGCCGCAGCCCACCGCGAGCGGTTCGCCGCCGAGATCGGCGCGCTCCGCGACGATCTCGTGGCCGCCGTCCGCGCCGCGGTCCCCGAGGCGATCCTCGGCGGCGACCCCTACCCGGACGGCAGGCTGCCCGCCAACGCGCACTTCACGTTCCCCGGCTGCGAAGGCGACTCCCTCCTCCTGCTCCTCGACGCACAGGGCATCGAGTGCTCCACCGGCTCCGCGTGCACGGCGGGCATCGCCCAGCCCAGCCACGTCCTGCTCGCCACCGGCACCGACCCCGACCTCGCCCGCGGCACCCTCCGCTTCTCGCTCGGCCATACGTCGACGAAGGCGGACGTCGACGCGGTGGCGGCGGCGATCGGCCCGGCGGTGGACCGGGCGAGGACGGCGGGCCTGAGCTAGGGAGGTCGGCCCTAGGCCTTCTTGGTGGGTGTCGCGGAGCGCTTGGGGGCCGGCTTGTCCCGCTCCTCCCGGACCAGGCGCAGATACCGGTCCCAGTCCCAGTAGGGCCCCGGGTCCGTGTGGTCCGTGCCGGGCACCTCCACGTGGCCCACGATGTGCTCGCGGTCCACCGGGATGTCGTACCGCCGGCAGATCCCGGCGGTGAGCCGCGCCGACGCCGCGTACATCGGGCCGGTAAAGGACGACTTCTTGTCGACGAAGCCTTCGTGCTCGATGCCGATGCTGCGTTCGTTCCAGCTCTTGTTGCCCGCGTGGAACGCCACGTCCAGCTCGCGGATCATCTGGGCTATGTGGCCGTCCTTGCGCACCACGTAGTGCGCGGCGGCGCCGTGGCCCGGGTCCTTGAAGACGCGCAGCGCCGTCTGGTACCCGCCCTGGACGACGTGGATGACGACGCGGTCGATCTCGTAGTCGTCGGGGCGGTCCGCGCGGCGCCAGTTGTAGTCCGACGCGGCGATCCACTGCACGCCCGGGGCGTCGACCTCGCCCTCCTTGCGCTTCTTCACCACGCCGGGCATCCGCCACCACAGCCTGCCGAGCTCGTCCCGCGCGAGCACGACGGTGCCGGCGGCCGCCGCCGCGCCGCCGATCAGCAGGGTGCGCCGATTGATGCCCCGCTGCCCCTGCCCATCCTCCCGAGGTTCCCCCATGTGATCGTCAACGCTTACTCACGGGCATCCGGTTCCCGCCGCCCCGTACTCTGTTAGAGCTATGACTTTGACCGAGACCCACGAGACCCCGCAGGGTGCCCAGCGCCCCCTCCGCGTCCTTGCCGCCATGTCCGGCGGTGTGGACTCCGCCGTCGCAGCCGCCCGCGCCGCCGAAGCCGGGCACGACGTGACGGGAGTGCACCTCGCGCTCTCGGCGAACCCCCAGTCCTTCCGCACGGGCGCGCGGGGCTGTTGCACCATCGAGGACTCCCGCGACGCCCGCCGCGCGGCGGACGTCATCGGCATCCCGTTCTACGTGTGGGACCTCGCCGACCGCTTCCGCGAGGACGTGGTGGAGGACTTCATCGCGGAGTACGAGGCGGGCCGCACCCCCAACCCGTGCCTGCGCTGCAACGAGAAGATCAAGTTCGCCGCGCTCCTCGACAAGGCGCTCGCCCTCGGCTTCGACGCGGTCGTCACGGGTCACTACGCGCAGGTGATCGTCCGCGAGGACGGCACGCGCGAGCTGCACCGCGCCTCAGACATGGCCAAGGACCAGAGCTACGTCCTCGGTGTCCTGGACGACCGCCAGCTCGCCCACGCGATGTTCCCCCTGGGGGACACGGTCACCACCAAGGAGGAGATCCGCGCGGAGGCCGAGGAGCGCGGTCTGGCCGTCGCCAAGAAGCCCGACAGCCACGACATCTGCTTCATCGCCGACGGCGACACCCAGGGCTTCCTCGCCAACCGCCTCGGCAAGGCGGAGGGCGACATCGTGGACGAGTCCGGGGCGGTCCTCGGCACGCACGAGGGCGCCTACGGCTACACGATCGGCCAGCGCAAGGGCCTCCGCATCGGCACCCCCGCCGCCGACGGCAAGCCGCGCTACGTCCTGGACATCTCGCCGGTGAACAACACGGTGACGGTCGGCCCGGCGGCGGCCCTGGACGTCACGGCCCTGACGGCCATCAAGCCCCGCTGGTGCGGCGCCGCCCCGTCCGGCCCCGGCACGTACACGGCGCAGCTGCGGGCCCACGGCGGCGAGACGGAGGTGAACGCCGAGCTTGTCGACGGCACCCTGAACGTCTCCTTCACCGAGCCCGTACGCGGCGTCGCCCCCGGCCAGGCGATCGTGCTGTACGACGGCACGCGCGTGGTCGGCTCGGCGACGATCGCGACGACGGAACGGGCGACGGCGGGGGTGTAGTCCCCTCGGGGTCGGGGGCAGCGGTTACGCGACCTTGAGCACGATCTTGCCCTGGGTGCGGCCCTGTTCCCCGTACGCGTGCGCCTTTGCGGCCTCCTCCAGGGGCAGCACCGTGTCCACCTCGACGCGGAGCTTGCCCTCGTCGACCAGGCGCGCGATCTCAAGCAGGCCCAGACGGTCGGGCTCGACGATCGTCCACCCGGCGTGCACGCCGAGCTCAGCCGCCCGCCCCGGGTCCGGCAGGCCGCCCGGGTCGGGCAGGGTCACCAGGTGGCCGCCGCGCCGCAGGACGGGCAGGGAGCGGTCTCCGTAGACGCCGCCCACGCCGTCCAGGACCACGTCCACGTCCCGCACGGCCTCGGAGAAGTCCGTCGCCGTGTAGTCGATCAGCTCGTCCGCACCCAGCGAGCGCAGGAAGTCGTGCTTGTCCGCGCGGGCGGTGCCGATGACGTACGCGCCGTGCGCCTTGGCGATCTGCACGGCGAGGTGGCCCACGCCGCCCGCGGCCGCGTGGATCAGCACGCGCTGCCCGGCGCGCAGCCCCGCCGTCTCGATCAGGCCCTGCCAGGCGGTGAGCGCGGCGAGGGGGAGCGCGGCGGCTTCTACGTGGGAGAGGCTTGCCGGCTTGGGCGCGAAGCGGCGGGCCGGGGCCGCCACGAACTCCGCGTAGCCGCCCGTCTGTTCGGGGAAGCGGGGCATGCCGAACACCGCGTCACCCGGCTGGTAGAGGGTTACGCCGGGGCCGACCTCCTCGACCACGCCCGACACGTCGTAGCCGAGGATCGGGGTGTCGCCCCAGGTGCCGAACGCGCCCTCCGCGCGGGTCTTCCAGTCGACGGGATTCACGCCCGCCGCGTGGACGCGGACCAGGATCTCGGTCAGGCCGGGCTCGGGGCGGTCCACCTCCACCGGGACGAGGTTCTCGGGGGCACCCCACGCGCGGGGGCTGACGGCACGCATCTTCATGGTTCTGGTCTTTCTCTCGCAGAGCAGCAAAAGGGCTGGTCAGGGCAAGAGTGCGACGGTGCGGGGTCGCGCGGTGCTGGCAGTTTGGCCAGTATGTGACAGGATTCGGCCATGAACCTGAATGGCCTGGGCGACCGCGACGGCGCGCACCGCGTGGTCGTCATCGCGCTGGACGGCGCGTACGCCTTCGAGCTCGGCATCCCCTCCCGCGTCTTCGGCAACGCGCTGAACGACCGCGGAGAGCCGCTCTACGACGTCGTCGTCTGCACGGTGGACGGCCGCCCGGTGCGCACGGACTCCGGGTTCACGGTGACGGCCGAGCACGGGCCCGAGGCCCTCGACACGGCGGACACCGTGGTGATCACGCCGACCCGCAGCTTCGACCGGGGGATGACGGGCGAGGAACTTCCGGAGCCGGTGGCCGCGGCCCTGCGCAGGATCAGGCCCGGCACCCGCATCGTGTCCTTCTGCAACGCCTCGTTCGTCCTCGCGGCCGCCGGCCTCCTCGACGGGCGCCCCGCGACGACGCACTGGCACGTCGCCCGCGACTTCCAGCGCTCCTTCCCCAGGATCAAGGTCGACGCGGACGTGCTCTTCGTGGACGACGGCGACGTGCTGACCGCGGCGGGCGTCGCGGCCGGCATCGACCTCTGCCTCCACGTCGTACGGCGCGACCACGGTGCCGCCGTCGCCAACCACGTAGCGCGCGTGTGCGTCGTACCGCCGTGGCGCGACGGCGGCCAGGCGCAGTACATCGAGCGGCCCGTCCCCGAGCCCACGCTCGCCACGACGGCCGCCACGCGCGCGTGGGCCCTCGAACGGCTCCAGGAACCGCTGCCCCTCGGCGAACTGGCCGCCCACGCGCGCATGAGCCTGCGCACCTTCACCCGCCGCTTCCAGGAAGAGGTCGGCATGTCGCCCGGCCGGTGGCTGACCGCGCAGCGCATCGAACTCGCGCGGCAGCTCCTGGAGTCCAGCGACCTGCCGGTGGACGTGGTCGCCCACCGGTCCGGCTTCGGCACCGGCAACTCACTGCGCCAGCACATGCGGGCCGTGCTCGGCGTCTCGCCTGTCGCCTACCGGCGGACGTTCACCGCTGCGTCGTGACCTGGCCTACGCTTCCGTGACTTCTGCTTCGTAGAAGCAGAAGTGGTCCTTGATCCCGGCCACGGCCGCCTTCGGCACCGGGTACGCCCACACCGTGTCCGCCGCCCCCGGCAGCGACCAGTAGGAAGCCGTTCCCTTGAAGGGGCAGTACGTGGTGGTCTCCGACGGGGTCAGCAGGTCCGTGCGGACGTCCTCCGGGGGGAGGTAGTGCCGGACGGGGTAGCCCGTCTCGCGCAGCAGCACGGGGCGGCTGCTCTCCGCCACGACCTGCCCGTCGTGCACCACGCGCACGTGGTCCGTGCCCTGCTCGACGGTGATCTGATGCCCGTTGGTCATGTCGTGCCCTCCTCGACGGATGCTCTGCGAGTGGTCTCCGGTACGGAACGTACCGTGGGCCCATGAACATCTGCGTCTTCCTCTCCGCCGCCGACCTCGACGACCGCTACACCCGCCCGGCCCGCGAATTCGCCGAACTGCTCGGCAAGGGCGGCCACACGCTGGTCTGGGGCGGCTCCGAGAGCGGTCTGATGAAGGTCGTGGCCGACGGCGTGGACGCGGCGGGAGGGCGGCTCGTGGGCGTCTCCGTGGACTTCCTGGCGGCCAAGGCCCGGCAGGTCGTGGAGCCCCACGAGATGGTGATCGCGCGCGACCTCGCCGAGCGCAAGGCGCTGCTCCTGGAGAAGGCCGACGCGATCGTGATCATGGTGGGCGGCACCGGCACGCTCGACGAGGCCACCGAGATCCTGGAGCTGAAGAAGCACGGCAAGCACACCAAGCCGGTGGTGCTGCTGAACTCCGAGGGCTTCTACGACGGCCTCAAGGAGCAGTTCCGCCGCATGGAGGACGAGGGTTTCCTGCCCCTCCCGCTCACCGACCTCGTCTTTTTCGCGGAGGAGCCCGTCGGCGCGCTGGCCTACCTGGAGGAATCCGCGGGCACCCAGTGATGCGAGCATGGCGGGTATGGCAACACATGTGATCACCGGGGCCGGCTCCGGCATCGGCGCGGCCGTGGCCCGCCGCCTCCACACCCGCGGCGACGACCTCGTCCTGCACGCGCGGGACGCGGGCCGCGCCAAAGAGCTCGCCGCCGAGTTCCCCGGCGCGAGCACCCTCGTCGGAGACCTCTCCGACCCCGACAAGCTGTCCTGGGCCTTCGGGCACCAGTCGCTGCCCTCGCGCGTGGACTCCCTGCTGCACATCGCGGGCGTCGTCGACCTCGGCCGGGTCGGCGACCTCACCCCCAAGGCCTGGCGCCACCAGCTCAACGTCAACCTCATCGCCCCCGCCGAGCTGACCCGCCACTTCCTGCCCCAACTCCGGCTCGCCCAGGGGCATGTCGTTTTCGTCAACTCCGGTGCCGGCCTCAGCGCCGGCCCCGAGTGGTCCGCGTACGCCGCCTCCAAGCACGGCCTGAAGGCCCTCGCCGACTCGCTGCGCCAGGAGGAGCACGGCAACGGCGTCCGCGTCACCTCCGTCTACCCCGGCCGCACGGCGAGCGCCATGCAGGTCAAGGTCCACCAGCAGGAGGGCAAGGAGTACGACGCGTCCCGCTGGATCGACCCCGAGTCGGTCGCCACGACGATCGTCATGGCCCTCGACCTGCCCCGCGACGCGGAGGTCAACGACCTGACGGTGCGGCCGGGACGATGAGCGACGCGTTCACCCGGTGCGCCGCCACCGGCATCGGCTCCATGCCCGGCGGGGACGCCCGCGAGGCCGCGAAGACCGTCACCGGCAGCTTCGAGGGGCCCGAGCAGGGCATGCCGTACCTCGCCGAGCTGCCCGCGCGCGGCCCCGGCGCCGACATGATCGGCCGCACCGCCGGGCTCCTCGTCGACCTGTACGCGCGCGTGGAGCCCAGCGGCTGGCGCGTCGGCGACCGCCCGGGCCGCGACACCCGGCGGGCCAAGGCGTGGCTCGGCGAGGACCTCGACGCCCTGGAGGAGTTCACCCAGGGGTACCAGGGCCCGCTGAAGGTCCAGGCCGTCGGCCCCTGGACGCTTGCCGCGGCCCTGGAGCTCAGGAACGGCGAGGCGGCGCTCTCCGACCCCGGCGCCTGCCGCGACCTCGCGGGATCCCTCGCCGAAGGCCTGCGCGCGCACCTCGCGGACGTCCGCCGCAGGGTGCCCGGCGCCCAGGTGGTCCTGCAGCTCGACGAGCCCTCGCTGATCGCCGTGCTGCGCGGCCGGATCAAGACCGCCAGCGAGTACCGCACCCACCGCGCCGTGGACCGGCAGCTCGTCGAGAGCACACTGCGGGACGTCCTCGCCGTCCACGGCGACGGTGGTGGTGACGGCGCCACGGTCGTCCACTCCTGCGCGCCCGACGTGCCGTTCGCGCTGCTGCGCCGAGCCGGGGCCGACGCGGTCTCCTTCGACTTCGATCTGCTCACCGAGCGTGACGACGAAGTGATCGGTGAGGCGGTCGAGGGCGGTACGCGGCTCTTCGCCGGTGTCGTGCCGGGCGTGGACGGCCGATTGTCAGACCCTGCCGGTAGCGTCATGGGTGTCAGGACGTTGTGGCGCAGGCTGGGGCTGAATCCGGGGACACTCGCGGAGTCGGTCGTGGTCACCCCGTCGTGCGGGCTCGCGGGCGCATCACCCGCGTATGCGCGTGCGGCGCTCGCCCACTGCGCCAGGGCGGCGAGATCGCTCGCAGACAACCCTGAGTAATTGGGTATGACATAACGGGAGGACGAAACGGTGGCTGTCGAACAGCAAGGCTCTGTGCCCGCCGAGGCACAGGATCAGCATGCCCAGCTGGCCGAGCAGATCGAGGAGCACCGCTTCCGGTATTACGTGAAGGACCAACCGGTCGTCAGCGATGCCGAGTTCGACAAGCTCCTGCGCTCCCTCGAAGCGCTGGAGGAGGAGCACCCCGAGCTCCGCACCCCCGACTCGCCGACCCAGAAGGTCTCGGGTTCGTACGAGACGGAGTTCACCGCCGTCGAGCACCGCGAGCGCATGCTGTCCCTGGACAACGCGTTCGACGACGCGGAGCTCGCCGCCTGGGCCGACCGCGTCGCCAAGGAGGCCGGCACCCCGGACTTCCACCTCCTGTGCGAGCTGAAGGTCGACGGCCTCGCGGTCAACCTCACGTACGAGGACGGGAAGCTGACCCGCGCCGCGACCAGGGGCGACGGCCGCACCGGCGAGGACATCACGCCGAACGTCCGCACGATCGCCGACATCCCGCAGCGCCTCGCGGGCGACCGCGTCCCCGCCCTCGTGGAGATCCGCGGCGAGGTCTTCTTCCCCATGGAGAAGTTCGAGGAGCTCAACGCCCGCCTCGTCGAGGCGGGCGACAAGCCCTTCGCCAACCCCCGCAACGCGGCGGCGGGTTCGCTGCGCCAGAAGGACCCGCGCGTCACCGCCACCCGGCCGCTGCACATGGTGGTGCACGGCATCGGCGCTCGCGAGGGCCTCGACATCGACTGCCTCAGCCACGCCTATGAGCTGCTGCACGAGTGGGGCCTGCCCACCGCCAAGCACAACAAGGTGGTCGAGGGACTCGAAGGCGTCCGTGACTTCATCACGTACTTCGGGGAGAACCGCCACTCCGTGGAGCACGAGATCGACGGCGTCGTCGTCAAGCTCGACGAGATCCCGCTGCAGGGCCGCCTCGGCTCCACCTCGCGCGCGCCGCGCTGGGCCATCGCGTGGAAGTACGCGCCCGAGGAGGTCAACACCAAGCTGATCAACATCCGCGTCGGCGTCGGCCGCACCGGCCGCGTCACGCCGTACGCGCAGGTGGAACCCGTCACCGTCGCAGGATCCGAGGTCGAGTTCGCCACCCTGCACAACCAGGACGTGGTGAAGAAGAAGGGCGTCTTCATCGGGGACACGGTCGTCATCCGCAAGGCCGGAGACGTCATCCCGGAGATCCTCGGCCCCGTCGTCGACCTGCGGGATGGCACCGAGCGGGAGTTCGTGATGCCCGCCGAGTGCCCCGAGTGCGGCACGGCGCTGCGCCCCATGAAGGAGGGCGACATCGACCTCCGCTGCCCCAACGCCCAGTCGTGCCCCGCCCAGTTGCGTGAACGTCTCTTCTACCTCGCGGGCCGCAAGTCCCTGGACATCGAGAACTTCGGGTACGTCGCCGCGGCCGCCCTGACCAGGCCGCTGGAGCCCGCCGAACCGCCGATCCTCGACGAGGGCGACATCTTCGACCTGAAGGTCGAAGAGCTCCTCCCCATCAAGTCCTACGTACTCGACCAGGACTCGGGCCTGCCCAAGCGCGACCCCAAGACCGGCGAGGAGAAGGTCGTCACCTTCTTCGCCAACCAGAAGGGCGAGGCGAAGAAGAACACCCTGGCCATGCTGGAGAACATCGCGGCGGCCAAGGAGCGCCCCCTCGCCCGCGTCCTCACGGGCCTCTCGATCCGGCACGTCGGCCCGGTGGCCGCCGAGGCGCTGGCCCGCGAGTTCCGTTCCATCGACCGCATCGATCAGGCCACCGAGGAGGAGTTGGCCGCGGTGGAGGGCGTCGGCTCGACCATCGCGGCCTCCCTCAAACAGTGGTTCGCCGAGGACTGGCACCGGGAGATCCTGCGCAAATGGCGGGAGGCCGGCGTGCGCATGGAGGAGGAGTCGAGCGGCGAGGACGAGGGTCCGCGCCCGCTCGCGGGCCTCACCGTCGTCGTCACGGGAACGCTCGAACACCACACCCGGGATGGCGCAAAAGAGGCCCTGCAGAGCCGGGGAGCCAAGGTGACCGGTTCCGTTTCCAAGAAGACCTCCTTCGTCGTCGTCGGCGACAACCCCGGGTCGAAGTACGACAAGGCCATGCAGGTGAAGGTTCCGGTTCTCAACGAGGAAGGGTTCTCTGTCCTGCTCGAACAAGGACCGGACGCGGCGCGGGAAGTCGCGCTTCCGACCGAGGAGTAGCGGTTGAAGGCCACCCGTTCGGCGCATACCAGAGGCATACGGGTGGCCGGGTCGCATTCGGGCAACCGTAGTCGACCGCTGCCCGTGGAAGCCTTCTGCGGCCTACTGTTGAGGTGTGCGCCTGCCGTGCCCCGCTGCGAACGGGGTATCACCTGCTCATCAAGAGCTTGGAAGGGGGCATCCCCTGCTCGGCGCGAGTGCGGGAGAACCGCATCTCCTTGCTCGTGCGGAGTG